>NZ_BAABJA010000003.1:0-204400 GCF_039543065.1 Bartonella pachyuromydis | reverse complement strand
ATGTTGCGATGGATGTTTCTCTGATTGTTCCGATAGCTATGGAAGAGAAACTTCGCTTTGCTATTCGTGAAGGTGGTCGTACTGTTGGTGCCGGTATCGTTTCTAAGATCATTGAGTAAATAATGGTTATTGAAAAACGCCTTTATTGTTAAGGCGTTTTGCATGACAGGGAAATAAAAGAGCATGAACAGTCAAAATATCCGCATTCGCTTGAAAGCATTTGATCACAGAATTCTTGATGCGTCGACACGTGAAATTGTGTCAACTGCTAAGCGTACTGGTGCGAATGTCCGTGGTCCTATTCCGCTTCCAACGCGGATTGAGAAGTTTACGGTCAATCGTGGGCCGCATATCGATAAGAAGAGCCGTGAGCAGTTTGAAATGCGCACACATAAGCGTCTTCTTGATATTGTTGATCCAACACCGCAAACAGTAGATGCTCTTATGAAGCTCGATCTTTCTGCTGGTGTGGATGTAGAAATTAAGCTCTGAGGTTTGAGGACAGAAGGAACAGACCCGATGCGTTCAGGTGTAATAGCACAGAAGCTGGGCATGACCCGTGTTTATAATGAAGCTGGTGAACATGTACCGGTAACGGTGCTTCGTTTGGAAAATTGTCAAGTTGTGGCTCAGCGTACAGTTGAAAAGAATGGTTATACTGCTGTTCAATTAGGTGTAGGCTTTGCCAAGGTAAAAAATACTTCGCGTGCTCTTCGTGGGCATTTTGCTAAGGCTTCTGTTGAGCCAAAAGCGAAAATAGCGGAATTTCGTGTAAGCCCCGACAATCTTCTTGATGTCGGTACTGAAATTACAGTAGAACATTTTGTTCCAGGGCAAAGAGTTGATGTGACAGGTACAAGTATTGGTAAAGGCTTTGCCGGTGTTATGAAGCGTCATAATTTTGGTGGGCATCGTGCTTCGCATGGTAACTCAATCACACATCGTGCGCATGGTTCAACGGGGCAGTGTCAAGATCCTGGTAAAGTGTTTAAAGGTAAGAAAATGGCTGGCCATATGGGGCAGGTCCGTGTAACAACGCAAAATATTGAGGTTGTTTCTACAGATATTGAGCGTGGTTTGATTTTAGTGCGTGGAGCTGTTTCTGGCTGTAAAGGCGCTTGGATTTTGGTTCGTGACGCGGTAAAGAAACCTCTTCCTGATAATGTGCCAAAGCCTGCAGGTATTCGTCATATTGCGAAGGAGAAAGCGGAAATGGTTACTCCGGTGGTGGAAACCTCTGAAGTTGAGGGAGCCGAATAATGGATCTTGTAATTAAAACCCTTGATGGGGATGAAGCTGGTAAGCTGAAGGTTTCTGAGGCTATTTTTGGTCTTGTTCCACGCGAAGACATTTTACAGCGCGTTGTTCGTTGGCAGTTGGCGCGTCGCCAACAGGGGACTCATCAAGCGCAAGGGCGCTCTGATGTGTCACGAACAGGAGCAAAGATGTTTAAACAAAAAGGAACTGGACGTGCTCGGCACTCATCTGCTCGTGCGCCGCAGTTTCGTGGTGGTGGTAAAGCACATGGTCCTGTAGTGCGTAGTCATGCGCATGATCTTCCTAAGAAAATTCGTGCGCTTGGATTACGGTTTGCTCTATCAGCAAAATTAAAAGCAAAAGATTTGATTGTTGTTGATGAGATGAGTATTAAAGATGCTAAAACCAAGATGCTTGTTTCTCGTTTTTCTAAGCTTGGTTTTGATAATGCGCTTTTAATTGGTGGTAAAGAGATAGATGTCCATTTTTCTCGGGCAGCATCTAATATTCCTAATATTGATATTTTGCCAATTCAAGGAATTAATGTTTATGATATTTTGCGTCGCAGCAAACTTGTTTTATCAAAAGCAGCTGTTGAGGCTCTTGAGGAGCGTTTTAAATGACAGATCTTCGCCATTATGATATAATTGTTAGTCCAGTTATTACTGAAAAGTCGACTATGATTTCTGAATATAATCAAGTTGCTTTTAATGTTGCGCCGAAAGCGACGAAGCCTGAAATTAAAGCTGCTGTTGAGGCGCTTTTTAACGTCAAAGTAAAAGCGGTTAATACGATAGTCCGTAAAGGTAAAGTGAAGCGTTTTAAGGGCATTGTTGGTCGGCAGAGTGATGTCAAGAAAGCGATCGTGACACTGGCGAATGGTCAGTCTATCGACGTTTCTACAGGTCTTTAAAGAGGCTCGGAGATAAAGATAATGGCACTTAAGCAGTTTAATCCAACTACGCCCGGGCAGCGTCAACTTGTTATTGTAGATCGTTCTTGCCTTTATAAGGGTAAGTCTGTAAAAACGCTGACTGAAGGTTTATCGTCAAAAGGTGGTCGTAATAATCGTGGTCGTGTTACGGCTCGTTTTCAGGGTGGTGGCCATAAGCGTAGCTATCGGTTTGTTGATTTTAAGCGTCTTAAACGCGATGTTTCTGCTAAAGTTGAGCGTTTAGAGTATGATCCAAATCGCACAGCTTTTATTGCACTTGTTCGCTATGAGGATGGGCAGTTAAGTTATATACTTGCACCACAGCGTCTTGGTGTTGGTGATTCTGTTATTGCTGGTTCGAATGTTGATGTTAAGCCAGGTAATGCTATGCCGCTTGGTGATATGCCAGTGGGTACGATTATTCATAATGTTGAAATGAAACCTGGAAAAGGTGGTCAGATCGCGCGTTCAGCGGGCACTTATGCGCAGCTTGTTGGGCGAGATCAAGGGATGGCTATTCTTCGTCTTAATTCTGGAGAGCAGCGTTTGGTGTCTAGCAGTTGTTTTGCTACTGTTGGTGCTGTTTCAAATCCTGATCATGGGAATATTAATGATGGTAAGGCTGGTCGTTCACGTTGGCGTGGTAAGCGTCCGCATGTTCGTGGTGTTGCTATGAATCCCGTTGATCATCCGCATGGTGGTGGTGAAGGACGTACATCAGGGGGGCGTCATCCAGTGTCTCCTTGGGGTAAGCCTACAAAGGGTAAGCGTACGCGCTCCAATAAATCCACCGATAAGTTTATTATGCGTACGCGTCATCAGCGCAAGAAGTGAGAAAGGTAGTCTGAAGTGGTTCGTTCAGTTTGGAAAGGTCCGTTTGTTGACGGCTATCTTCTTGGAAAAGCAGAAAAGGTCCGTGCGAGTGGGCGCAATGAAGTTATTAAAATATGGAGCCGTCGCTCTACTATTTTACCACAATTTGTTGGTTTAACTTTTGGTGTTTACAACGGCAATAAGCATATTCCTGTTTCTGTTTCTGAAGAGATGGTTGGACATAAGTTTGGTGAATTCGCTCCCACCCGGACTTATTATGGGCATGGTGCAGATAAGAAAGCGAAGAGGAAATAGGTGATGGGAAAAGCTAAGGTTCCGCGCCAGCTTAAAGAGAATGAGGCGAAAGCCGTTACTCGGACAATTCGTGTTAGTCCGCAAAAACTTAATTTGGTTGCTGCGATGATTCGTGGTAAGAGAGTTAACGTGGCGCTAGCTGATTTGACATTTTCACGTAAACGTATTGCTGGAACTGTGAAAAAAACGCTTGAATCAGCGATTGCAAATGCGGAAAATAACCATGATCTTGATATTGATTCGCTCATTGTTGCAGAAGCCTATGTCGGTAAGTCGATAGTGATGAAGCGTTTTCATGTTCGCGGTCGTGGACGTGCTAGTCGGATTGAACGTCCGTTTTCGCATCTTACTATTATTGTTCGTGAAATTACCGAGAAAGTGGAGGCCGCATAATGGGTCAGAAGATCAATCCAATAGGACTTCGTCTTGGAGTTAATCGGACTTGGGATTCCCGTTGGTATGCTGATAGTGGTGAATATGGACGTCTTCTTCATGAAGATTTGAAAATCCGTTTGTATGTGTTGGAAGAGTTAAAGCAGGCGGCTATTTCTAGGGTTATTATTGAACGTCCTCACAAGAAGTGTCGTGTGACGATTCATTCTGCGCGTCCTGGTCTTATTATTGGTAAAAAGGGTGCTGATATCGAAAAGCTTCGTCGTAAGCTTTCAGAAATGACGAATGCTGAGACTTCATTAAATATTGTTGAGATTCGTAAACCAGAAACAGATGCTGCAATTATTGCACAATCAATTGCTCAGCAGTTAGAGCGCCGTGTTGCTTTTCGGCGTGCAATGAAACGTGCGGTTCAATCAGCTATGCGTCTTGGAGCAGAAGGAATTCGTATTAATTGTTCTGGACGTCTTGGTGGAGCTGAAATCGCTCGTATGGAATGGTATCGTGAAGGTCGTGTTCCGCTTCATACCTTGCGTTCTGATGTTGATTACGGTACAGCAGAAGCTAAGACTGCTTATGGTATTTGTGGTGTTAAAGTTTGGGTCTTTAAAGGTGAAATTCTTGAGCATGATCCAATGGCTTCAGAGCGTCGTGCTACAGAAGTTGATCACTCTGGTTCTTCATCGAATCGTCGCCGCGAAAATGCTTAGTTTTTGTTATTGAACTAGAATTTGGAGTAGAGAGCAATGTTGCAGCCAAAGCGCACAAAGTTCCGTAAGCAGTTCAAAGGCCGTATTCACGGTTTTTCGAAGGGTGGTACGGATTTAAATTTCGGTGCTTACGGTCTGAAGGCTGTTGAGCCAGAACGGATTACTGCCCGCCAAATTGAAGCGGCGCGGCGTGCGATTACACGTTATATGAAACGTTCTGGTCGTGTGTGGATTCGTATTTTTCCGGATCTTCCAGTTACTTCTAAGCCTACAGAAGTTCGTATGGGTAAAGGTAAGGGAAGTGTAGACTATTGGGCGGTGCGTGTTGCGCCTGGGCGTATCATGTTTGAGCTTGATGGGATTTCTGAAGATGTGGCACGTGAAGCATTGAGGCTTGGTGCTGCGAAATTGCCTATAAAGACGCGTTTCATCCAGCGTATTGCTGAATAAAGAGGTTAAGCGATGAGAGCCACAGAATTACGGGCGCAAACGCTCGACCAAATGAAAGATGAATTGGCTAAGTTGAAGAAAGAGCAATTTAATTTGCGTTTTCAAAAAGCAACCGGTCAATTAGAAAAGACTGCACGTGTTAGACAGGTTCGTCGTGATATTGCACGTGTTAAAACTTTTCTTCGTCAGAAGATAAACGAAAGTAAGGTTTAAGGAAATTAGAGATGCCTAAACGCATTTTGCAGGGTGTTGTCGTTAGTGACAAGAGTGATAAGACTGTGGTTGTGAAAGTGGAGCGTCGTTATTCTCATCCACTTCTCAAAAAGACCGTTCGGCAGTCTAAAAAATATAAGGCGCATGACGAGAATAACCAGTTTAAGGTTGGAGATCAAATTTCTATTCAGGAATCTAGACCGATTTCGAAAGATAAACGTTGGATTGTTGTTAAAGGCAATGTGGCGTAGTGAGTTGAGTTCATTGTTTTAAAGTTTAACGGTGGTTTTCTTTCCGTTGTTAGATTTGAGACAATAACTTTATCGTTATTTGGCAGGCAAATCCGGATGTGTTAAGGACGTGACCGGATATAAATGTTAAGAGAAGGTGGCCAGTCATGATTCAGATGCAAACAAACCTCGACGTTGCCGATAATTCCGGTGCTCGTCGTGTCATGTGCATCAAGGTGTTAGGCGGTTCAAAGCGGAAATATGCTTCGGTCGGTGACATTATTGTTGTTTCGGTCAAGGATGCTATTCCTCGTGGCCGTGTTAAAAAAGGTGATGTGATGAAAGCTGTAGTGGTTCGTACTGCTAAGGATATTCGTCGCGCAGACGGTAGTGTCATTCGTTTTGATAGTAATGCTGCTGTTTTAGTGGATAATAAAAAAGAGCCGATCGGTACACGTATCTTTGGACCAGTTCCCCGCGAACTTCGTGGTAGGAATCATATGAAGATCATCTCGCTCGCTCCTGAAGTATTATAAGGGGAGAGTGTTATGCAGAAGATTCGAAAAGGTGATAAAGTTGTTGTTATATCCGGTAAGGATAAGGGATGTAGTGGTGAAGTCATTAAGGTGAATCCTAAGGAAAATAAAGCTTTTGTTCGTGGTGTTAATATGATTAAGCGTCATCAGCGTCAGACACAAAAGCAAGAAGCTGGAATTGTTTCTAAGGAGGCTCCGATTCATCTATCTAATTTGGCAATTGCTGATCCTAAAGATGGTAGGCCTACACGTGTAGGTTTTCGTATGAATGCAGATGGTAATAAGGTTCGTTTTGCCAAGCGTTCGGGAGAGTTGATTAATGGCTGAAGAAAAACAAACACCACGCATGAAGACACATTATTTTGAAGTGGTTCGTAAAGCGCTTCAAGAGAAGTTTCATTATAAAAATGCGATGCAAATTCCGCGGGTTGATAAAATTGTAGTTAATATGGGAATTGGTGAGGCTACGGCTGATTCTAAGAAACCATCTCTTGCTGCTGAGGATTTGGGGCTCATAACAGGTCAGAAGGCTGTTGTTACCCGTGCGCGTAATTCTATTGCAACTTTTAAGGTTCGTGAAGGAATGCCGCTTGGGGCTAAAGTTACATTGCGTAAAGATCGTATGTTTGAGTTTTTGGATCGTCTTGTTACGATTGCGCTTCCGCGGGTTCGTGACTTTCGTGGTTTAAACCCAAAAAGCTTTGATGGCCGTGGTAATTTTGCTATGGGTATTAAAGAGCACATTGTGTTTCCAGAAATCAATTATGATAAAGTTGATCAAATTTGGGGCATGGATATTATCGTTTGTACGACAGCGAAAACGGATGATGAGGCACGTGAATTGTTGCGTGCTTTTAATTTTCCTTTTCGTTCGTAACGGCAGATGTAGCGAGGTAAGATTATGGCCAAAGTAAGTGCCGTTGAGAAAAATAAGCGTCGTGAGGTGATGGTAAAGCGTTATGCTGCACGTCGTGCACGCTTGAAAGCAATTGTTATGGATCAGAAGCTTTCTCTTGAAGAGCGTTTTAAGGCTTCTGTTCAGTTGGCAGGGTTGCCACGTAATTCTGCAAAAGTTCGTGTTCGTAATCGTTGTGAGGTTTCAGGGCGTCCACGGGCTTATTATCGTAAATTAAAAATGTCGCGGATTGCATTGCGTGAACTTGGTTCTATCGGGCACATTCCGGGCATTGTTAAATCTAGTTGGTGAGAGGAGATTACTCAATGTCTATGTCAGATCCTCTTGGTGATATGTTGACGCGTATTCGTAATGCGCTTGGTCGTAAAAAAGGCAAGGTTGTTACGCCTGCTTCCAAACTTCGTGCACGCGTTCTCGATGTTCTTCAATCGGAAGGTTATATTCGCGGATATAATCAGGTCGATTTAGGTGATGGGAAGTCTGAAATTGAAATCGAGTTAAAATATTTTGAAGGTTCAGCAGCTATTCGTGATATTTCGCGTGTTTCAAAACCTGGTCGTCGTGTGTATGTTTCTGCTAAATCACTTCCTCAGGTGGCAAATGGTCTTGGTATTTCTATTTTATCAACTCCTAAAGGGGTGATGGCCGATCATGAAGCGCGTGAACAGAATGTCGGTGGAGAGCTCCTTTGTCGTGTTTTCTAAGTTATGTCCAAGAAAACAGAAGAAAAGTAGGTTAGAACAATGTCTCGTATTGGAAAAAAGCCCATTTCAATTCCTTCTGGAGTTACCGCAACTGTTGAAGGACAGCTTGTTAAAGCGAAAGGTCCGAAAGGTGAGCTGAGTTACGTCGTGAATGATGAGGTCTTAGTGAAACTTGAGGATAATGTTATATCGGTCTCCCCACGGGATCAATCAAAAGATGCACGTTCTAAATGGGGGATGTCGCGTTCAATGATTGAAAATATTTTTTGTGGTGTGAAGGACGGTTTTGAAAAGAGATTGGAAATTAATGGTGTTGGTTATCGTGCTGCTTTGCAGGGTAAGGATGTCCAATTATCATTAGGCTTTTCGCATGATGTGGTTTATAAAGTACCATCAGGTGTTACTGTAACTGTTCCTAAGCCTACGGAAATTGTTGTTTCTGGAATCGATAAACAGCAAGTTGGGCAAGTTGCAGCTGAGATTCGTGAATATCGTAGACCTGAACCTTATAAAGGTAAAGGTGTTAAGCATGCAGATGAGCATATCTTCCGTAAAGAAGGTAAAAAGAAGTAAGGATTTTGTATTATGGCTTCATCTAAGGACATTATCCAGCGTCGTGCGCAACGTGTTCGTCGTAGAATTAAAATGGTTTCTAGTGATCGTCCACGGCTTAGTGTTTACCGTTCAAATCAAAATATCTATGCTCAAATTATTGATGATTTGCGTGGATGTACGCTTGTTTCGGCATCTACCCTTGATAATGGTTTAAAAAAATCGTTAAAAAGTGGTGCTGATAAAGAGGCAGCTTTCGCTGTTGGTAAATTGATTGCTGAACGTGCAAAAAAAGCTGGTGTTCATGAGGTGGTTTTTGATCGTGGAGCATATGTTTACCATGGTAGAGTAAAAGCTTTGGCTGAGGCAGCACGTGAAGGTGGTTTAAGCTTCTAAAGTGTTTTGTTTGAAGATGATGGTAAAAGGATTTTAGGGTGTTTCGTGTGAGTTCCTCTCTTTTGATGGTGGAACTTTGTTGGCGTGCTTCCGGAAAAGAAAAAGGAATGAGGAATGGCACAGAAAGAACGTAATGAGCGCGATGAACGTGAGAGTGAATTTGTCGATCGGCTTGTTCATATCAATCGTGTTGCTAAAGTTGTAAAGGGTGGTCGGCGTTTTGGTTTTGCCGCTCTTGTTGTTGTTGGAGATCAGAAAGGGCGTGTAGGCTTTGGTCATGGTAAGGCGCGTGAAGTGCCAGAAGCTGTTCGTAAAGCTACGGAAGCTGCAAAGCGAGGAATGATTTATGTTCCGCTTCGGTCTGGGCGTACATTACATCATGATCTTGAAGGTCGTCACGGGGCTGGTCGTGTTTTGTTGCGTTCGGCTTCTGCTGGTACCGGTATTATTGCTGGTGGTCCAATGCGTGCAATTTTTGAAACTCTTGGTATGCAGGATGTTGTGGCAAAGTCACTTGGTTCATCTAATCCTTATAATATGGTTCGTGCAACATTTGATGCATTGAAACGGCAGATGCACCCTAGGGATATTGCTGCTCAACGTGGTATAAAATATTCAACTTTGCAGGCGCGTCGTCGGCATTTAGTTGATGTAGAAGGATAGTTTCTGAGATTATCAGAGAAGGAATTAGAAAATGGTTCAGAAAAAATCTCAGAGTGGTAAGACTGTGACTATAGAACAAATTGGAAGTCCAATTCGGAATTCACAGATTCAGCGTGCAACCTTGAAAGGGCTTGGATTGAATAAAATGCGGCGCCGGCGTGTTTTAGAAGATACCCTTTGTGTTCGGGGTATGATCGCTAAGGTTCGCCATCTTGTTCGTGTTATAGATGAAGGTTAAAGGTTGCGGGAGTATAAAATTATGAAACTCAATGAATTACGTGATCGTGAAGGCGCAACAAGAGCTCGTAAACGTGTTGGGCGTGGTATCGGTTCTGGTACTGGTAAAACTGGTGGTCGTGGTGTAAAAGGGCAAAAATCGCGTTCTGGTGTTTCGCTTAATGGTTTTGAAGGTGGACAAATGCCTATCTATCGCCGCTTACCAAAGCGTGGCTTTAGAAACTTTTTTTCTAAAGCTTATAATGAAGTTTCGCTGGGACGTATTCAGTTGGCGGTTGATGCGGGTAAATTGAATGCTGAAAAGCCTATTGATATTATTGCTCTAAAAGAGGCTGGTATTATTCGTCGTATGAAAGATGGTGTGCGTCTTCTTTCTGATGGTGAATTAAAAGCGAAAATTATAGTTCATGTTTCTGGTACTTCTGAAGCAGCTCGTATTAAGATTGAAAAAGTAGGTGGTCAGGTGATTTTTCCTGAGCCTGTTCGGTAAATTTTTAGTATAAATGATATTCTAAAGGGGGGATTCATTTACGAATATCTTCTGTGGAGGGTTGTTTGAGTTTTACATTTGTTTATGTATAACGATATGAATTTTTAGAGTTATGCTTCTGTGATTTTAAGAACTGGAGTGTGGACTGGAGACTTTTTATGGCATCAGCAGCAGAGCAATTTGCTTCCAATATAAACTTTGGTACTTTCTCACGTGCAACGGAATTAAAAAAACGCATTTGGTTTACTCTATCTGCGCTTCTTGTTTATCGATTTGGTACTTATATTTCTCTTCCTGGTATTAATATTGATGCTTTACGGCAGACATTTGAACATCATGCGTCTGGTGTTTTAGGGTTGTTTAATATGTTTGCGGGGGGTGCTGTTGGGCGTATGGCAATTTTTGCCTTAGGAATTATGCCTTATATATCAGCATCAATTATTGTGCAATTACTCACTTCAGTTATTCCTTCTTTGGAAACTCTTAAAAAAGAGGGTGAAGTAGGTCGTAAGGTTATTAATCAATACACGCGATATGTCACGGTTATTTTGGCGATTCTACAAGCATTTGGTATCGCAGTTGCACTTGAAACTGGTATAGGAACAGGATTGCAGATAGTTGTAGAGCCAGGGCTTATGTTCCGTATTTCTTCCGTTATTACCCTTGTTGGTGGAACAATGTTTCTCATGTGGCTTGGTGAGCAAATTACGTCGCGCGGTGTTGGTAATGGGGTTTCTCTCATTATTTTTACAGGGATTGTGGCTAATCTCCCTTCTACTTTTGCGCAACTTTTAACTGCTCATAGTCAAGCTGATTTATCAACTTTTCTATTGATAGGAATCTTTTTCATTGCGATTTTTGTTATAGCCGTTATTGTTTTTATAGAACGTGCCCAGCGGCGAATTCTTATTCAATACCCAAAACGTCAAATTGGTAATCAGATTTTTCAAGGCGACATGTCACATCTTCCTTTGAAGTTGAATACTGCGGGTGTTATTCCACCAATTTTCGCTTCATCTTTGTTATTATTGCCTGCGACGATTAATAATTTTTCTGACAAAATGCCACAGTGGATGCAGGCTGTTTCTTATTCTCTTAGTCATGGACAGCCACTTTATATGATTGTTTATGCACTTTTGATGGCGTTTTTTTGTTTTTTTTATACGGCTATTGTGTTTAATCCAAGTGATACAGCCGATCAGTTGAAAAAACATTCTGGTTTTATTCCAGGAATTCGTCCTGGAGAGCGTACAGCTGAATATATTGATTATGTTTTGACGCGTATTACTGTTGTGGGGGCGATTTATATTATTTTGGTTTGTTTGTTGCCTGAATTTATGATATCTGCTCTACAGGTTCCTTTTTATCTTGGAGGAACTTCTTTGTTGATTGTTGTTACTGTTACGCTTGATACAGTCGCTCAAATTCAGGGACATCTCGTTGCACACCAATATGAAGGATTGATTAAAAAGTCAAAACTTCGTGGAGGTAAAAAGAATCGATGAGAGTTATTCTTTTAGGTCCGCCTGGAGCAGGTAAAGGTACACAAGCTAAAATGTTGGCTGAGACCTATGATGTTCCTCAGTTGTCAACAGGTGATATGTTGCGTGAGGCTATTTCCAAAGAGACAGAAATTGGTAAAAAAGCTAAAACCATTATAAGCTCTGGTGCTTTGGTGTCTGATAGCATTGTTAACCAAATTGTCTCGGAGCGAATTGATGAAAGTGATTGTGTAAACGGTTTTGTTTTGGATGGGTATCCACGGACTGTAGGACAGGCAGAATCGTTGCAGCAGATTTTACAATTAAAAAATATGCATCTTGATGCTGTTATTGAGTTGCGTGTTGATGAAGGTGCGTTAATTGAACGCATGAAAAGACGCGTTTCGGAATCAATAGCTGCTGGTGGGTTGGTTCGTTCAGATGATAATCCTGTTGCTTTTGCAAAGCGATTAGTAGAATATCGTGAAAAAACGGCGCCTCTATCAGAATTTTATTCAGAAAGAGGATTATTGAAGGTGGTTGATGGGATGATGGATATTACCGAGGTATCACGTGTGATTAGAAATTGCCTGCAATAATCCGCGATAAAGAGATTCTTATTAGAAATAAATGAAAGGTGTTGACTTTTTTAGTAAAATCTATCAAAAGCAACTTTAATTTATTTCAATAAAATATAGGATTCGGAGTATGTTTGTGCCGGATCGTTTTTCTGTAAGGTACATTGGGTATTTTATGGTTAGTTGTCAATATAATCAAGGAGAGTAGGCGTGGCTCGTATTGCTGGCGTCAATATCCCGACAAATAAGCGTGTAATTGTTGCGCTTCAATATATCCACGGGATTGGACCAAAATTTGCTCAAGAAATTATTAAAAAAGTTGGTATTCCTGTAGGGCGTCGTGTACATGAACTTTCGGATGCGGAAGTTCTGCAAATTCGTGAAGCGATAGATCAAGGTTATCAGGTTGAAGGTGATCTTCGTCGTGAGGTTGCTATGAATGTTAAGCGTTTGATGGACCTTGGTTGTTACCGTGGTTTGCGTCATCGTCGTTCTTTGCCTGTTCGTGGACAGCGTACGCATACGAATGCACGTACGCGCAAGGGGCCAGCTAAGGCGATTGCTGGTAAGAAAAAGTAGAATTCTTTTTTGGGAGAAAGATTTTTATTTTTATATTATGTTCCTTGTTAAAGTTTTTTAACAAGGGCAAGGTGGGTGGAGCTGCTGGTGTTACGGCAGTGAAGAGATCATTGAAAGGAAGACTATGGCCAAGGAAGCCACACGTGTTCGTCGTCGCGAACGTAAAAATATTTCATCAGGCGTTGTGCATATCAATTCAACATTTAATAATACAATGATTACCATTACTGATGCTCAGGGAAATACAATTGCTTGGTCATCTGCTGGAGCACAGGGGTTTAAAGGTTCACGAAAATCTACGCCGTTTGCTGCTCAGGTTGCTGCAGAGGATTGTGCTAGAAAAGCTCAAGAACATGGTATGCGCTCGTTGGAAGTTGAAGTTTGTGGTCCTGGTTCAGGTCGCGAGTCCGCTTTGCGTGCATTGCAATCTGTTGGTTTTGTCATTACTTCCATTCGTGATGTAACACCAATTCCTCATAATGGATGTCGCCCGAGAAAAAGACGGCGTGTTTAATTGGGTGTTGTTTTTTGTTATCAGAGGCTTCTCTGATGTTCACATTGGCCGTTACGATTGAATGGTAGCGGAAGTAAAGAACGGGAATGAAAATATGATCCAGAAAAACTGGCAGGAACTGATTAAACCCAATAAGATTGAGTTTTGTGCACATGATACTCCAAATGTTTGGAGCTTGGTTGCTGAACCTCTTGAACGTGGTTTTGGCTTAACATTGGGTAATGCGCTTCGTCGTGTGTTATTATCATCACTTCGTGGTGCCGCAATTACTGCTGTGCAGATTGATGGTGTGTTGCACGAATTTTCATCAATTCCAGGTGTTCGCGAAGATGTTACAGATATTATTCTTAATATCAAAGAAATTGCGCTTCGTATGGAAGATGAGGGACCTAAACGGGTCGTTATTTGTAAAGAGGGTCCTGGTATTGTGAAGGCTGGAGATATCAGCACAGTTGGAGATATGGAAATTCTCAATCCAGAGCATGTTATTTGCACTCTTGATGAGGATGCTGAAATTCGTATGGAATTTATTGTCAATACAGGGAAAGGCTATGTTCCATCGGATCGTAATTGTGCTGATGATGGGCGAATAGGCCTTATTCCAGTTGATAGTCTTTATTCGCCAATTCGTAAAGTCTCCTATAAGGTAGAGAATACGCGTGAGGGGCAAGTTCTCGACTATGATAAATTAACGCTCACAATTGAAACAAATGGTGCGGTTAATGGGGAGGATGCTGTTGCTTTTGCAGCGCGTATTCTTCAGGATCAATTGTCGTTGTTTGTTAATTTTGTGGAGCCGCAAAAGGAAACTGTTGAAGAGTCTGATTCGGAGCTTGCTTTTAATCCTGCTCTCCTTAAGAAAGTGGATGAATTAGAGCTCTCAGTTCGTTCAGCAAATTGTCTTAAAAATGATAATATCGTCTATATTGGTGATCTTATCCAGAAGACAGAAGCGGAAATGCTTCGGACACCGAATTTTGGACGTAAGTCGTTAAATGAGATTAAAGAAGTTTTGGCCTGTATGGGATTGCATCTTGGTATGGAAGTTTCTGCATGGCCGCCTGAAAACATTGATGATCTTGCAAAACGCTACGAAGATCAATATTAAAATTTAAGGAGAAGGTTCATGCGCCATAGTAAGTCAGGCCGTAAGTTGAATCGGACTGCTAGTCACCGTAAAGCGATGTTTGCTAATATGGCGGTTTCGCTGATCGAGCATGAGCAAATTGTGACAACGCTTCCAAAGGCTAAAGAAGTTCGTCCTATTGTTGAAAAGTTAGTGACGCTGGGTAAACGTGGAGGTTTGCATGCACGTCGGCAGGCAATTGCAGCCCTTCGTGATGCGGGAAAAGTTACAAAGTTATTTGATACGCTTGCGCCCCGATATGCAGCACGAAATGGTGGATATTTGCGTATTATGAAGGCGGGTTTTCGTACCGGTGATAATGCTCCAATGGCTGTTATAGAGTTTGTTGATCGTGATATTGATGCAAAAGGGGCTATAGATCGTATGCGTACAGAAAATGATGCAAATCAGAAAGAAACTTCTTCATAAAGATAAAGTTTTTTGTTGAATTTTGGGAGACCGCCTTTCTAGGCGGTTTTTTTTATAAGCATTTGGGAATTTATTTTATTTAATAAATAAATATGAAAAAATATCACAATATATTGAATTTGTTGTTTTTTATAATATTTGTGACTTAAATAGTTGTTTTTCTTTTTGATTGTAAATATTAATAAAGAAATCTCGAGTTTATGAAGGATGAGAAAGCATCTTATCCTCTTAATATTTAAAGAGTTAATTATTTTAGGAGTGCGTAATGAAGTATTCTTTTTTAGCGTGGCTTTTTTTTGCTATTATAGCACAAATATCATTGCCTTGTGCTTATGCTCAAATTCCCCAAACACAAAAAGAAATTACACTTTCATTTGCTCCTTTAGTAAAAAAAACTATTCCATCTGTTGTGAATATTTATGCCGCTCGACAAATTAGAGCGCGTTCACCTTTTGCCGGTGATCCATTTTTTGAGCAATTTTTTGGTCGTTTTCAAAATAATTTTCCTGTACGCAAGCAATCTTCATTAGGGTCTGGAGTAATTGTTGACGCACGTGGTTTGGTTGTTACAAATTATCATGTCATTAAGGATGCAAGTGAAATTAAAATTGCTCTTTCTGATGGGCGGGAATTTGAAAGTAAGGTTGTGTTAAAAGATGAAGCAACAGATATTGCGGTGCTTGAAATTGATGCAAAGGATGCACAGTTTCCTGTTCTCCCTTTAGGAGATTCTGATGTTGTTGAAGTTGGTGACCTTGTTTTAGCGATTGGTAATCCTTTTGGTGTTGGTCAAACGGTTACCAGTGGCATTGTTTCAGCACAAGCGCGTACACGTGTTGGTATTTCTGATTTTGACTTTTTTATTCAAACGGATGCTGCCATTAATCCAGGAAATTCTGGCGGAGCGTTGATTGATATGAAAGGAGAGTTAATAGGGATTAATACGGCTATTTATTCGCGTTCAGGTGGCTCTGTGGGGATTGGTTTTGCTATACCAGTAAATCTTGTAAAAGTGATGCTTTCTACTGTTAAACGTGGCGGGAAGTATTTTGTGCCGCCTTATATTGGTGCATCTTTTCAAAATGTTACACCTGATATCGCTGGTGGTTTAGGTTTAGAACGTCCTTATGGTGCTCTTGTTATTGAAGTTGTCAAGGATAGTCCTGCTGCAAAGGCTGGTTTAAAAGTGGGTGATGTTATTTTGAATGTGCAAGGGATGCGGGTTGATAGTCCAGATGCTCTTGGATATCGTTTGATGACATCTGGTGTTGGGCATAGCCTTGTTTTAGAGTATTTACGAAATGGAAAAATTTTAAAGACGCAAATAACTGTTGCATCAATACCAGAAACGGCATTTTCAAAATCTGAAAAGATTACGGGTGATGGTCCTCTTTCTGGTGCTGAAGTATTAGATTTAACACCGCAAAATAGTCGACATTTTCATCTTCCTATATCTGCAAGAGGTGTTGTGATTACCGATATTGATGAGGCGAGCAATGCTGCTGGAATTTTTCGTCTAGGAGATATCTTACGTGCTGTTAATGGTCATAAAATTCAAACGGTCAGTCAGTTAAAAAAGATTATTATGCAAAGTCGCGCCAATATGTGGCAATTGGAATATGAACGTGATGGCATGTATATTCGCCAATTTATTCGCTGAGGTTTTTTTTGAATAAAGATTTTTTTGCTTCGTCTTCTGATCTCCAAGTTCAAAAAAAGCGGCCGCTTGCAGAAAGAATGCGTCCTCGTTCTCTTCATGATGTTGTTGGACAAAATCATTTGCTTGGAGAGAAGGGGGTGCTTTCGCGTATGCTGGCAGCTGGTTGCGTGAGTTCTATGATTTTTTGGGGACCTCCAGGAACAGGGAAAACAACGATTGCACGCTTGTTAGCACTTGAAACAAATTTCGCTTTTGAGCAAGTTTCTGCTATTTTTACTGGAGTTTCTGAGCTTAAAAAAATTTTTGAAGTTGCTCAAGCACGTTTTATGTCTGGATGTCAAACACTTCTCTTTGTTGATGAGATCCATCGCTTTAATCGTGCGCAGCAGGATAGTTTCCTTCCTGTTATGGAAGATGGTACTATCATTCTTATAGGGGCAACGACACAGAATCCTTCTTTTGAACTTAATGCTGCTCTTCTTTCTCGTGCTCATGTTTTGAAATTTCTTGCACATGATCATGAAACTTTGGGCATGCTTTTAAAACGCGCTGAAGAAGTGGAAGGAAAGCTTCTTCCGGTGAGTGATGAAGCTCGAGATATTTTGATAAGAATATCTGATGGAGATGCACGGGCAGCGTTAACATTGGCAGAAGAAGTGTGGTCTGTTGCACGAGAGGGGGAGACATTTGATGCTGTCGTTTTGCAAGAAATTATTCAGCGTCGTGCACCGATTTATGATAAAGGGCAGGAAGGACACTATAATCTCATTTCAGCGTTACATAAATCCGTTCGGGGATCTGATCCTGATGCTGCACTTTATTATTTAGCACGTATGTTTGATGCTGGTGAAGATCCTCTCTATATTGGGAGAAGATTGGTTCGTATGGCTGTGGAAGATGTTGGTTTAGCTGATCCGCAAGCTCTTGTCATTTGTAATGCAGCAAAAGATGCTTATGATTATCTAGGCTCACCAGAAGGAGAGCTCGCTTTGGTGCAAGCATGTCTTTATGTTGCAACTGCACCAAAATCAAATGCAACATATCTCGCCTATAAGGCAGCGATGCAGTGTGCACGCAAAAATGGTTCTTTGCCTCCTCCTAAACATATTCTTAATGCGCCTACAAAATTTATGAAGGAAGAAGGATATGGGCATGGTTATCGTTATGACCATGATGAACCAGATGCTTTTTCAGGGCAGGAATATTTTCCTGAAAAACTTGCGCGTCAAAACTATTATCAACCTGTTGAGCGTGGTTTTGAACGTGAGATTGCTAAGCGTCTTGAGTGGTGGAAAAAATTGCGCCAAAAACGAGCCAATCAAACATGACATTTCAATTGAGATAAGATTTTTATGCAGACTGAACTTATTTCACATTAGTGATATGATGAGAATTCTATAATAGTCTAAGCGATATTTTAAATACACATTATTCTCTTAAAGAGTAAAAAAATCATATACGCTTAAAATACAGATTTAGAAATATCCCGCTTTCATTCATGAGCTGCTTTGTATTGATGATTTGAGTGATATGTGATGTACAGCAGTTTTTATTGATAATGCATTTTGGGGTTGTCAGAGTGGGGGATTGATGAAGGGATAGGGAGCTTTTAAAAGTGCTTACACAAGAGGCATGAGAGTGGTTGTGTGTAAAGCAGTGTATTTAAATTGCTTCTTTTCTAGAAGAAAGATATAAACGTACTGAATTTTTCTCCTTTATGGGAAAGTATTTTATTGAAAGCTCTTTTGTGTCATAAGATTAAAGGATAGCAAATTCTTTTTGTCTTGATAGTGGGATGTTGTGGACGCAATGTGAGGATAGAAATGAAATAGTCTGTGAACATTTAAACTCAAGACTTTAGTTAAGTTAAAATAACAGTGTACACTCTTTATTTGGTTATTATGAATCGTCAAGGATATGATCGTGGATAAAACAAAAGCTCTCGATGCTGCTCTCGCTCAAATTGAACGCTCTTTTGGTAAAGGCTCCATTATGCGTCTTGGGCAAAAGGAGCAAGTTGTTGAAATTGAAACAATCCCAACGGGATCGTTGTCCTTGGATATTGCTTTAGGGGTTGGTGGACTACCGAAAGGGCGTATTGTTGAGATTTATGGACCAGAAAGTTCGGGAAAAACAACATTGGCTCTTCATGCTATTGCTGAAGCACAGAAAATTGGTGGAATTTGTGCTTTTATTGATGCAGAACATGCTCTTGATCCTATTTATGCGCGCAAACTTGGTGTTGATTTAGAAAATCTGTTCATTTCTCAGCCAGATACCGGTGAACAGGCATTAGAAATTACAGAAACGTTGGTACGCTCTGGTGCTGTTGATGTGCTTGTCGTTGATTCTGTCGCTGCTTTAACACCACGTGCAGAAATTGATGGTGAAATGGGTGATGCTTTACCTGGATTGCAAGCCCGCTTAATGAGTAAAGCCTTGCGGAAACTCACAGCGTCAATTTTCCGTTCTAACTGTATGGTGATCTTTATTAATCAAATTCGCATGAAAATTGGTGTGATGTTTGGTTCTCCTGAAACAACAACAGGTGGGAATGCCTTAAAGTTTTATGCCTCTGTTCGTTTGGATATTCGCCGTATTGGTTCCATTAAAGATAGAGATGTGATTGTTGGCAATCAGACCCGTGTTAAAGTGGTCAAAAATAAATTGGCACCTCCATTCAAACAGGTTGAATTCGATATTATTTATGGTGAGGGTATTTCTAAATTAGGTGAGTTGATTGATTTGGGAGTTAAAGTTGGTATTGTAGAAAAATCTGGTTCGTGGTTCTCTTATAATTCTCAGCGTTTAGGACAGGGGCGAGAAAATGCGAAGCAGTTTTTGCGTGAGAACGCGGAAATCGCTGCAGAAATCGAGACAGCTTTGCGTCAAAATGCTGGTTTGATTGCCATTGAATTGCTAGAAAATGCTGGGTCAGATACGACAGAAAGCGATGAAGTCATTTGATGGGACGTTTTTTTAGTGTCATTGCTTCATTTAAAATTTTTCTATTTTTATTTGTTCAAGTTTTTAACTATAAGATCGTTACTTCTCATTTATAAAGCAAATATTCCACTCTTTGATTAAATTAACTCCAAGCTTGGCAAAGAGGATATTTAATAAGGGTGGTTTTTGCTTTTAGTATTTTGTGCTGTATTTTGCAGGTGTTGATATGAATAGCGTTAAGAACATACGATCAACTTTCTTAGATTATTTTCGTCTTAATGGGCATGAGGTTCTTTCTTCTAGCCCACTTGTTCCACAGAATGATCCCACACTCATGTTTACAAATGCAGGAATGGTACAGTTTAAAAATGTTTTTACTGGACTTGAACAGCGCGCTTATAAAAAGGCAACAACAGCGCAAAAATGTGTTCGTGCGGGGGGAAAGCATAATGATCTTGACAATGTTGGATATACAGCACGCCATCATACATTTTTTGAGATGCTGGGGAATTTTTCTTTTGGTGATTATTTCAAAGAAGAGGCCATTTTTTTATCGTGGAATCTTTTAACAAAAGAATTTTGTCTTCCCAAAGATAAATTGTTGGTGACCGTTTATCAGAGTGATGATGTTGCGGCACAGTTATGGCGTAAAATCTCTGGTCTTTCAGACGAAAAAATTATCCGTATTGCAACAGCTGATAACTTTTGGTCGATGGGTGAAACAGGACCTTGTGGTCCTTGTTCAGAGATTTTTTATGATCATGGTGATGCAATTTGGGGTGGGCCTCCTGGAAGTGCGGATGAAGAAGGTGATCGCTTTATTGAAATCTGGAATCTTGTCTTTATGCAATATGAACAACTCGACAAGGAACAGCGTATTGAATTACCTCATCCTTCTATTGATACAGGTATGGGCCTAGAGCGTATTGCTGCCGTTTTACAGGGGGTGCATGATAATTATGATATTGATCTTTTTCGTGCATTAATTAGGGTATTAGAGGAAATTACAGGGGTTGAGGCAACGGGTGATTTTATTGCCAGCCATCGTGTCATTGCAGATCATCTTCGCTCATGTGCATTTTTGATTGCTGATGGTGTTCTTCCTTCTAATGAGGGAAGGGGATATGTTTTACGGCGTATTATGCGTCGTGCTATGCGTCATGCGCATCTTCTTGGTGCTAAAGAACCTTTAATGTGGCGTCTTTTGCCTGCGTTAATTCATGAAATGGGACAAGCTTATCCTGAATTGGTGCGCGCTGAATCTTTGATTGCAGAAACTTTGAAATTAGAGGAAATGCGCTTTCGCAAGACTCTTGAACGAGGACTTGGTTTGTTGAATGAAGCAAGTACGCATCTTAAAGAAGGGGATAATTTAAATGGTGAAGTTGCTTTCAAGCTTTATGACACTTATGGCTTTCCACTGGATTTAACGCAAGATGTTCTTCGGCGTCGTGGAATATCTGTTGATGTTAAAGTCTTTGATAAGGCAATGGAACGCCAAAAAGAGGAAGCGCGTGCCCATTGGTCTGGTTCTGGTGAAGCTCAAACAGAGGCAATTTGGTTTTCTGTGCGTGAGAAGTTTGGCGCTACAGAGTTTTTAGGTTATGAAACAGAAAAAGCAGAAGCTATTCTTACGGCTCTTGTGCGTGATGGTCAAATCGTTGATAATGTTTCTGCAGGACAAAAAGCTATTGTTATTGTGAATCAGACACCTTTTTATGGTGAATCTGGTGGACAGATTGGCGATAGTGGTATCATTTCTGGTGAGAACTTTATTTTTGAAGTGCATGATACTCAGAAAAAGGCTGATGGTGTTGTTATCCATATTGGGGAAGTTAAATCTGGTCAGGTGAGGAGGTCTGATTGTGTAGAATTAGCCGTTGATGGTGTTCGGCGTAAGAAAATCCGCGCTAACCACTCTGCTACCCATTTATTGCACGGAGCTTTACGTCAAGTATTGGGAGCTCATGTTACACAGAAGGGCTCTCTTGTTTCGCCGGAGCGGTTGCGTTTTGATTTTTCTCATCCAAAATCTGTTTCTGCAGAAGAATTGAAAAAAATAGAAGATTTAGCAAATGACATTGTTTTACAAAATAGCCAAGTAAAAACTCGCCTCATGCTGGTGGATGATGCAATTTCTGAAGGGGCAATGGCACTGTTTGGTGAGAAATATGGTGATGAGGTTCGTGTTGTTGCTATGGGTAATCAGTGTGAGCAGGGAGATTTAAAAAAGAACTGGTCTATTGAACTTTGTGGGGGGACACATGTGGAGAGAACGGGGGATATTGGTATCATTCATATTGTTTCTGAAAGTTCTGTTGCTTCTGGAGTGCGTCGTATTGAAGCTTTAACAGGTGCCGCAGCGCGTCTTTATCTGAGCCGCCAAGATGCGCGTATCCATGAAATTGCTGATTTTTTAAAAACTTCTGCTATTGGTGTAGAAGAGCGGATACAGATTTTACTTGAAGATCGTCGTAAACTTGAAAAAGAGTTAAATGATGTGCGCAAAAAAATGCTGCTGAGTGCTGGGACAAGACAAGATGGTCAAGAAGATATTACTGTTATTAATGGTATTTCTTTTATGGGACGTGTTGTGAATAATATTTCACCACGCGATCTTAAGGCGCTCGTTGATTCTGCTAAAAAACAGATTGAATCAGGGGTTATTGCTTTTATTGCTGTTTCAGAGGATGGCAAGGGGAGTGCCGTTGTTGGCGTTACGGATGACTTGACGGATAACTTGAATGCTGTTGATTTGGTACGTATTCTTTCAGCTGTTCTTGGTGGTCAAGGTGGTGGTGGGCGTCCTGATATGGCGCAAGCGGGCGGTCCTGAGGGAAGCAAGGCTGATGAGGCAATTGCAGCATTAAGAGCTGCTCTGGAAGGATAACTTCTCCTTTGTGTTGATTCACTTTGCGATCTGTTAGAAGGGCTTTGTGTTTTAGATAGGCTTCTTTCTTAAAGCTGGAGAGGTTGTTTTATGATGCCATGGCTTCGTGCAAAGGAAATATGTTTTCATCCTTTTCGTCTGTTCCTGATTGATTGATTGATAAGCCACTGGCTTTTAAGAGTTTATAGAAGCGACCGCCTTTATCGATCAATTCTTGAAAACTTCCTTTTTCAATTAAATGCCCCTGTTCTAGAAAAAGTATAACATCCGCATTGCGTATTGTTGAAAGACGATGGGCTATAATAAAAGTGGTGCGGTCATGGCTTATACAGTCAAGAGCATTTTTGACGCGCGCTTCTGTTTCAACATCAAGAGCACTGGTTGCTTCGTCGAGTATGAGAATAGGCGCATTTTTTAAAACAGCGCGTGCAATTGCTAATCGTTGCTTTTCTCCACCTGACAATTGACAACCTTGCTCACCGATTATTGTGTTGTAACAATCCGCTTTTTTGAGAATAAAATCATGAGCAGCTGCTATTTTTGCTGCTTCATAAAGTTCTTCATCTGTTGCAGTTTCTTTTCCTATTGAGATGTTATCATGAATAGTACGGTTAAAAAGACCGGCATCTTGAAACACTGTTGCTAGAGATTTTCGCAAGGATTCACGATTAACAGAGCGTATATTTATTCCATCAATGGAGATATGCCCAAATGTAGGCTCATATATGCGCTGCAAGAGATTCATTAATGTTGTCTTACCAGCACCTGTTGGTCCTACAATCGCAACGGTTTGTCCTTTTTTAATTTCAAAAGAGATATTAAAAACACCTTGAGAAGAATTGGGAAATTTATAAGTGACCTGATGAAATTGTATTGTACCCTTAACATTTTGTAGAGAAGGGAGATTTTCAGGTTCTTTGCTATGAAGGGTTGAGTCTTCCATTGCAAAAAACTCTTGTAGTTTTGCTCGTGAAGATACGGTTAAATTAATAAAACCGCTCATTTGGTCAAGACGACTAATCATTAATTGTGCGAATCCGACGAAAGCAACAACTTCACCTATGCGTAATTGATTTGTGGTGATAAAAAAAGCTCCAAGTAAAAGAACACAAACTATTGAAATAGTTGAAGCCATTCGATTTAAACCACTGGCAAGAGCCCACCAATTGAGAACAGGATTCTGCGCTTTAAGAAGATCGCTTGTATGTTGATATAGTATAGAAGTTTCTTCCTTTATTCGGTTATAGCTTTGTACAATGGAAACGTTAGAAATTGAATCTGTGACATGTTGAAAAAGGTTATGATGATAACGCTCGACAGCAGCTTGCCCATCTTTTGTTTTTTGCATTACTAAACGTGCAATCAATACATAAATGATGGCAAGCACAACCAAGACTGTTGAGAGACGCCAATTCATGTTAAAAGCTATGGGAATGAGAACAAATAGTGCGACAAGAGTTGAGAGATGTTGACGCATAAAGTCAAGCCATATGGTCGACATGGAGTCTACAGCACGCAAAAGTGTATGAAGAGCGTTAGAGGTTCCACGCTGTTGATGCCAGATTAAAGGCATAGCGATAATACGTTCGAAAGATTCCGTTAAAACAGCTAAGCGGCGTCTATGTGCTAAGCGGTCAGCACTACGAGCAATAAGCACATAAGCAATAATATGAAAAAGACCAAAGCATACCCAAATTGTGAGGGTAACAATAATATCTGTTTTTTCTGTAATAGCGTCAATGACGCGTCCAAATAAAATAGGTTCCGCAATGGTGATAAGAGCTAATATAATATTAGCACTACAGATTAAAAAAGATGTCTTTTTTTCTCTGTTTAGATAAGTGAGGACACGCACATAGGTTTTGAATAATGACATAGGTGATTATCTCCACTAGCTATTGCAAGCATAAAGCTTATCGATTCTTGTAATCGCTAGATTTTTAGCTAATAAAATTTGAACGAGAAGAAAAGGCAATTTTAGATACTTACTGTAATATGGTGTGATAAAGCGAAGTCTATAGATTAGAGATTTTTATGTTTATATAAGGCAAGGTATAGAACGGATCAGTACAATTATTAGGCAAAATTATTTGGTAAGGGAACTTTTATGGCAGGCGTAGAAATAAAAAAAGTTGAAGCAGATGAAAATGGAATGCGCTTAGACCGTTGGTTTAAGGTACATTATCCAAGACTTGGATTTGGGCATTTACAAAAATTGCTGCGTTCTGGGCAGGTACGAATTGATGGTGGACGTGTAAAAAACGATACACGCCTTTTCATGGGACAATCTGTTCGTATACCGCCTTTACCTGTTGATGACAAGGAAGGCTTTCCGATAACAGATAAAACAATTCGGGGGCAGGATGATGGAGCTGTTTTGAAAAAAATGTTGCTTTATGAAGATCCAAAGGTTTTTGTTTTTAACAAACCGGCTGGTTTAGCAGTACAAGGTGGCTCTGGTTTGACACGTCATGTGGATAGTATGCTTGAGGTATGGCGCAATAAAAAAGGTGAAAAACCGCGGTTGGTTCATCGTCTTGATCGTGAGACATCTGGTGTGCTCGTTGTTGCGCGGTCAAGGGGGGCGGCACAGGCTTTAACGGCGGCTTTTCGAACACGTGAAACGAAAAAGACTTATTGGGCATTGGTTCGCGGTGTGCCTAAAAAAAAGCAAGATAAAATTTCAACATGGATGGTTAAGGAAATGACTGTCCAAGGGGATAAAATGCGTGTTTGTGAACATGGGGAGCCAAACTCTTATCATGCGGTTTCTTATTATCGAGTTTTAGATACGCGAGGGCGTACTCTTTCATGGCTTGAAATGGAACCTTATACGGGGAGAACACATCAGTTGCGTGTTCATGCTGCTCATATGGATCATCCTATTATCGGTGATGCAAAATATTTTTTTTCCGATAGTAATTGGGAGTTACCAAGGGGAATACAAAATCGCCTTCATCTTCATGCACGTCGGATTCGCGTTCCTCATCCTTCAGGAGGGATATTGGATATTGTCGCGCCTTTACCACCTCATATGGTACAAAGCTTTAATCTTTTGGCTTTTCATGAGAATGATGATGATACAGAATAGACAGAATGAACGAAGAGTTTTTACAGATTTGATATTGCTTCTGTTCCCTCCTCTGAAGAGGGTTCAGGTCATCGTTATCCTATTGTTCCGTAAAACACCGTCGTTTAGGGCGGTGATATAAAGTAGGGAAATTTACGCGAGGGGTGATGAGTTGGATATGTAGGACGAATAATTGGGGGCAGCTGTTAAGCAAGGCGGATGAAAAGTAAAACGCACTGATTCCTATTCGGGGGAATGTGCGTTTTTCTGCTTTAACATTTTGCGGAAAGCATTTTAAAAGCTATAGTGTAGATACAGCCCTTGTAGGTGAACAACTTGCAAGGTGATGAATGCACGTTCATTAGCCAATTCGATGCTTTTAAGTTTTTAAATCAAGACAAATTCTTTTTGAAAGTTGTTCTAACAGTTTCTGCTGAATAGAGAGATAAGACCCATTGTCTTGTTTGTAAAAGAGACATGAAATATAATTTTAAATCAGATTAGGGCTGGTAAGATTTTTTTCCCTTCTTTAGAGAGAAGAGGCAGGAGAAACTCAATCCTAATCAAATATACAAAATCTTAAAAAACAGTCGATTTTTTGAAAATATCAAAGGTAAAATAAATGCGCGAAATTTTGAATCATGTTGATAGACCATTAAATGAAAATCATTCTGTTCAGAAGATTCAAAATCTTTCATGCCAACCTTTACCACAACGATTTTATAGGGAAGTAAAGGTTGCTTGTGAGGAGGGAGGGTTTTCTCTATTGTTGGATGGATGTCCAGTTAAAACACCGGCAAAGCGCCATTTCCTCGTACCAACGGAAATGTTTGCTGCATTTGTGGCGAAGGAATTTGAAAACCAGAAACAAGTTATTAATCCAGCAAAAATGCCAATGACGCGTCTTGTGAATACTGTGATTGATGGCATCGCTGATGATATGCAGGTTGTGTTTGAAGATTTATTGCGTTTTGTTGCATGCGATATGATCTTTTATCGTGCACAAACACCAAAAGAGCTTGTACAGTGGCAATGTAAACAGTGGGATCCTTTATTAGATTGGGCAGAAGAAAAGCTTGGTGCACGCTTTCATATAACAGAAGGGCTTATGCATGTTGAACAATCACGGGAAGCTGTTCAAGCGGTAAGTAATTATCTGCGTAAAGTTGAATCTCCTTATATGCTTGCTGCACTGCATATGATGACAACCTTAACAGGGTCAGCACTTATTGCTCTTGCTGTTGCGGAGAGGAAAATGGATGCAGATCATGCTTGGAATATTGCCCATTTAGATGAAGATTGGATAATAGAACAATGGGGGGGTGATGAAGAAGCAATGATACGCCGTGCTCAGAGAAAAGTTGAATTTAATGCTGCTGCTACAGTCATAACAACTTGTTTGTAAAAAAAATGTTTAATTATACATCCCATATTTTTTCACTATAGTATTTTTGTAATTTTCTGAGGATTGACTTTTATTTTTTCAAGTCCAGGAAATGCTTCACTGGTGATATTTAAGATTGCTTCGTCATTCCCACGAATAAAATACCACTTGTCATTATCGAGAATGGCAATAAGCTCGGTTTGAATAGAGCATTTCTTTCCAGTATTTGTTTTTGTGACAAATTCTACCGGTATAACGAAATAAGGGATACCATTATCAAGTTTGCCCTCACGTTTTTGTTTTTGGTCAATGTGGATACTCTCGATTTTATAATTTTCTGCCAACTGTTCTATTTGGCTTTTCATAATTTGTTGGAACTGTGATTTACTGAATTTTTTCTTAGCAGTTAAGCTATCGATAATCTTAGGGGGAATAGCATTTAGAATAGCACTTGCATCAGCATTTTGAATTGCTTTGCTATAAGCAAATGCTGCTTGTTCAAGGTCTATAAGTTTTTGATTTGTAATTGTAGAAGATTGAGCTGTCGATATCACAAAGGCAATGCATAAAAGAATGAGAAATAAAGAACGAATTCGTAGCATTAGAAACCTTATTAATTGATTTGAATAGATTCCATTTAATTATAAAGGAAAAGTATATTAGCAAAAAGTCACCCATGCTTTGTGATGATAAAAATATCCACAAAAATGGAGATTTTAATCTCTACTTTAAAATTAAAAGGAACGACTATTTACACTTCAAATAGAATAGTACATATCAAACTCAACAGGATGGGGTGTTGTTTCATAACGTAAAACTTCTTGCATCTTTATTTGAATAAAAGAATCAATTTGATCATCATCAAAAACATCTCCAGCTTTAAGAAAGCTACGATCTTTATCAAGTGCCTCAAGTGCTTCGCGTAGACTTCCTGATACGGTGGGGATCCCTTTAAGCTCTTTTAAGGGAAGATCGTAAAGATCTTTATCCATGGCTTGACCAGGATGAATTTTATTTTTGATACCATCAAGACCAGCCATTAGAAGTGCTGCGAAAGCTAAATAGGGATTTGCTGTTGGATCTGGAAAACGTACTTCTACGCGTTTTGAATTGGGTGAAGGACACATTGGAATCCGGCAAGATGCAGAACGATTACGTGCGGAATAGGCAAGAAGAACAGGTGCTTCATAGCCAGGAACTAAACGCTTATAAGAGTTTGTCGAGGGATTGGTAAAGGCGTTGATGGCTTTTGCGTGCTTAATGACACCTCCGATAAAGAATAAGCAGGTTTCTGATAATCCAGCATATTCATTGCCTGCAAAGATTGGTTTGCCATCTTTCCAAATGGACATATGAACATGCATGCCTGAGCCGTTGTCGCCGAATACTGGTTTTGGCATAAACGTTGCTGTTTTTCCATAGCTATTGGCTATTTGATGCACGACATATTTAAAAATCTGCATTTTGTCAGCTTCGCGAACAAGTGTATCAAAGCGAATACCTAATTCATGCTGTCCCGCTGCCACTTCATGATGATGTTTTTCAACACGAACCCCCATATCTTTGAGGGCTGTAAGCATCTCAGAGCGCATATCTTGGCAGGAATCGATAGGGGGAACGGGTAGGTACCCCCCCTTCATTCGTGGTCGATGACCAAGATTTCCCACCTCATATTCTGTATCATCATTGGATGGAAGTTCACCTGAATCAAGTTTAAATCCTGTATTGTAAGGATCTGTTTTATAACGTACATCATCAAAGATAAAGAACTCTGCTTCTGGGCCGATGTTGATTGTATCGCCGATTCCTAAAGATTTCATGTATATTTCAGCTCTTTTAGCGATAGAACGAGGATCTCTACGATAAAATTCTCCAGAAACAGGATCGAGTACATCACAGAATATAACTAAAGTCGATTGCGCAAAAAAGGGATCAATATGCGCTGTTTTTGGATCTGGCATCAAAATCATGTCGGATTCATTAATTGTTTTCCAACCGGAAATCGAAGAGCCATCAAACATAACGCCATCGCTAAATGTATCTTCATTGATTTCTGCAATATCCATTGTGACGTGATGCAATTTTCCTCGCGGATCAGTAAAACGTAAATCGACAAAACGGATCTCGTTGTCTGCAATCTGTTTGATAATATCTGATGCGGTTGTCATATTCAGTTTCCTTATATGAGATTGAGGTGGATAAAAGTTTTGTCTTTATCTTTTAAAGGGCATCTACGCCAGATTCGTCTGTGCCTATATGAATGGCATCATCAATGGAAAAAACAAATATTTTCCCATCTCCTATGTGTTTTGTTTGGGCTGCTTTACGTATTGCATTAACGGCTTGTTCCAGCTTTTCATCGGCAACAACAATTTCAATTTTTACTTTGGGTAGAAAATCAACAATATATTTAGCACCGCGATAGAGCTCTGTATGTTCTTTTTGACGACCAAAGCCTTTTGCTTCTGTCACTGTAAGGCCATGTAAGCCAATTTTTTGAAGCGCTTCTTTCACTTCATCGAGTTTGAAAGGTTTTATGATGGCTTCAATTTTCTTCATGCTGAAATTATCTCCAACGTTATTTTGTCTTTTTAGACTGCATCACATTATATTGACAACTATGAGATGTCCAACAGATAGTTTTGTACACAATTTGTACATAAAAAGTTATAAATTATGTCATTCAAAATATTGTTTGCAGAGCATTTCTCTTAATAGCACAAAGTAAAGTGCTCTTAATTTTTTGAGAAAAATGTCTCCAATGCCTATTAAAGAATAAAATAATATAATGAGAAGATATATTTTTTCTTAATTGGATTACATCTTCATTTTATAAGAGGAACTGCTTTAAGGATTGGAATGATATAAAGGTCGGCGCAGTAAAATTTCTTTCAGAAATTTTCCCGTATAGGAAGTCGGAACATGAATAATATCTTCAGGACGTCCAACTGCAACGATTTCACCTCCACGATCTCCACCTTCTGGTCCTAGATCAATAATCCAGTCAGCTGTCTTTATAACTTCGAGATTGTGTTCAATGACGAGAACTGTATTGCCTTGCTCAACGAGTTCATGCAGTACGTCAAGGAGTTTAGAAATATCATAGAAATGTAAGCCTGTTGTTGGCTCATCCAAAATATAGAGTGTGCGTCCTGTTGTTTTGCGTGAAAGTTCTTTAGCGAGTTTTACCCGTTGGGCTTCACCACCAGAAAGTGTTGTGGCTTGTTGTCCTACTTTAATATAGCCAAGACCTACTTTAATGAGGGTCTTCAGTTTGTTATGAATGCTAGGAACAGCTTGAAAAAATTCTTCGGCCTTTTCGATTGTCATATCCAAAATATCAGCGATGGATTGTCCTTTAAATTTTACTTCCAGCGTTTCTCGATTATAGCGTTTTCCTTGGCAAACATCGCAAGTAACATAAACATCAGGTAAAAAGTGCATTTCAATTTTGATAACGCCGTCACCTTGGCAAGCTTCACAACGTCCTCCTTTAACATTGAATGAAAAACGTCCAGCTTGATAACCGCGCGCTTTTGATTCTGGAAGTTCAGCAAACCATTCACGAATCGGGGTAAATGCGCCCGTATAGGTTGCTGGATTAGAGCGTGGGGTGCGGCCAATAGGTGATTGGTTGATATCAATAACCTTATCGAGAAATTCTAATCCCTCAATTTTGTCATAAAGTGCGGGGCTTTGATGAGAGCCCATGATGTGATGTGATGCAGCTTTGAAAAGCGTTTCAATAAGAAATGTTGATTTTCCTCCACCTGAAACGCCGGTTATGCACGTGAAGGTGCCAAGAGGGATATCTGTGCTGATATTTTTAAGATTATTTCCACGAGCTCCAATGATTTTAAGTGTTTTTGATTTTGATATTTTGCGTCGTTGAATTGGGACCCTAACAGCCATTTTTCCTGAAAGATATTGGCCTGTCAGAGAGGATGGATTTTCTATAATTTCTTGCGGAGTCCCTTGCGCTATAATTTCTCCACCATGGACACCAGCAGCAGGTCCCATGTCAACTACATGGTCTGCTGTGCGAATGGCATCTTCATCATGTTCAACAACAATAACTGTATTGCCAAGATCACGTAGATGGTGCAGCATTTTCAAAAGGCGATCATTATCGCGTTGGTGTAAACCGATAGATGGTTCATCTAAAATATAAAGAACACCCGTCAGACCAGAACCAATCTGGGATGCTAATCGAATACGTTGGCTTTCTCCTCCTGAAAGAGTTCCAGAATTTCGAGAGAGGGTGAGATATTCAAGTCCTACATGATTTAAAAAAGCGAGGCGTTCACGAATTTCTTTTAAAATACGGATTGCAATACTTCGCTGTTTTTCAGTGAGATATTGATGAATATTGGAAAACCAGTCATCTGCTTTTAGGATAGAAAGTTCTGATATTTGCCCAATATGCATGCCGTGAATTTTAACAGCGAGCGCTTCTGGTTTTAAGCGGTAACCGTGACAAGCTGGGCAGGGGGAAGAAGACATATAACGCTCGATTTCTTCACGTGAAAACGCTGAATCGGTTTCTTTCCAGCGCCGTTCCATATTGGGGATGATTCCTTCAAAATATTGAGTTATTTTATGAGAACTTGAATCATTTTTATAAATAAAGGGGATTTCTTTCCCTTTTGTACCATAAAGAATAGCCTGTTGCGCTGCATCTGAGAGAGCATACCATTTGTCGGTAAGTTTAAATCCGTAAACTTTCCCCAATGCTTCTAAGGTTTGGCTGTAGTATGGTGAAGATGATTTAGACCAAGGAGCAATTGCTCCATCCTTTAAGGGAAGATTTTTATTTGGGACAATTTTTTGAGGATCCATGGACTTTTTAATACCAAGTCCATCACAAAGAGGGCAAGCACCAAAAGGATTATTGAATGAAAAAAGACGCGGTTCAATTTCAGGGATAGAAAATCCAGAGATTGGGCAAGAAAACTTTTCTGAAAAAATAAGCCGTTTGTGCGTTTCATTTTTTGATTTATGTGCTGATTCTTTTGTGGTTGCTTTTTGTGTCAAAGGTTGGTCTGCCATTTCAGCAACAGCCAAGCCATTTGCTAGTTGTAAGCAGGTTTCTATACTATCTGCTAAGCGAGAGGCAATGTCATTGTTTACAACAATACGATCTACTACCACGTCTATGTCATGTTTATATTTTTTATCAAGAGGAGGAATATCAGGAATTTCATAGAATTTTCCATCAACTTTAGCACGTTGAAAGCCTTTTTTTAAAAGTTCAGCTAGCTCTTTTTTATATTCTCCTTTTCGTCCTCGCACTAAAGGGGCCATAATAAAAATTCGTGTACCTTCTGGTAAGTCCATAATTTGATCAACCATTTGGCTTATGGTCTGGCTTTCAATAGGAAGTCCTGTAACTGGTGAATGAGGAATACCAATACGTGCAAAGAGAAGTCGCATATAGTCGTAGATTTCAGTAACAGTTCCGACTGTTGAACGAGGATTACGGCTGGTGGTTTTTTGTTCAATAGAAATGGCTGGGGAAAGACCATCTATTCGGTCAACATCTGGTTTTTGCATTACTTCGAGAAATTGGCGCGCATAAGCAGAAAGGCTTTCAACATAACGGCGTTGACCTTCGGCGTAAATTGTATCAAAAGCTAAAGATGATTTACCTGATCCAGAAAGTCCTGTGATAATGATGAGTTTGTCACGAGGGAGATCGAGATCAATATTTTTAAGATTATGTTCACGTGCGCCGCGAATGGAGATGTATTTTTGGTGAGACATATTTTATCCTCGGCATATATAACAAAAATCGAGCATCCAAAATAGAGTAAAACTGTTTTTAAGAATTACAACGTGTTTAATTGCCCTAACGAGGATAAAGAATACAAGTTCTGTGGAAAGAAAAATAGAGAAAACAGCTTTTTATTCTCTGATGATGGAATAAACTATGCGTTGTTAACATCTTTTGTTATAATTACACGATACGATATTTTAGAAAGGGCAACAAAATCCACATTGAAGGTCAATTGCAGATATGCAGATGACAGGGTCAAGCTGATATGACCATTTATACAACAAAGATTATTTGCAAATTAAAATTTTGGAGTTTATGCGATGGCTGGTAGCCTTAATAAAGTTATTTTGATTGGTAATCTCGGTGCGGACCCTGAAATCCGCCGTTTGAACTCTGGTGACCAAGTAGCAAATTTGCGTATTGCTACTTCAGAGAGTTGGCGTGATCGTAATACAAATGAACGAAAAGAGCGAACCGAGTGGCATAATATCGTTATTTTTAATGAAAACCTTATCAAAGTTGTAGAGCAATATTTAAAAAAAGGCAGTAAAATTTATATTGAAGGTCAGCTGCAAACGCGAAAGTGGCAAGATCAAAACGGCAGTGATCGTTATACAACAGAGGTTGTTTTGCAAAAATACCGTGGGGAATTGCAAATGCTTGATGGACGTGGGAGTGCTGGTGGGGAGCAAATGCAAGGAGCAAATCAAGCTAGTTATGGCAGTGGTGGTTTTGCTGATAGTAGTTCAAATCCGAGAAATGCTTTTGGTCATAACAACGACCAACCAGAAGAAAGTTTTTCACATAAATTAGATGATGATGTACCTTTCTAATCGTTTTTAGAGTGCGGTATTATTTATTATTGCCTTTTGTTGTTTGTTTTAAGGTTGTTAAAGTCTGGGAACATTTAAATCTTGCGTGTTTTATCTATGATTTTAAATACAAATAAATAACATGTTGAAAATTATTGTTAAATTTCCTTTCTCTTGAGGAAGAGAGATTAGCATTTTGGGGCGTTTTTCGATATAAACAAAGTGAAATGATTCTTTTTTGAAAGTCTTGAAGCTGTGAGCGATTTTACTCCACACCCAGAACGTGATGTGCTGACCGGTATTGAACCAATCAGCATTATTGATGAAATGCAACGCTCTTATCTCGATTATGCGATGAGTGTGATTGTTTCGCGTGCACTTCCTGATGTACGTGATGGTCTTAAACCGGTTCATCGGCGTATTCTTCATGCTATGAATGAAATGGGGCTTTCTTTTAATAAACCTTATCGTAAATCTGCAGGGGTTGTTGGTGAAGTTATGGGGAAGTTTCACCCTCATGGTGATGCTTCAATTTATGATGCTTTGGTGCGTATGGCACAGGACTTTTCTTTGAGAAATCCTTTGATTGATGGGCAAGGAAATTTTGGTTCTGTTGATGGTGATCCACCTGCAGCAATGCGTTATACAGAATGTCGTTTAGAAAAAGTTTCAGAAGAGCTGTTAGCTGATATTGATAAAGAGACCGTTGATTTTCAGGATAATTATGATGGTCGTGAGCGTGAACCGGTCGTTTTACCTGCACGTTTTCCAAATCTTTTGGTTAACGGGTCTGGTGGTATCGCCGTGGGAATGGCAACCAATATTCCTCCCCATAATCTTGGTGAAGTCGTTGATGGTTGTATCGCCTTGATTGATGATCCCAATATTACACTTGATAAAATTATTGAAATTATTCCTGGTCCTGATTTCCCTACAGGTGGCATTATTCTTGGTCATTCTGGTGTTCGTTCGGCTTATGAAACAGGGCGTGGCTCAATTATTATGCGCGCTAAGGTTGAGATTGAGGAAATTCGCAATGGTCGACAGGCAATTATTGTGAGTGAAATTCCTTATCAAGTTAATAAAGCAACGATGATTGAAAAAATGGCCGAATTGGTGCGCGATAAACGTATCGAAGGAATCGCTGATTTGCGTGATGAGTCTGATCGTGATGGATATCGCGTCGTTATTGAACTCAAGAAGGATGTTGTTGCGGAAATTGTTTTGAACCAATTGTATCGTTATACGCCACTGCAAACTTCCTTTGGTTGTAATATGGTGGCATTAAATGGGGGAAAGCCTGAGCAAATGACGTTGCTTGATATGCTTCGTGCGTTTGTTTCTTTCCGTGAAGAAGTCGTCAGTCGGCGGACAAAATATCTTTTGCGTAAAGCACGTGAGCGGGCCCATGTTTTGGTCGGTCTTGCCCTTGCTGTTGCTAATATTGATGAAATTATAGCGCTTATTCGTAAAGCGCCCGATCCACAGACAGCGCGTGCGCAATTAATGGAACGGCGTTGGCCAGCTTTTGATGTAGCACCTTTGATTAAACTTATTGATGATCCCCGTCATATCATTCATGAGGATAGTACTTATAATCTTTCTGAAGAACAGGCGCGCGCTATTTTAGAATTGCGTTTGCAAAGGTTGACCGCACTTGGGCGTGATGAAATTGCTGATGAATTGAATAAAATTGGTGTAGATATTGCTGATTATCTGGGTATTTTGGCATCGCGTTCACGTATCATGGCTATTGTTAAAGATGAATTGAGTGCTCTTCGTGAAGAGTTCGCAACACCTCGACGTACTGTATTTGGTTTTGGTAGCGCTGAGATGGAGTCTGAAGACCTGATCGCGCCAGAAGATATGGTAGTTACGGTAAGCCATAGTGGCTATATCAAACGCGTTCCTCTCAATACATACCGTGCGCAACGTCGTGGTGGAAAGGGGCGTTCTGGTATGTCTACAAAGGATGAGGATTTTGTAACGCGATTGTTTGTAGCAAATACGCATACACCAGTGCTTTTCTTTTCTTCGCGTGGGATTGTTTATAAAGAAAAAGTTTGGCGTTTGCCACTTGGTACGCCCCAATCGCGCGGGCGGGCTTTGATTAATCTGCTGCCCTTACAGCAAGGTGAGCGCATTACAACGATTATGCCCTTACCAGAGGATGAGACGCATTGGAGTACATTGGATGTTATGTTCGCAACGACACGTGGAACGGTGCGCCGTAATAAGTTATCAGATTTTGTTCAAGTTAATCGTAATGGCAAAATTGCCATGAAACTTGATGAAGAAGGGGATGAAATTCTTTCTGTAGAAACTTGTACAGAACGTGATGATGTGGTGCTAACAACGGCTAATGGACAGTGTATTCGTTTCCCAGTTGTTGAGGTTCGTGTTTTTGCAGGGCGTAATTCGGTTGGAGTGCGTGGAATTAATTTGGCTAACGGTGATAAAGTCATTTCTATGACACTTTTAGAACATGTTGAAGCTACGTCGGTTGAGCGTTCTGCTTACGTCAAACGTATGATTAATGAGCGACGTGCTGCTGGTACTGATGCTGAGACGGATGATATTGTTACTCTTGATGAAGAAGAGGGAGAAGCAGAAACAGAGTTGACAGAAGAACGCTACGCAGAACTTCATGCGCGTGAACAGATGCTTTTAACAGTAAGTGAGTTTGGTTATGGGAAACGATCTTCTTCCTATGAATTCCGTATTTCGGGACGTGGTGGGAAAGGAATTCGTGCAACAGATCCATCTAAAACGGCTGAAATTGGCAAATTAGTAGCAGCTTTTCCGGTGAATGCACAAGATCAAATCATGTTGGTATCAGATGGAGGACAGCTCATTCGCGTTCCTGTTGAGGGGATTCGTATAGCGGGGCGTTCAACTAAGGGAGTAACGATTTTCAATACAGCTGAAGGTGAAAAAGTCGTATCTGTTGAGCGTATTTCTGAAGCTGAAGATGATGATGAGCAATTAGATGATGGTGTGGGAAAACATGCTGATACGATTGATGTGAGTGAAGAAAAGTAATTTTGAAAAGTGTAGAGTAAAATGAAGAAAATTGCTCTTTATGCGGGTTCCTTTGATCCTTTTACAAATGGTCATCTTGATATTTTACAAGGCAGTTTTGCTTTAGCTGATAAAGTGGTTGTGGCTATAGGGATTCAAGCTAAAAAAGAACCACTTTTTAGTTTTGAAGAGCGTGTTTCTTTAATCACCACGGCAGGAAAAGAGTTGTTAGGTATAGGGCCTGATCGGTTGCGTGTTATTTCATTTGATACTCTTTTGATTGATAAGGCGCGTGAAATTGGTGCTTCTTTTCTTGTTCGTGGATTGCGTGATGGCACTGATCTTGATTATGAAATGCAAATGGTGGGAATGAACAGTATCATGGCTCCTGAATTGCAAACTGTTTTTTTACCAGCGAGTGTTTTGGGGCGGGTAATAACTTCTACATTGGTACGTCAGATCGCTTCTGTGGGAGGTGATGTAACACCCTTTGTACCTGCAAATATTGCCAGAGCTTTGCGCTTAAAATTTCAATCGTCAGGAGAGAATGATCATGTATTTTAGAATTTTTGCTGTTTTGACATGTTTTTTTTGTTTTTTTTCATTGCGTGCTGTAGCGAGTGATTCTAATGCGCTTGATGATTCTAACGTGCTTATTTTGTCCCTCAAAAATGGTGATGTGGTGATACGCCTTCGTCCTGATCTAGCACCAAAGCATGTTGCACAAATTAAAAAATTAACAAAAGAAGGTTCTTATAACAATGTTGTCTTTCACCGTGTTATACCAGATTTTATGGCTCAGACTGGTGATGTAAAGTTTGGAAAAAAGAACAGTGCAGATTTTGATCTAAAACGCGTTGGTATGGGAGGTTCCAATTATCCCAATATACCGGCGGAGTTTTCAAAGCAGCCATTTAAACGTGGTACTGTTGGGATGGCACGTTCGCAAGATCCAAATTCTGCTAATTCTCAATTCTTTATTTGTTTTGCTGATGCTGATTTTTTGAATGGTCAGTATACTGTTATTGGAGAGGTTATAAAGGGAATGGATGTTGTTGATAAAATAAAAAAAGGGTCCACAACTAATAATGGATCTGTAACAAATCCTGATGTTATTCATGCTGCTGTTTTGCAAGCTGATAGATGAATTAAAGGAGACTAGCCCTATGGCCGAAATGAGAGATTTAGAAAATACCTTAATTCTTGAAACAACTAAAGGTAGAGTGACTATTGAACTTTTTGCTGATTTAGCTCCTGGTCATGTTTCACGTATTAAAGAGCTTACGCGTGAAGGGGCTTATGATAACGTCATTTTCCACCGTGTTATTGATGGTTTTATGGCGCAAACTGGTGATGTGCAATTTGGCAAAAAGGACGGTGAAAAATTTAATTTATCACGCGCGGGCATGGGTGGTTCAGAGAGACCTAATTTAACGGCAGAGTTTTCAAATCTTTCCCATAAGCGTGGTACAGTTTCTATGGCACGCAGCCAAGATCCTAATTCCGCTAATTCTCAATTCTTTATTTGTTTTGCCGATGCTCCTTGGCTTGATCGTCAATATTCCATATGGGGACAGGTTATTGATGGTATGGAAAATGTTGATCAAATTAAGCGTGGTGAGCCTGTTGTAGATCCTGACGTAATTATTAAAGCGACAATTGTTGCGGATACGAAATAGAGTTATCGATTTCAACTAGATTACTAAGTAAAAATATTCTTGTTTAATTGTTGTCTTGAATGCGATGATAAACAATTATTGCGACTTTGGTCCATAAAAAATTATCTTGTTATGGATTCTTCCCGCATTAGGTTTTGTTGCTTTTAGCGCCAAGCGGCCTATGATATGTCGTTTGCTTGTTTTTGGTAAATATCATGCTCTAAGAGAGCGTGTATAAGGTCGCATTGTTTAGGTGATACTGTTTGTTTGTAATTTTAATAAGATTCATCCATTTAATAATATATATTATAGAGCTTATTATTCTTTGTAATCGTTTTTATACCTTAGGTGCGTGAGTTGTGATTCACTTTTTTATGGTAGATGGAATTTTGCAAGCAGTTATTGAGTGTAATAGTTTGCATTGCATGTATTTATCTAGATGAAAGAGAGTGATTTTGCTTCGTGTTTCTTTAAAGAAGATAAGCGAAGCTTTTCATATACACATTTTTGCAATTTTCTGATGAAATAAATTATTAATTCTAAATAATATACGTCAATTGTAGTGTAGCTACAGAGTATATTATCGCTGTAAGATATGATATGCTTTTAAATGAAATATAGTATTATGCTTATATTTTATTTAGATATTGAAGATAAAAGTAAAAAATTATTTACAAATCCTATATAGACATCAATTTTTCACTGTGAAAGTAAAAAGTACTCGAATTTCTATGCAATATTTTAGAGATTTCTTTTATCAAGACAGAATTTTCTGGGTATTATTGGTGGTGAAAGTAAGAGCATTATTGTTAAAAGCTAATCTCACAACGCTTTAAAATTTAGAGTGAGTAGGCATAGATCTCTTAGCGCGTTATATTATTTAGTTTTGCTGAAAAATAAGATTATGACATTGATTGTAATTATCACTTGGTTGTGAAGATTTCTTTATCTCATTTCATTTTTTATGTTAGTGACATCGTTTAGCAAATCGAGAATCAATCCGTAAAGTTTATGATGCTACTGGTCAAGAGAGGTATAGCTTTTCTTTCTATGGCAAGATGAATTTATGGAAGATAAAAAGACGAGAGTGATGATAAAGACATTTCATTATAGAAAGATTGCTCAGGATGGTTATGCCCGTCGTGGTGAAATTATAACTGGTCGTGGGTGTATTCGTACACCTGCATTTATGCCAGTTGGGACGGCAGGAACCGTTAAAGCTATGTATATGGACCAGATGCGTGCTCTTGGAGCAGATGTTATTTTGGGCAATACTTATCATTTAATGTTGCGTCCAGGAGCAGAGCGGGTTGCGCGTTTGGGAGGTTTACATGAATTTTCACGCTGGTTTGGACCTATTTTAACCGATTCTGGTGGTTTTCAGGTTATGTCATTGGAGGGAATCCGTAAAATTACTGAACAAGGTGTGATGTTTCGCTCTTATATTAATGGAGCGTATTATGAAATGAGTCCAGAACGTTCTATCGAAATTCAGGGGCTTCTTAATGCCGATATTCAGATGCAGTTGGATCAATGTATCGCATTACCTGCAAGTGAAAAAGAAATAGAAGCCGCTATGGAACTTTCATTGCGTTGGGCACAGCGTTGTAAAACAGCTTTTGGTAATCAGCCAGAAAAAGCACTATTTGGTATTGTTCAAGGCGGTGATAATGCAAAATTGCGGGAACGTTCTGCCCAAGCATTAAAAGAGATGGATTTGAAAGGCTATGCTATTGGGGGGCTTGCTGTTGGTGAACCGCAGAGTGTTATGACCGCCGTGTTGGATGTTACTTGTCCGATTTTGCCAGAAAATAAGCCACGTTATCTCATGGGGGTTGGAACACCTGATGATATTTTACAAAGCGTTGCTCGTGGTATCGATATGTTTGATTGTGTTATGCCGACACGTGCAGGGCGCCATGGTTTGGCTTTCACACGTTTGGGGAGAATTAATTTGCGTAATGCACGTTATGCAGAAGATCCACATCCTCTTGATCCACAATCCCTTTGCCCCGCAACAAATGATTATAGTTGTGCTTATTTACATCATTTGATCAAATCTGGTGAGTCTCTTGGTGGCATGTTGTTGACTTGGAATAATCTTTTTTATTATCAACAGCTTATGCAAGGAATTCGTGATGCCATTGAAGAGGGATGTTATGCTGATTTTTGTGCTGAAACCCGCGCTTTATGGGCGCAAGGACGTTAAAGAGTTAATCCTCATGCCGTAGTGTTTGCTTTTTTCGCATTGCTCAATTTATTTTGTATGCAAAGCTTTTGCTAAAGAAAAAATGAAAGATGCTTTTTAAAAATATAAATTGTACTGAAGTAAAAGATAAATGTATAGCTTTATAGGGCTGCATTCGTTGTGCAACTATGATAGTAAACAGAAACTGTTACTCCGGTACGCGCTACCTGATCCGGAGAAAAACAGTTTTTCTGTTTCTGATGACTGTTTAGAGCAACAATGTTAATGAGGGGTTAGCGAACCCTTAAAGAAGTATGAAAATTGCGTTTTTATAGAGTCATTTTTGCATTTTTTCGTTAGAAAATGGAGTTTTAAAAAAGTTTTCTCACTTAGAGGGGGATTATGAAGGTTATCTCATCTCAATTATAAGTGAGAAAATTTTAAATAATGAATATTTTTAAGTTCGTAGCTTATTTTTATAAGAATATTTGCATAATTGAAGTTCTGTATTCATTACGAAAGATTGTAGTTTCTCTATCGTTTAAAAACAAATTCTATTTATAGATACGCATTTTAAAACTATTGTTTCTTTCGTTGTGGACGATGTTTTAATGAGAGGTTGGAAATTTTCAGGCATAGATGTAAGAGGATTCTGAGTTTATTTGTGTCATATTACAGATATTTATGATTGAAGTGTCACGATATAGAAATGACGACAGTGAAAAATTTTCATAAACAAAACATTCTTGCATCAGGGATTAATTCTCGTACTCGGTGTTTGGCAATTTTTGCTCTTGCGGTGGGAAGTTTTGCTATTGGTACGGCAGAGTTTGTGGCAATGGGGCTACAGCCAGAGATGGCGCGAAGCTCATCTGTTGATATTCCTACAGCGGGGCAATATATTTCTGCTTATGCATTGGGAGTTGTGATTGGAGCACCTCTTTTAGCTGTTACAACAGCTGCGTTCTCACGTAAAATTGTTTTGGTAGGATTGATGCTTTTTTATGCGCTGGCAAATATTGTGAGTGCTCTTTTTTCTGATTTTAGCATTTTGGTAATGTTACGCTTTATCAGTGGTCTTCCCCATGGCATTTATTTTGGTCTTGCGACTCTGGTTGCAGCTTCAATGGTGGAAACGGGTGAACGTTCTAAAGCTGTTGGCTATGTTATGCTTGGTTTAACAATTGCGACCGTTTTAGGAGCTCCAAGTGCAACTTGGATTGGTCAGCTTGTTGGTTGGCAAATTGCTTTTATTTTTGTTGGTGCTATCGCTTTATTATGTTGTTTGCTTATTTGTAAGTTTTTGCCTTCTGATTTGAATTTCTCAAAAACAAGTCCTCTACGCGAACTTTATGTATTAAAGCAAAAACAAGTGTGGTTTCTTTTAACGATGGTTTCCATTGGAGCCTCGGGATTATTTTCTGTTTTTACTTATATTAAGTCAACATTAATGCATATTTCTGGTATTCCGCTTGAATGGGTACCATTTATTATGCCGTTAGTTGGAATTGGAATGGTGGTCGCTAATCTTTTAGGGCCTAAATTTGCAGTTAAAGTTGGTATTTCACCAATGATATTTTTTTCTATACTTTGGAGCACATTTGTTTTTTTTATTTTTTTCTTTTTGTCCTATACGCCATTAACTGCAGCATTAGGATGTTTTTTTGTTGGTACTTCTTTTGCTGCTATGCCTTCGATACAAACAAAAATCATGGATGTTGCTCTTGATGGAAAGATTTTGGCAGGAGCATTAATGCAATCTGCTTTTAATATTGCCAATGCTCTTGGAGCAGAATCTGGAGCATGGGTTTTAAGGTTGGGATATAGTTACGAATATACTGCCATTGTTGGAAGTGTTTTAACCTTATGTGGTTTAGTGATTTTTTGTTTTTCATGGTCTATGGAAAAGCGTGTTTAATATTCTTTCGCTTTTGAGAAAAAGCATTTTTTATTTATTTAGCTTTTTGATTGTCCTGTTGGATTTTTTAATATGCGATAGGAAACGCGTAGAGCAAATGGAATACCAAGAAAAAATAAAAGACTGATGAGTGTGGCAAGAAGGGTTTTTGCAGCTAAAATCATTCCTACTACTCCTCCAGGGTTAAAGAGACCTGCAAGATTGGTAATTGTTCCTGCAAGTGCTGCGCTCAACGCAGCTGAAAAGAGTTGCACAGAGGTAAGAGATACACTGGCACGGAGGGCATCTTCATCTTTTGCACATTGTAATATTCGTTTTAGTAAATGTGGCCATGCTATGCCAGTGCTAATTCCGATAGAAAATAATGAACAACAAATGATAAGAATATCTTCAGATGTAGAAGTATTTGTTGGAACGCGCCATAAAAGAATGCTTATGCAAAAAAGATTTAAGAGAGGAGAATATATAATGAATCTGCGAACTTTTTTTGTAGATATACTAGCACTCGAGAGAGAACCACATGTCCAACCAAGACTCATGAGTGAGGCTATATAACCGGCAATAAGTGGGGTTTGTTCATGAAGTTCTTGAAGAAAAAGTGGAAAATAAAGTTCCATACTATACACGGTTATAGTCGTAATCAGTATCAATGCATAGACAGGAAAGAATTCAGAAGAGAAGGAAAAAGAGTGGCGTGGTAATATGGGATAAAGTGTAAACGATTCAATTTTTGCTAGAACAAAGAGAAGACTCAATCCGATTACTAACCCACAGACTTTTGCAACTGTAGTATCCATAGCTCCTCCAGCAGAAATAATAAAAATCAACAAAGTGAGTATGATGAGTTGTGTGAGAGGGAGTGGAGATTTAGGAATATCATTTTTATTTTCTTTTGGTAAAACTTTAAAGGTTATGAGCCAAAAGACTATTGCTAATGCCTCAATCACCCAAAAAGATGCTCTCCATACGCCATAATATATGCATATGCCACCGATAGCTGGTCCTAACAGGGTTGATATTCCCCACATTCCAGAGATAATACTTAATGCATGTGACCACACAGATGGATTAAAGGCAATACGTATCATAGAATAGGATAGGGATAGTAAAGAACCACTTCCGAATCCTTGAATAAAGCGCCCTATTAAAAATAATGGCATAGTAGAGGCAATACTACATATAAGGGTTCCTACGATGAAGATTAATCCAGAGATAATATAAGCTTTACGAGGGCCTATTTTTTCTAACACTTTTGTTGCAAGCGAAGTCCCAAGAAGTGATGCTATAATAAAAACAGTTGCTACCCAAGAATAATAAAGACTCCCATTCATCTCACTCATAAGAGAGGGTAAAATAGTGACAACAATATAAATGTTGGTGGCGTGTAACATAACACCACCTGTAAACGTCAAAAAGCGAATACCATTTTTTCCCCCTAAGAGTGCAGACCAGCCTTGTTTTTCCACTGTTATGACTATTTAGTAAAAAAGTTAACCTCTCTTATTTATAAGACAGCTCCTTGAATTTTCCAAGAGACAATTCAAAGCTCTCCTTGCGCAGAGCTTTGAAATTTAAATGAGGTTATAATTCAATCCCCCATTGCTTTTTTTAGATTTTCATTAATTTTATCAAGGAATCCTGTTGTAGAAAGCCATTTTTGTTTAGGGCCAATCAAAAGAGCGAGATCTTTTGTCATAAAACCTTCTTCAACGGTTTTAATACAAACTTTTTCTAATGTCGTGGCGAAGTTCTTTAATTTTTCATTGTTATCTAATTTAGCACGATGCGCTAGCCCACGTGTCCATGCAAAAATAGAAGCAATAGAATTCGTTGATGTTTCTTCATTCCTTTGATACTGACGGTAATGGCGTGTTACTGTACCATGTGCAGCTTCTGCTTCGACAATTTTACCATCTGGTGTCATGAGAACAGAAGTCATGAGCCCAAGAGAACCAAAGCCTTGAGCAACAATATCTGATTGCACATCCCCGTCATAGTTTTTACATGCCCAGACATATCCACCCGACCATTTAAGTGCAGAAGCAACCATGTCATCAATGAGGCGATGTTCATAGTATAATTTACGATTTTCAAATTTAGCTTTAAATTCTGTATCAAATATTTCTTGAAAAATATCTTTAAAACGACCATCGTAAGCTTTTAATATAGTGTTTTTTGTTGAAAGATAAACTGGAAGATTCCGCTGTAGGCCATAATTAAAAGATGCTCGGGCAAAATCGCGGATGGATTCATCAAGGTTATACATAGACATAGCAATTCCTGCACTTGGAGCGTCAAAGACTTCGTGTTCGATAACTTGATTATCATCACCAACAAATTTAATACTTAATTTTCCCTTGCTGGGAAATTTAAAATCCGTTGCTTTATACTGATCTCCAAAAGCATGACGACCGATAATAATTGGTTTTGTCCAGTTAGGTACGAGACGTGGGACATTCTTGCAGATAATAGGTTCGCGAAAAATGACTCCCCCTAAAATATTACGAATTGTACCATTAGGTGATTTCCACATTTTTTTTAAGCTGAATTCTTTAACACGTGCTTCATCTGGTGTGATAGTTGCACATTTTATACCAACTCCATATTTTTTGATAGCATTAGCAGAATCGATCGTTACTTGATCACTGGTTGTATCTCGATTTTCGATAGAAAGATCATAATATTTGAGATCAATATCAAGATAAGGATGGATCAATTTATCTTTGATATATTTCCAAATGATCCGAGTCATTTCATCCCCATCAATTTCAACAACGGGGTTTTCCACTTTGATCTTTGCCATTAGAAGTCCTTTTTGTTTAAGTAATGTTGCCTATTTTATAGCACTTTCAGACTTGTAATGAAAAGTAAAAACAAGAATGATAGAGGATGCTTTTAAATATGATATCAATTAAAACTATATCTTCTAAAGAGATAAAAATTTTATTGTAGATTTTACCTATTAGGTAGATGTTTACCGGTAATATCGGGGTTATCCGTTTTTCTTTATAAAGTATTTCATCTCATGGTTTGATAATAGCTTCTCATTTTATTTACGGATTTTTAAAAAACTATTGTATGAATTTAGTAAAGTTATAATCTTTTTGTATTGTTGTTTAATCTTCAAGCTTTGACTTATTTGTTTGGATAAAAATTCAATGTGATAAAGAGGGACGTAACTAGGAATTGATTATAGACACCGAATTTTTTGTTAATCTTTCAGAATATTCTGGAAATAATTATTGATTAAAGTCATTTTAAGTAAGAACTTATAAAGAATAGGCTAAGCTTGAATCAAAAAAAACAAACTTTACACTTTATACTAGTACATCTGATAAATTCTTTCTTATTGTGAGCTAAAATTACCCAGAGATTCTATTTGTGATTGAGTTCTCACTTTTGATGATTTGTGGGTAAAATAAAACACTATCCTTGATAAAGAAAGAAGGAAGCAGTCATAAGGCAATTTTTGTGATTCTTTGTATGCAGATATACAAAAATATAACTCAAAGCCCTACTCTTTAACCTTTAAAAGAGTATATAAATCAACACATTATCTACAACAGAAGAAATCATAGTAATTATAAAAGGGGAGAGTTAAAAGCATTCAAATCATTTTTATAAATAATCTGCCAAAAATGCACCCTGTAAAAGGACATTCGAAAATCCTATTCCCGCACCTTTATTCTAGCTCCCCTAACCCTTAAAAAACATATGAGAAATCAATATGTTATTTAGTAAAAAAGAGAGTATGGTACGCCCAAGGGGAATCGAACCCCTGTTTCCGCCGTGAAAGGGCGGCGTCCTAACCGCTAGACGATGGGCGCAAACCAATGATGAGGCTTATAGAGAGGATCTGTTTAATTCGCAAGCCCTCTAAGTGATTTTTTTGAAAAAAACATATTTTATTAAATTATTTTTTAGCTATGCTTCTTTGAAAAGCAAAAATAAATAATCGCTGTCCTCTGTATTTATCTTTATAGGCTAAATGAGGAGATTTTAGAAAAAAATTAAGGTTTGCTGGTTGCACAGAGCTGAAATATTTTTGTTTGAAGGTTTCTATACGTGGAGAAATTAATTTAGGTGCGCGTGACCATAATACGCCAATATTTGAGAATTGCATTGTATACAAGATAAGCCTATGCTTCTTGTTCTAAGATGAGACTCTATTGAGATATTCTAGGTTATCAAAGTATTTGACTGTAGAAACAGAAGTTCAAGTTATGCGATTGTCGCAGAATATGGGGTATTAGCTTCTGCTATTTTTTTGTGATATCCATCATTCTAGTTTATCATATGCAGGGTATTGTTATTCAGTAGTGGGCTTAGTTGGATAAGTTGTTTTTCATGCACGTCACTTGTTTTTTGTCGGTTGTTGATTGTTTTTTTGCTTTTATATCTTGTTTATTTAGTTTAATTTTTATGAAAAAGTCTTTGTTTTTTCTAAGAATAAAAATATCCATTTATAGAGTTTGTTGATGATAATTTGCATCTGTAAATGTGATAGTTTACCTGTGAAGCATTTTAAAAAATGTTAGGCTAGCAGGTATTTTTTGCATAAAAGTGTTCATGACCAATTTCTTGAAAAATAAGTTTTCTTTATATTATCATACTGTAAAGCGCTGCCTTTTGAGGGGTGTTTATATAGTAATATAAAGCATGTGGGATTTTATACAATTAAGTGTTTTTAAAATATGTGGCGCGTATTCAGAGTAGGGCTTTCTCAGAGAAGCCTTATGTTAATGAAGCATATAAATGGCTTGCAGATTTGCATTAGGTGGATCTTTGTCATTTGAGGTGTGGGGAGGAAGTCGATTTTCTATCGTTTGAAAGATCTATAAAGAGAAGTGTGGAGCTTGTTATTAAAATTTTTATGTATGCATTGCAATCTTCAATATCTGATCTCTGAATCAGTTATTTTTATACTTGTGTTTTGAGGGATTTTGATTACATGCATGATAGTGTTGTACGAAGATCAAAATTGGTTTAAATAAAGCGGGGGACTTCTTTAAGTTATACTGATTATAAGTATCATTTGGGCTGGTTTGCACGTTATTTAAATATTTTTTAGAGAAGATAGGGATAAGCAGTTAGATAATGACAGAAGCTTTAAGGGTTGGTATTGCAGGCCTTGGTACTGTTGGTACTTCAGTTATTCGAATTCTACGTGAAAAAGCTAATAGTTTGGCTGACCAATGTGGGCGTTCAATCAAAATTATTGCTGTGAGTGCACGTGATAAAGGCCGTGACCGTGGGATTGATTTGAGTGATGTAAAATGGTTTGATTCACCTGTAGAAATGGCTGCGTCTCATGAGATTGATGTTTTTGTTGAGCTCATTGGTGGCGAATTAGATGTTGTGTATACGGCCGTTAAAAAGGCGCTTGAGGTGGGGCACCATGTTGTTACTGCTAATAAAGCACTTCTTGCCAAAGATGGGGTGGAACTTGCTGTCAGTGCAGAAAAAAAAGGTGTGTTTCTGCATTTTGAAGCTGCTGTTGCAGGGGGAATTCCTGTCATTAAGGCGATGAGAGAATCACTTGTCGGTAATCAAATATCGCGGATTTATGGTATTCTTAATGGAACGTGTAATTATATATTAACACGTATGTTTACAGAAGGTCTTTCATTTAAAGAGTGTTTGGCAGATGCACAAAGACTTGGTTATGCTGAAGCTGATCCTACTTTTGATATTGGGGGAAATGATACCGCTCATAAGTTAGCTTTATTGACAAGTTTGGCATTTGGAACAACTCTCTCGTTAGATGATGTTTATGTTGAAGGAATTAGTAATATTTCGCAGATTGATATCCGTGCGGCTGATGAATTGGGGTACCGGATTAAGCTTTTAGGAGTTGCATTAAAAACCGATACTGGAATCGAACAACGTGTTCATCCAACGATGGTACCAACATCTTCAATGATTGCCCAGATTCACGGTGTGACGAATGCTCTTTCTATTCAAAGTGATTTATTAGGTGAACTATTGTTTTCTGGGCCCGGTGCTGGGGGAGAGGCAACAGCATCAGCGGTTATTGGTGATTTGGCTAATATAGCGAGAGCACGTCCTGGTTTTCAGTATGCACCTGTTTTAAGAAGTCCAGGATTGGGGCTTGCTCCTCATAAAAAAGCGCGTATTTCCCATCATGCAGGGGGCTATTTTATTCGTTTAAATGTTCATGATCGTGCTGGAGTTTTTGCAGCGGTTGCAAAGCATATGGCTGATAATTACATTTCATTAGAGTCGATTGTTCAAAAGCCTTTTGTAGAGAGTCAGATTGTCAAAACAATTATTTTAATAACACATGAGACAACGGAAGTGAATGTACGGCAAGCACTGGAAGCAATTGAAAAAGACGGACACCTTGTTGCAAAATCTCAATTCATTCGTATTGAGCCTATCGCATAGAACAAATAATTTGTTTTATAATGGTAAATAAAGGCGGGAGTGCTTTTTCTCTTGTGGAAAGTTCTCATCTTTGCCAAAAGCATTATTCCTTATATTTAGATATTAGCAATAAATGCTAATATCTGTTATAGTGCTTTTTCAGTAGGATTTTTCATATGCCAGCAACTCAGAAGACTTTAAATGGACTTGATCGTATTTTAACACTTGAATTAGTGCGCGTCACTGAGCGTGCTGCTGTTGCGGCGGCGCGATGGCGGGGGCGCGGTGATGAAAAGGCTGCTGATCAGGCTGCTGTGGATGCAATGCGTCAGGAACTTAATCGGTTGCCTATCGATGGTACAGTGGTTATTGGTGAAGGTGAACGCGATGAAGCTCCTATGCTATACATTGGAGAAAAAGTAGGTTTGCAAAATGGGCTGGCGATTGATATTGCATTAGATCCACTTGAGGGAACGACGATTTGTGCTAAAAATCTTGCTAATTCCTTAGCTGTGGTTGCAATTGCTGAAAAGGGTAACCTCCTTTATGCTCCTGATGTCTATATGAAAAAAATTTCTGTTGGTCCTGGTTATCCAAAAGGAATTGTTGATATAGATGCGCATCCTGCTGATAATATTCATGCTCTCGCAAAGGCTAAGGGGGTGGCTGTTAATCAGATTACTGTTTGTATTATGGATAGGCCTCGTCATACAAAGTTGATTGATGAAGTACGAACAACAGGAGCATCAATTCGTTTAATTGGTGATGGAGATGTTGCTGCTGTTATTGATACAACTGATCCAGAGGAAACGGGTATTGATATCTATATGGGGATTGGTGGAGCACCAGAGGGTGTTTTAGCCGCGGCAGCTTTACGTTGTATTGGTGGGCAGATGCAGGGACGTTTACAGCTCGATACAGACGAAAAAATTACGCGTGCGGCCAAGATGGGAATCGATAACCCCAATAAAGTTTATACAATGGAAGAAATGGTAAGGGGCGATGTATTGTTTTCTGCAACAGGTGTAACGGATGGCAATATGCTTTCTGGTGTTAAATTTACTTCTCGTTATATTCAAACAGATACTCTGGTAATGCGTTCACATACAGGGACAATCCGCAATATCAAAGCACAGCATAGGGATCATTCAAAGTTTGATTAACCTCGTTTTTTGCCGTCGTTGTTAAAAAATAAAAAAGTATCTTTTGGGAACATACGCTCCCATGAGGTTTTTAAGAAATGCGCTCATGGGAAGTATTGGTGGTTGTGTTTAGAGAGATCTTTTTTTACGATGAAAGCTCGATAGAATGTATCCAGCCATTTTCATCTTCTCGATTGCCTTTTTGAAGATCAACAAGCTGTGTACGAAGTTGTTTTGTGATCTCACCAACCATTCCATTCCCAATAACGAATTCACCATCTTTATATTTAAAATGGCCGATTGATGTGATGACGGCTGCCGTACCACAAGCAAAAGCTTCTTTTAGATGACCACTTCGTGCATCTTCTTTAAGGGATTCAAACGAATAAGGGCGTTCTTCTATGGTTAATCCCATTTGCTGAGCTAACTGTAAAATTGAATGACGTGTTATTCCTGGAAGGATAGTGCCATTAAGTGCAGGTGTTACAAGTGTATTATTTGCCATAATAAAGCAAGCATTCATACCACCAAGCTCTTCAATCCACTTATGTTCAACCATGTCAAGGAAAAGGACTTGGCTACAATTATTTTCAGTTGCGATTTTTTGTGCAAGTAAGCTTGCTGCGTAGTTACCTCCACATTTTGCTGCACCTGTTCCACCTAGACCAGCACGGCTATAATCTGTCTCAATCCACACGCTGACAGGTTTTTCTTCTCCTTTGAAATATGATCCAACAGGAGAGGCTATGATACAGAAAAGATATTCTTCAGAAGGCCGAACTCCCAAAAAGTTTTCATTGCCAAACATGAATGGGCGTATATAAAGGCTAGCATTGGGGCCTTCTGAAACCCATTTCTGATCAATTCTTACCAATTGATGAACTGCATCTAAAAAAATCTCCTCTGGCAATTCAGGCATAGCGAGGCGTTTTGCTGATTCTATAAAGCGTTGTGCATTGGCATCAGGGCGAAATAATAAAATACGCCCATCTTTTGCACGATATGCTTTTAAACCCTCAAAAATTTCTTGCGCATAATGCAAGACAGCACTTGCTGGGCTAATCTCTAGAGGCTTGTATGGAGAGATAACAGCGTTATGCCAACCTTTTGTTTTAGTCCATTGAATAGTACATATGTGATCTGTAAAAAATTGTCCAAAACTAGGATCTTTAAGAATACGTTCACGTTCTTCATCTGAGAAAGGTGATGGATTTTTTTCTATTTTAAACGGAATTGATGATGTAGGAGAGTTCATAAGTAAAACCTTTTAAGATATGCTTTATTTCTAGGTGTTTTTTATTATAAAAAATAAAGAAATTCCTTTAATACAACTTTATTATTAGCAAATAAGTTGTGTCAATGCCTTATTATAAAATTAAAAGAAGAGGCTATTGAGAAGTATTTTGTACCCTTTTTTCAATTTTATCAAATCATCAGGAACTTTTATACATATTCTTCGTTTTCTAAAAAGTGTCTGAATAATTTTATATATGCATATCTTATAACCTAAAAGTAGGGGAATTGAGAAAAGGAATTTACTATGATTGATAGAAATTACCATACATATGAAGAACGTATCGCTGCAGAAAAAAAAGAGCGTGAACAACGTAATGCGATTGGTAAAGGCATTCTTGCTGTTCTTCTCGCACTTTTTATACTTTGGTTCATTTTCGTTTTTTTAGGATCTTTTTTTGAAAAGTCTCCTGAACATATATCTCACTATAATACGACAGAATCAAGTCAAACAATAACAACGCCAAAAAAAGATTTAGATTCAACATCTCCGATCCCTCATACCTATAAGGATCAAGGCTTACCTTCATCTCATGAACAAAATTCTTGAGAGGGAACCAATCCAACATAGGGTAAAGAATAAAACGACCTACCATCTATAGCTATAGAAAAATTGATCAGGTAGATTTTTACTCTCGAAGTTTGTTGATCAGTTAATCACTCTAAACATAAACAACGCAACAGCTTTTAAAACTGTTGCATTGTTTTATTTAGCGCGTGATAAAGCAACTTCCTCCATAATTTTTGATATTTTCGCAAAGACTTATGGCATCATTCCGGTTTTGCGTTTGAATCCGAACACGATAATAGGTTCCTTTCCCTGGGATGAAAGCAGATTGAATATTTACAGGGCGAACACCAATAAGGGCTTCAAATCTAGATTTCATTTTTTTCAATGAATCCACAGCCAGCGCATGGGTTGGTTGGGATGCAAGTTGTACGTAATAACTTTCTGAATTTTGTCTGCTGATTTGGTTTGATAGTGTTGGGTGAGAAGCAGTATGTGTCTGTAACTGTAAATTTTTTTCTGCATGGGAAGGCACAGGTATAGTCTTTTCTTCAATATCAGAATGAAAAGTATTTTCAGCTATTATTTTATCAATATCACCCATAAGCTTATCTTCTGTTTCTTTGTTATTTATCTCAGATTTGTGCGAAACAGTAGGGGACGAATCTTGAAATTGCTCTACTGTCGTTTGACCATTCGTTTCCTTTGGCTCATCAGTGTTTTTTTCTTCTGCGGAATTCTTTGGTGTTAATAAAACTGTTCCGTCTTGGTTTACAATAACAGTTTGTACTTCCCTTGTTGGAATAGTGTGATTTACGGCTTCGGTTACTGCATCATCGACATCGGATTCAGTAAAAGAAGGAGATACAGAATCTGTCGTTTCTTGTTGGTTTACTTCCGTTAAGTCTTTAGGCTGTTCAGAATCATCAATAAGGAATTGTTGTGTATTTTCTTGTTTTTCATTTTGATCGGTTGTTTGTTTATAAACATCTAAATTATGGGCAATATCGTCCTTCGTTTCGGTTGATTCTTGTTTAAATTTGAAAGGCGTATTATCAGCACGAATGATCGGGGTATTCCCATTTTTTTGTGATGGCGTAAAAAAATGAGAATAACCAACAAAACCAATTACTATTAAGATAAGAAGAATAGCACTTTTGGTAAGGGTTTTTCCAACAATAAAATTTTTTACAGGAGGAGGAGTTGATGCATGAGCAGAAGTTTTATCTATGCCTTTGTATGAGTGCTTCTCAGTAAAAGAGGAGGAATTGTACTCCATATTATCAAGAGGGAAAGAGTCGGGATTTTGATTCTGAAAATTCGTATATGCGTCGTCTCTTGGGTTTTGCATGGTTTGATGAAAGATTTCATTGAAAACTTCATTTTGTTGTTGCTGTCGCGAAAAACTTTCTTCTAAAACATGTCCAACATTGAGGACATCAGCAAATTCTTCTTTTAAGCCATCAGTTGGTATATTATATTCTGGCGCGTTATAGGGAATTTCAGGGACCATAATTGGTCCGGTTTTTTCTACAATCTCCTCTGCAAATTTATAAGTATCTATATTTGGAGGAGGAGTATTTTTATGCGTATAGTTATGCGTAGAAAAACCACCTATTTGCCTTGTCGTAAGAGGTTCCGATGGGGAGCCTATATCATTTAAATTATTTTGATTATACAACCCTTCTTTTTTATTGTTTTGCTCAGAGTTTTCAGCAATATTGATATATTCGGTTTGAACATTGTGATATTTAAGATTTTTTTCAGCATAAGTTTCTTGTTGAGAGGTTTCTTCTTCAAAAAACTTTGGGTAATTGGTCATATGATGTTCTTGGAGGGAATCTTTTAAATCAGAATGTTCGCTTATTTGTGTTACATCCAAGGGTGATGAGAAGTTTCTCATTGTTTCATTTTTTTTCGTATCTTCTTTTTCTGCACTAAGATGAGAAGAAGAGAAGAACCTGTTTGTAGAAGAGGAAGAAACATCAGTATGATATTCTTTTATTTGATTTTCTTCATAAGTCGAAACTTTATAGGGATGTTGTATAAAACTATCGTAGAAGCTTTGATCGTCGTTGTCATTTCGTTGTATATTCGCAGCGCTCTCTTGTGGTGAGGCTGATGGTGAAAAACGGACAGTTTGTTCGCGAGGGTCTGTTATGTTTCTTTGGCTGGCTTGTCTATCAGCTTTATCAAATAAGGAAGACTCTGATTGTGTACTAAAATCACTTTTTTCAAAAGAAGTCGCTTTCTTTTGAGGTGATTGATTTTGAGGAATGGGTAATGGAGAAAGTGCATCTAAAATTTGCTCTTCATCATGACTCATAGGCAAAGATTTCTCTTCTTTAGGTAAAAAGCCTTTTCTTTCTAAATGATTGAAAGAAGAAGTTGATGCAACATCTGACGTTTTCTCATCGGTAGTTGTATGTAAGTCCCATTGCTTCTTTTGCTCATTAAAGGGCAAATCATTCGTTAAATTATTTTCAAGTTCTGCTTCTAGAAAAGACAAATCAAAATCATCATAGGATGAATTTTCAGGAGAGGGTCGAACTTTCGAGGAATGAGACATTGCTTGATTAGTCCGTATGGGAGACTGATCATTTTGACTTTCGCTTTGTTTATGCGGATTAAAAATTCGCGCAAGTCTCTCTAAAGGATCATGATGTTCATGATTTTGTTTCATTTCGTGTGGATTCTTGCGATCGTTGTCGCTCATAGCTTTTCTCACATGATGATCTGCATCTTGGTGCAATAAATGGTTAATTTTGATTTGTTATCTTCATTATAATTTTCCCCTCCCTATCAAAATATACGAAAAAGTTTGTTAATAAAGTACTCATTTTATGTAATTATAGAACTTTTTCAACGCATTTCTATTGGAGCTTCGACTCCTATAATTGTAAGCCCTGATGATAAAATATTTATGACAGCTTGTATTAAGCCCAATCTGGCAAGCGATAGTTCCTTATCGTCAGGCTGAATAAAGCGTAAATTTAGATTGTCGCTTCCTTTATTCCAATGGGCATGGAAGCTGGAAGCCAGATCATAGAGATAAAATGCCAATCGATGTGGTTCTTTATGAACAACAGACTGTTCAATGATACGTGGATATTCAGAAAGTTTGCGTATTAAGGATATCTCATTATCATCAGTTAATCGATTAAGGTGCGTGGTTATTGTATCATTTGAAAGATTTTCAATATGAAGAGCTTCTCGTGCTTGACGAAGGACTGAATGACAGCGTGCACTTGCATATTGTACATAAAAAATGGGGTTATCTTTTGATTGTTCTGTTACTTTTGTAAAATCAAAATCAAGAGGGGCTTCACACTTACGATACAGCATCATAAAACGCACAGGATCACGGCCTACTTCTTCTACAACATCACGTAAAGTGACAAATGATCCGGCTCTTTTTGACATGCGTACAGGTTGACCATTGCGAAAAAGTTTTACTAATTGGCATAAGAAAACGCTCAACTTAGCTTTATCGCCAGAAATTGCTTTTGCCATCGCTTCCAAGCGCTTTACATAACCAGCGTGATCTGCTCCTAAAATATAAATCATTTCATCAAATTGACGATTGAATTTATCACGAAAATACGCAACATCCGCAGCAAAATAGGTATAAGAGCCATCAGATTTCACTAAGACACGGTCCTGATCATCTCCAACATCTGTTGAACGAAACAAAGTTTGTTCGCTTGGTTCCCAATCTTCTACGTTTTGTCCTTTTGGTGGTGGGAGTTTTCCTTTATAGATGTAACCGTTTAAGGTAAGGTCATTAATCGTATTACGAATGGCGCGCGCATTATCTGCATACAGCATTCGCTCAGAGAAAAAGATATCGTGATAAATATTAAGGGCGGCTAAATCTTCACGAATCATCGACATCATTGCATGAATGGCACGCTCTTTTACGATAGATAAAGCTTCATCTTTATCCATAGTGAGCAATTGATCATCAAATTCTTGTGCAAGTGTTTGGCCTAATGGTATCAAATATTCACCAGGATAGAGACCTTCTGGAATTTCAGTGATTTTTTCTCCAAGAGCTTCACGATAGCGCAAGAGCACAGAGTGAGCGAGTATTTCGATTTGTTGACCAGCATCATTGATGTAATATTCTTTTGTAATGTTATAGCCGGCAAATTGCAGCAAGTTGGAGAGAACATCTCCAACAACAGCACCTCGGCAATGCCCCACATGCATTGGTCCTGTTGGATTTGCTGATACATATTCAACATTGATGCGTTTTCCTTGCCCCATGGCGATACGACCGTAGGAAAGACCTAATTCAAGCATCGATTTTATAACATCTTGCCAAAACGATTTTGTAAGCCTTATGTTGATAAAACCAGGACCGGCAACATCAATACTCTCAATAGAGGGCTCATTTTTGAGAAGATTAATAATCTTTTCTGCAAGTATTCGAGGATTTAATCCGATAGATTTGGCAAGCACCATAGCAGCATTCGTTGATAAATGCCCATGGGAAGAATCACGTGGAGGATCAACAGTGATTCTTGATAAATCTAAATCCTCTCCATTTTTCCCTTTTACATCAGATGATTCAAGCGATTTTTTAATTTTTCTCTCGAAGTTTTTAAAGACATTCATATTCAACTTCCATCATGGTATTTAAAAGCAGTTAAATGAAATTATTTGTGTAGTCAAATAAACGGTGATATTCACGTAGAGCATAGTGATCGGTCATACCTGATAGAAAGTCAGCAATAAGACGCGCTAACTCTTGATTTGTTAAGTGCTCCGTCTTTTTGCACCAATTTTCAGGCATACTCTCTGGATTTTTATAATAATAGTCGAATAATTTTTGTACAATGCATTTTGCTGTATTACGACGACTAAGAACTTGTTCATGATAGTAAAGATTTTTAAATAAAAATTCTTTGAGTTCTTTTTCGTGAAGCGCCATTGCGGGGGAGAAGGTAACAATGGTTTGTTTTGCGTTGTGAACATCCTTGGTGCTTGTTGGTTTGATTCGTGCTAAGTTTTCTTGCGATTGTTTGATCACATCTTCAACCATAGTTCTTATCTGTCTTCGTACGAGTGTGTAACCACGACGAACTTGATCGAGTTGTGGATATTCATCTGTAATATCTTTTAATAATTCTGCTGTTAATGAAACTTGTTCGAACTGATCAAGCGTTAACAATTGTGAACGTAGCCCATCATCGATATCATGTGCATTGTAAGCAATATCATCAGAAATAGCAGCACATTGTGCTTCTAGTCCTGCAAAACAGTCGAGTTCAAGATCTTGTTTTGCATTGTACTGTAGAATATCGATAGAAACCTGCGTTTTATTTGCATAAGGGCCTAAAAGGGGACCGTTATGTTTCACAAGTCCTTCGAGAGTTTCCCAAGTGAGGTTAAGCCCATCAAAATTTGCGTAGCGTTGTTCTAGTTTTGTAACAATGCGTAATGCTTGTGCATTATGATCAAAGCCACCATAAGGTGCCATTGCTTCATTAAGGGCATCTTCTCCTGCATGACCAAAAGGTGTGTGCCCAAAGTCGTGAACAAGGGAAATGGCTTCGGCAAGATCTTCATCAAGACAGAGGGCTCGGGCTAATGTTCGTGCAATTTGAGAAACCTCTATTGAATGTGTCAATCGCGTACGATAATGATCACTTTCATCAGCAATAAACACCTGCGTTTTGTGTTTCAGGCGTCGAAATGCATTAGAATGAATAATACGATCTCTATCTCGTTGAAAAGGTGACCTTATGGTATTCGCAGTCTCATGAAATAATCTACCACGGCTTGTTTGTGGGTTGCTACTGTAGACTGCTCGAGATTGGTAATTGGTATTGATATTACTTATATCCATTGCAAGCTGTCCATTCTCATCTTAAAATTGTGGTGGGTTTATTAACGTCTCTTTCTTTGGGGATACTCTTTCTTGATAGTTTAATGCAAGGATATATAGAATGCGTGTAAATATTTCAGATGTTGCAGCCAAGCGAATTGCACAGATACTTTTGAGTGAACCCGATAAAATAGGATTACGTATTTCCGTTGAAGGCGGGGGATGTTCTGGTTTTTCTTATAAATATGATTTAGTTTCTGAAATGTCTGAAGATGATCTTGTTTTAAAAAAAGATGGGGCGATTGTTTTTATTGATTCATTATCACTTCCCTTTATGGAAGGTGCTGAAATTGATTTTGTTGATGATCTTATGGGACAGTCTTTTCAAATTCATAATCCCAATGCAGTTTCATCTTGTGGATGTGGGGTGAGTTTTTCAATTTGAGAGTGATGACTTAGTGATATTGTTTCTTGAAAAAGTTATCACTTTAGTCAACAATGGACAAATGGGTGTTTTTACAAAAATATTGTGCCGGTGTTTATGTGTGGTGTTTGGCTTATTGGTTTGGAGTCATTGCGTCTTTTCTAGAGAAGGAGAAGATCATCAGCAGACACAACTAAAAAGCTTTATTATAACATCTCCACATTATGAACCAGATCATGAAAAAGAAAATTTTGTTCCTCAAAGTAGGCTTGTTTTGCGTGCTCGATTAAAAAATAGCAACGAAGATATTGTGAAAGGGCTCATATGGCGGGTTTATGCACCTATCTTAGGTATTGATAATAAATTACCACTCATTGCAACTTATGAGGGGGGGAGCGCGCGTTTTGATTTAGAACCAGGAAGCTACCTTATTCATGTCTCATTCGGTCATGTGAGTGCCGTGGAGAATGTAAATTTAGAAAGTGGACAAAATCTTGTGAAGAATTTTAACTTTGACGCTGGTGGTATTATTTTTAATGCGACACTGCTCAATGGTGCAATCAATGAAAAGGAATTGCGTTTCACTGTTTACGAAGATGAAAAAGAAAATGATGAAACTGGTATTATTTTATCGAATATTAGAGCTCAATCAATTGTGCGTTTGAGAGCGGGCCGTTATCATGTTTCTTCCCATTATGGTTCTATTAACGCTACTGTTCGTTCTGATGTTCAAGTAGATTCAGGTAAAATTACAGAAGTTACTCTTGAACATCAGGCAGCTCAAATCGTTTTGAAGTTGGTAAGGCAAGAAGGAGGGGAAGCGCTTGCTGATACAAGTTGGTCTATTACAAATGATTCTGGTGATATCGTTTATGAGACAGTTGGTGCTTATGTTTCGCTCGTATTAGCTGAGGGGGAATATATTGCGATTGCTAAAAATCAAGATAAAATTTACCAGAAAGTTTTTTCTGTTGTTTCTGGATATGATGAAGAAATAAATGTGGTAGCAAATAAACAAAATATGCAACAAATCGATGAGGAAATGGATTAATAGCGATTTTTAGCATAGAATATGATGAGAAATGAATAGAGGGTTTTTGTGATAGAAATTTCAACAGTAGGTGTTTTTTTAGCTGGTGCATTGTCTTTTTTATCACCATGTGTTTTGCCATTAGTTCCTCCTTATCTATGCTATATGGCAGGGATTGGTATTGATGATTTTCGTTCAGAAAAGTACAATGGGAAGGTATTTATACGGTGGAGGCTTCTATCCTCTGTTATTGCTTTTGTGCTCGGTTTTACAACTGTTTTTATTGCTTTGGGTGCCAGTGCGAGCATAATTGGTAAGTTTATTGGTTATTATCGTGATTGGCTTACTCTTGCTGCGGGAATTGTCATTATCATTTTTGGTTTAAATTTTTTGGGTTTTTTTAAGATTGCTCTTTTATTTCGCGAAGCACGTTTTCAAACACGCGGAACGCCAGCTGGTCCTTTAGGAGCTTATGTTATTGGTTTAGCCTTTGCATTTGGTTGGACACCATGTATTGGTCCAATTTTAGGACCTGTCATAACCTTGGCAGGGACAAAAGAAACTGTAGGTGAGGGAGCTCTTCTTTTGGGAATTTACGCGTTAGGCCTTGGGGTGCCTTTTGTTTTAGCAGCTCTCTTTTCCAGAAGTTTTATGAGGTTTTTAGGATCTTTTCGTATTCATTTAGGAAAAGTTGAAAAAATTATTGGCATTTCTTTGATTGTTAGCGGTATTTTATTTTTAACAGGTTCAATGCAGGATCTTTCCTTCTGGCTCTTGGAACATTATCCTTCGTTGAGTAATGTTGAAGCTCTTCGTTGGGATGATATTGTAAATTTTTTTGGATTTTCTCGTTAATCTTATGTGTTTTTATGGTTAGAAATTGTCTTTCTATTATCCTTGCAGCAGGCGAAGGGACGCGTATGAAATCGTCTCTTCCTAAGGTGTTGCATAAAATTGCTGGATTACCCCTTATATGCCATGTCATCAAACAAATAGAAGCAGTAGGGGCTTCGCAATTAGCTGTTGTTGTGGGATGTGGTGCTAAAGATGTCACGGAAATTGTTCAATCATTTGCAAAAAATGCAATGATTTTTGAACAAAAAGAGCGTTTGGGAACTGCACATGCTGCTCTTTCTGTTCGTGTAGCTTTGCAGAAAGGGGTTGATGATGTACTTATTGTTTTTGGTGATACCCCTTTGATTGAGCAAAATTCATTGCAAAAAATTCGCGCGCAACTTGCTGGTGGGGCAGATGTTGTTGTGGCTGGTTTTTATGCTGCAGATCCAACGGGATATGGTCGCCTTGTTAAGAAAAATGGTAAACTGATTGCGATTATAGAAGAAAAAGATGCCAGCGATGAAGAAAAAAAAATTTCTTTTTGTAATGGTGGAATATTTGCTCTTAATGGAAAGCATGCACTTTCTCTTTTAGAGAAGGTTGGTAATAATAATGCGAAGAAAGAATATTATCTTACAGATATTGTATCTATTGCAGTGTGTGAGAGATTAGATATTCGTGTTGTTGAAGTGCCTTATGAAAATATTGTCGGGATTAATAACTGTTTTGAACTTTCTGAGGCGGATGCTTTGTGGCAAAAGCGTAAAGCACGCGATTTCATGTTATCTGGTGTGACAATCCTTAAACCAGAAACTGTTTATTTTTCTTATGATACAGAGATTGAACCTAGCGTTATCATTGAGCCAAATGTTTATTTTGGGCAAGGAGTGAGAGTACAATCTGGTGCGGTTATTCATGCATTTAGTTATCTAGAGGGGACAGTGGTTGGTATGAATGCACAGATTGGCCCTTATGCACGTTTGCGTCCTGGTACAGAGTTAGCACAGTCAGTAAAGGTTGGAAATTTTTGTGAAGTCAAAAAAGCTAGGGTAGGAGAATTCTCTAAAATTAATCATTTGAGTTATGTTGGGGATGCAGAAATTGGTACACATAGCAATATTGGAGCTGGTACGATTACTTGTAATTATGATGGTGTTCATAAGTATAAAACGATAATTGGTGATTATGCTTTTGTTGGGTCTAATTCGGCACTTGTTGCTCCATTAATGATAGGGAATGGTGCATATATTGCGTCAGGAAGTGTTATCACTGAAAATGTTCCTATGGATAGTATGGCTTTTGGACGTGCACGACAAGTAACGAAAAAGGATTATGCAACGAAATTGCGTGCACGCTTATTAACAGATAAACAGAAAAAGTGATTATTTTCAGTCTATTTTCTTTGTTTTAGGGTAATCTAAAATTTTATAGCAGGCTTACTTTAGCATATTGTCCTACATGTTTTGTTTAGTTGATAGCTGTAAATTTTAAATAAAGATAATTTGATTGTTTTATGAGATTATATAAGTCTCAGATGTGAGTTGGAGCTTTTTCATGTGTGGAATTATAGGAATTTTTGGCAAGAGATGTGTTACATCCTCTTTAGTTGATGGTTTAAAACGTCTTGAGTACAGAGGATATGATTCCTCGGGGATCGCAACAGTCTATAATGGGAAGCTTTATCGCGTGCGCGCTGAAGGTAAGCTTGTTCATTTAGAAGAAAAATTGAAAAAAACGCCTTTAAAAGGAAATTTAGGAATTGGCCATACGCGTTGGGCGACCCATGGAGTTGCTGTGGAACGAAATGCGCATCCTCATGTAACGGAAAAGCTGGCGATTGTTCATAATGGTATTATTGAAAACTTTGTAGAATTGAAAAAGGAACTTATTGAAGATGGTTATAGCTTTGAAACGGAAACAGATACGGAGGTTATTGCACATTTAATTACGCGCGCATTAAACAATGCTCTTTCTCCACAGGAAGCCATGCGCACAAGCTGGAAAAGATTGCAAGGTGCTTTTGCACTTGCTGTTATTTTTGAGGGTGAAGACAATCTTATGATTGCTGCTCGTTCTGGGCCACCACTGGCAATTGGCTACGGAAAAGATGAATTTTTTGTTGGATCGGATGCAATTGCTTTGGCACCATTCGTCAATCGTATTAGTTATATGGAAGATGGAGATTGGGCTGTTTTGACGCGTGAGGGTGTAACAATTTACGATACGGATAACCAACCGGTAAAACGCCCTGTGAAAACATTATTGGAAGGAAATTTATTGGTTTCTAAAGGGAACCATCGTCACTTCATGCACAAGGAAATGTTTGAACAAGCTGAAGTGATCTCTCATAATTTAGCTCATTATCTTGACCTTGGAAACCATACGGTTCGCCCACTTGAGAATTCAATTGATTGGAAAAATATTAATCGGATCGTTTTTGCAAGCTGTGGAACGGCTTATTATTCAACCTTAATTGCTCGCTACTGGTTTGAAAAATTTGCTGCTTTAAGTGTTGATAATGATGTCGCTTCAGAGTTTCGTTATCGTGAACCCCCTCTTACTTATGATGTATTATCGATGTTTGTTTCTCAATCTGGTGAAACAGCTGATACATTGGCTTCTTTACGTTATTGTCGTGAGCGTGGTGTAAAAACCGCAACAATTGTGAATGTTGAGCAATCAACAATGGCAAGAGAAGCTGATTTTATTTTACCAACGCGCGCTGGACCAGAAATTGGTGTTGCTTCAACAAAAGCTTTTACTTGTCAGTTAGCAACGCTTGCTGCAATGGCGCTTGGAGCAGCTAAGCAACGGGGATATCTCTTAAAAGAAGCGGAACATAAGTTAGTTCAACAATTGGCAGAGATTCCGCGTATTTTAAATGAGGTTCTCAAGCTGGATGATAAGATTGAACATATTTGTCGTGATTTAATGCATGCAAAAAGTGTTCTTTATCTTGGCCGTGGAACTTCTTATCCTATTGCTCTTGAGGGAGCACTTAAACTGAAGGAGCTTTCTTATATTCATGCTGAAGGTTATGCTGCTGGTGAGTTAAAACATGGACCAATTGCGTTGGTGGATGAGACAGTCCCAGTAATTGTTGTTGCACCTTATGATCAGTGGTTTGAAAAGACTGTTTCTAATATGCAAGAGGTGGCAGCACGAAAGGGGCGTATTATTTTGATCACTGATAAAAGAGGGGCAGAAGCAGTTCATCTTGATACTTTATCAACGATCATTTTGCCAGATATTCCGGAATTTATTACACCTATTATTTATGCTTTACCCATTCAATTAATTGCTTATCATACGGCTGTTTTATTAGGAACAGATGTTGACCAACCTCGCAATTTAGCAAAATCAGTCACTGTTGAGTAAAAGATGATTTTATGTCTCTGAAGCTTTGCAGGAATCATTGGAGAATATAACAGATTCATGAGGAGTGGTGGTATCTTATTTTTCATAATAAAGAATACATATTGCCTCATGTTTTTATTTTTCGCCTTCTTTCATAGGGATCTCTCACGTAGAATAGAACGCCGTTGCGTTGCATATTTTACGCATTTGTTTTAAAAAATATTTTTCAATACTCTCCAGCCCATTTCGTGACGACGTCCGTGAATGGTATAGCAATAAAGATTAAACACACTATCTTTACGCTTGTGAAGAAGCAAACTTGGCACAATCTACTATTTTTTTAGTTCTCAATATAGCTATAGTCCTTGCTCGCTAAGATGATTCATAAGAGACATCTTTAGTCCTTTTTTGTACAATTTTTGCTTACACGTCAGTTCTGCTTGTGATGTACACAAAGGTTATTTTGATTATTTCAATATAAACGGGTTTAGAATGAAAAAATCTGACAATATTTAAACCTTAATTCAATAGGAGTAAACAATAAATTATCATTATAAATCTGTATATTATGCATTTTATGAGGATATTAAATATAGAAATATTTTTTCATTTTCTTCATAACTCAAAAACGTTTTCTACCATGTCAGAAAAGGCGTTAGATGTGTGAATAGAAAAATATAAAAGGATATGCCTTTTATAAATTGTTTTTATGCGAGAGCAGTATAATTTTAGCTGTGAGGAGGGAGAATTTTGTTTATGTGACGTTATAACTTTGAGGATGGAGGCTAGAGTTTTACAGTATACTCTTTAGGAGAACGACGATGGGAATACAAATTGTAAGAGTATGCTTGAATAAGGATATAAATTTTAATTTTTTATTGAATGGCTTTTTTATCATTATCCTGCTCGTAAGAGACGTGTAGCATCATCTTTTCCAAAAAGATAAAGCAGCAAACGTAAGGCTTGCCCTTGTTGTGAAGAAAGATGGGGATCACGTTGCAAAAATAAACGTGCATCTCTTCTTGCTATCGATAAAAGATCACTATGTACGGCAAGGTTTGCTATGTGAAATTCAGGTATACCAGATTGTCGTGTGCCTAAAAGTTCTCCTTCTCCTCTCAGGCGCCAGTCTTCTTCAGCGATTTTAAAACCATCTTCTGTACTACGTATAATATTAAGGCGTTGTGCAGCCGTTTTTGTTAAGGGCTCTTTGTAGAGCAAAATACAGGAGGATTTTTTTTCTCCCCGTCCGACACGTCCACGCAATTGGTGTAGTTGTGAAAGACCAAAATGTTCCGCATGTTCGATGACGATGATTGAAGCATCTGGAATATCTACCCCTACTTCAATGACCGTTGTTGCAACTAAAATACTGATGTCTCTGCATTTAAAGGATGTCATAGCTGCTTCTTTTTCATCCGTCGACATTTTGCCATGTATCATACCAACACGTGTTCCAAATAGCCCTTGGAGCATAGTAAAACGACTTTCAATAGAAGTGAGCTCTAGAGCTTTCGATTCTTCTACTAAAGGACAAATCCAATAGAGTTTTTCTCCTTTTTCTAAGGCAATGGCAATTCGTTCTATGAGTTCATCAATACGTTTTAAAGAAAGTGTTGCTGTTGTAATAGGCTGTCGTCCCATCGGTTTTTCTGTAAGCTGAGAAACATCCATATCCCCAAAAGTTGTTAAGACGAGTGTACGTGGAATAGGGGTAGCAGTCATAACCAGCATATCAGGTTTATGCCCTTTTGCTGTAAGGGCAAGACGTTGATGTACACCAAAACGGTGTTGTTCATCGATAATGGCGAGGGAAAGATTATGATAGGAAATACTCTTTTGTATGAGTGCATGGGTTCCAATGATAAAAGAAGCTTCTCCTGAATGAATAGCGTTTAAAATATTTGTGCGTACTTTTCCTTTTTCTCGTCCCGTTAAAAGAACTGTTTGTAAGCCAATCTTTTCGGCAAGAGGTGCAATTGTTGCAAAATGTTGTCTAGCAAGAACTTCTGTTGGTGACATTAAAGCTGATTGTCCTAAATTCTCAGCAATTTGTGCCATTGCCATTAGTGCAACGACGGTTTTTCCTGCTCCTACATCACCTTGGAGAAGCCGTAGCATCGGTTCAGGTGAAGAAAGATCATTTGCAATGTCGCATATCGCTTTTTTTTGTCCATTCGTCAGTTGAAAGGGAAGGATTTGCAGCAATTTTTCAGTGTAAATCCCTGTTGATGGACGAGATGTTCCAGAAAGAGACTTGGTTTTTAAACGCACGAGTCCAAGAGCCAATTGACAAGCAAGCAGTTCATCGTAGGCAAGGCGTTTGCGTGCTGCACTTTCTAGAGTTAAGTCATTGGGATCAACAGGGGTGTGAATACGGCGTAAAGCAACGGAAAAAGAGCAAAAATCTTGCTGCTTTTTGACATTTTCTTCTATCCATTCTGGTAAAAGAGGAAGAGAATCAAGAGCATTTTGTATGGCACGCCTTAGTGTTTTTGTAGGAAGTCCAGCGGTAGAAGGGTAAACGGGTTCAACCAAGGGTATTTGATTTGATTGTTCGTTTGCTATGATGTGATCGGGATGGACCATTGAGAGTTGTCCATTAAAACGTTCAACTTTACCTGATACAATGACGTTTTTTCCCTCCGGTAGTTGTTTTTTCAACCAAAAAGGCTTGGCATGAAAAAAGACTAAAGTCATTTTCCCTGTTGGATCATGTGCAGTGACCCGATAAGGTAATCGATTGCGGCCCATTGGTGGTGGTTGATGCTGATCAATAACAATTTCGAGTGTAACAGTATCTCCTTCTTGTGCATCAGCAATGCTCGGACGTATTCTGCGGTCTATAACAGAATAGGGCATTAATTGAAGAAGATCAATGAGGGTGGGGTCGTGTTGTGTAGGATTAATGTTTAAGACTTTTGCCAGTAAGCTATAGACTTTAGCTGTGACCCCAGAAAGGGTACGGATAGAATTAAAAAGGGGAGCAATAAGGTTTGGAGGCATAGACAAATTTAGCTTGCTCATTTTGTTTTTACTAGTGCTTTAGAAGGGCTTTTTGAGGATAAGACACAGAAGAGAAAATTACTTTATTTACACTTTGAATTTCAAGCAGAAAATTTTATCTTTAAAAGAGTATCTAAAATAAAAAGAGAGCAATATGTAGCATATTCTATACAATTTTTTCCTTTTTGTTTTTGTCTATTTATTTGCTGTGAATAGAGATATTTTCTTGATGAAAGTCTTTTATAAATAGCAATAAACTTAAAATGTCTTGCTTATATACCGGTATGATGGACTTATAAATTAAGGAAAAGAGATGTTAGAGTATTCTCTATTATAAGGCAGATAAAGACTCAATTTGACATTTATTTTATAATGGGAAACTGTGAAAGTGGCAGAAGATAAAAGTAAAATACGAGATGAAAAGAGTTCTCTCCCTCGCTTTATTCATTTGAGAGTACATTCTGCTTATTCACTTCTTGAAGGTGCTCTAAAAATCCCACAAATCATTCAACATGCGATTTCAGATCATGTCCCAGCGGTTGCTATTACCGATACAAATAATTTGTTTGGTGCTTTAGAATTTTCACAATATTGTTTTTCTCATGGAATACAGCCTATTATTGGCTGTCAACTTACTGTTGATTTTGCTGATGAGGATAATAATACGTGTTTTGCTCAATCGCGTTATTCTGCTGATTTTGGCTCTATTGTTTTGTTGGCGGCTAGCGAGATTGGTTATGCCCATTTGGTTCGTCTTGTTAGTCGTGCTTATCTTGATAAGTGCGATACTGATCCTCCTCATATAAAAATTGATTGGTTGTCATTGCACAGTGAAGGAATCATTGCTTTAACGGGGGGCAAGGGAGGGCCTATAAATTTCTCTTTGGCAGAAGGAAAAAAAGAACGAGCTGCTGAACGCTTAATTTCTTTAAAAAAAATTTTTGCTGATCGTCTGTATGTAGAATTACAGCGGCATGGCTCTTTTGATCAACAAGTAGAAGCTGCACTTATTGAGTTGGCGTATCAATATGATATTCCTCTTGTTGCAACCAATGAAGCTTTCTTTCTGAATAAAGAAGGCTATGAAGCTCATGATGCATTGATGGCAGTTGCAGAAGGACAACTTGTCTCTAATCCAGAGCGTAAACGTGTGACACCAGATCATTACTTGAAATCACAAGATGAAATGGTCGCACTGTTTTCTGATCTTCCAGAAGCTCTGGAAAACAGTGTTGAAATTGCATTGCGTTGCCATATTGCTACGCCAGTTCGAAAACCTATTTTGCCTCGTTTTATAGAAAAGTCTGTTGATTTAAACTGTACTTTAGAAGTAGAAGATAGTGAATTGTTAAATCAAGCTAAAGCTGGTTTAAAAATGCGCCTTGAGACAATTGGATTGGCTGAAGGATATACTGTTAGAGATTATGAAGAGCGGCTTGATTATGAAGTGTCCATTATTACACGTATGCAATTTTCAGGCTACTTTCTTATCGTTTCAGATTTTATAAAATGGGCAAAAGCTCATGATATTCCAGTTGGCCCAGGGCGTGGTTCTGGTGCTGGTTCACTGGTTGCTTATGCGTTGACTATTACTGATGTTGATCCATTGCGTTTTTCTCTTCTCTTTGAGCGTTTTCTTAATCCTGATCGTGTGTCTATGCCGGATTTTGATATCGATTTTTGTCAAGAGCGACGCGAAGAGGTGATTCAGTACGTTCAAAAAAAATATGGTCGTGATCAAGTTGCGCAAATTATTACCTTTGGTAAATTGCAAGCACGTGCGGTGTTGCGTGATGTTGGGCGTGTTTTAGAAGTACCTTATCGGCAGGTGGATTATCTTACAAAACTCGTTCCTGCTGCGCCGGGGAGCCAAGTTGAGTTGGCTGATGCTATCAAAGATGAACCTAAATTTGAGGAAGAAAAGAAAAAAGATCCCCTCATAGGGCGTACATTAGATATCGCGCTTCAGTTGGAGGGACTTTATCGTCATGCATCAACCCATGCTGCAGGGATTGTTATTGGTGATCGACCGCTTTCAGAGATTGTTCCAATGTATCGTGATCCTCGCTCCGATATGCCTGTGACACAGTTTAATATGAAATACGTTGAACAGGCTGGATTGGTTAAATTTGATTTTCTTGGGTTGAAAACCCTTACTGTTTTAAAAATGGCGGTAGATTTTGTTGCACGAAAAGGTACCAAAATAGATTTGTCAAATATTCCACTCAATGATGATGCGACCTATGCTATGATGGCGCGTGGTGAAACGGTTGGTGTCTTTCAAGTTGAAAGTGCTGGTATGCGTAAAGCATTGATTGGAATGAGACCTGACCGTATTGAAGATATTATTGCTCTTGTTGCACTTTATCGTCCTGGTCCAATGGAGAATATTCCAACTTATAATGCACGCAAACACGGGGAAGAGGAAATTGCTTCCATTCATCCTAAAATAGATCATCTTATTAAAGAAACACAAGGTGTTATCGTCTATCAGGAACAAGTGATGCAGATTGCTCAAGTACTTGCTGGTTATTCGCTTGGGGAAGCGGATTTATTGCGTCGTGCTATGGGTAAAAAGATTCATAAAGAAATGCAACAACAGCGGACGCGCTTTGTGAATGGAGCCGTTGCTGGTGGTGTTGATAAAGATCAAGCTGATATTATTTTTGATCTTTTAGCAAAATTTGCCGATTACGGTTTTAATAAGTCACACGCTGCTGCTTATGCAATCGTTTCTTATCAGACAGCTTATATGAAAGCACATCATCCCGTTGAGTTTTTAGCCGCTTCAATGACCTATGACATGACAAATACGGATAAGTTAAATGATTTTCGCCGTGAAGCATTAAGGTTAGGTATTAAAGTCATTGCACCTTGTGTGCAAACGTCACATCGTATTTTTGAAGTTGGTGATAACTGTATTTATTATTCTCTTGCTGCCATTAAAGGTGTAGGCGAAGCGGTTGTTGATCATATTGTTGCTTGTCGGGGAAATAAACCTTTTAAGGATTTGGAAGATTTTTGCGCGCGTATTGATCCGCGTATTGTTAATAAGCGTGCGATGGAAAGCTTGATTTGCGCTGGCGCTTTTGATTGTTTTCATATCGCACGAGAAGTTCTATTGGCAAGTCTTGGAACGCTTCATGCACGTGCGCTTCGTATTCTCGAGAATAATTCTAGCGGACAGATTGATATTTTTGGCATGACGGGGGGATTAAAAGAACCTTTAGTTTTATCGCAAACATCTCCTTGGTTGCTGAATGAAAAACTTCATCGAGAATTTCAAGCAATAGGTTTTTACTTTTCTGCACATCCTCTAGATGAGTATCAAGCTATTCTCGCTAAAAAACGCGTTCAGACTTGGCTTCATTTTGCCAATGCCGTAAAAGGGGGAGCAACTGCTGCAAGACTTGCTGGAACTGTCGTAGCAAAACAAGTGCGCAAAACAAAGTCTGGTAAAAAAATGGGGATTATTCATTTTTCTGATACGAGTGGACAGTATGAAGCAGTGCTCTTTTCTGACACACTTGCGGATTATGAAGAAATACTAGAACCTGGAAAATCTTTTATCATCACAGTGAGTGCGGAAAATCGCTTTGAGGGTGTTAGTTTGCGACTAGAGACGGTTCAATCTTTGGAAAAGGAAGCGTTACAGAATCATAAAATGATGCGCCTCTTTATAAAAACAGTTGATATGCTTGCGCAAATTGAGAAAAATTTAAATCCTCATGGGAATGGAGAAGTTGGGATTATTCTTATTCAAGAAGATGGATTACGGGAGGTTGAAATTGCGCTTCCAAAACGGTATAAGGTTAATTCACATATAGCAAGTGCTATGAAATCGATTCAGGGGGTTATCAATGTAGAGTTGACTTAAACTTGGGATTTATAAGGTGATTGCTATTGCACGGTGATCGCATAATTGAGGAAGAATATGAAGCTTAAGGGTATAAGCCAGTTTTTATCTCCTTTTAATTCGGCTTTACGGTTTTCAAAACTATCCAAAGCAATATCTTATTAAGTAATGGAGACTGCGTATTGTTTCATGCTTTTGTTTATCATGTCCTTAAAAGAACGACATGCCCCATATGTAAAACAAAATGTTATTGAATTGCTAACTTACGCATTTATTTTAAAGGAACATTTCTCAGGACATCCCTAATCCCATTTTGCGAAGGCTCGCCCGTGAATACTATAATGGTAAATTCATTGTGCAGCATCATCTTTACACTTATGAAGGAAAGGAACAAGCCGGCACTATTATACTCTTTACAAATTCTCAATATTGCTACAGTCTTTGGCGTCTGAGATCGTTTATTAGAAATGTTTTTACTCCTTGCATTAGTGTTTTTTTATTTACATGCTCATCTTACGCATAACGTGTAAACGAATGATTTTGATTGATTCAAAGTAAAGAAATTTGAAATGGAGAAATCCTAGAATGTTCAAGTCTCTCATTCAACATGCAAAACAATAAATTATCATGATAAATTAATAAATTAAATGTATTGTCTATTACAAGCTATGTTTTAATTGATTTGTGGGGAGGGAAGTTCTTCTTTAAACCAGATTAGAAACAGTGAAAATTCTTATTTTTATTTTTGATACATGATGTCAAGCTGGTAACATCATAAAGTAAATAAAGTGTTTCTTAGGTCTTTAAAGTTATTAGGGATATTTTATAAGTTTTTATCGTCCATTTTTATAGTGTTCATAGCATCATACATATAAAGCCAATTAAGCTGAGAGATGATACTCTCTGGTGTACGAATTTTCATGATAAAATTACGTGCAATTGCTATGGGACCCGTTGCATGATAGACTATTCTATTAAAATCGCCGCGTTTTTTTACTGCTCTCATTCGGGGCGCTCGTATTTTTTCATAAAGCAAAAGAGCTTTTTTAAATGACAGATTTTTATGAGAGAGTGTTTCTGCTAGTGTGGCGGCGTCTTCTATTGCCATAGCAGCGCCTTGTGCAGCGAAAGGGAGGGCTGCATGTGCACTATCACCAACAAATACTTGTCTTTCTAAGCCTAAAAAACGATGTTGTTTCATATGAAAGAGAGGCCAATAGGTCCACTCATCAATATGGTCAAAGATTTGCAAAATTTGTTTATGCCAATCTTTAAAAAGAAATTTCAAATATTCTTTATTTCCTTTATGTGCCCATCCTTGTTTTGAATTTTCTCCATTTGTGATGGCTACAAAATTAAACAGTTTTGCTGATGGTTGAATGGGATAGACAACAAGATGATTTTGAGGTCCCATCCAAGCAATAATTGTTTTTATATTTTGTAATAAAGAACGAAAGTCTTTAGGAAGATTTTCAAATTCTGTTGTTGCGCGCCAAGCAATAAAGCCACTAAAATCCGCTTTTTCATGAAAAGGAGCCAATTTCCGTAGTGTGGACCAAACTCCATCGCATCCAATAAGAAGAGGTGTTGAATAAAATTGGTGTTGTTCTGTCTTATTTGATGTATCTGTCTTTATGGTTTTTATATCAATGCTGTTTTGGGCTGGAGTAGACGATATAATCGCTTCGCCTATTTTATATTTGATAAGGGGATTTTCCATAACGGTGTTGTATAAAACTTTTTGTAAGGTGGCACGATGAATTGTAATATAAGGGAATTTCCAGTATTTTTCTGATAGATTGATTAGATCAACACGTAATTGCATTTTTAAAGAGAGCCCATCTCTTAACTCAAGAAAACGTGGTGTTGTACCCATTTCTATGAGCTTATTAAGAATTCCCCAACGAGCAAGGATACAGGTTGCATTTGGGGTAAGCTGAATACCAGCTCCCACAGCATCAAGCTGTTTACACTTTTCAATAAGTGTACTTTCTATTCCTTTATGGGCGAGTGCTAAAGCAGTACTTAAACCTGCAATTCCACCTCCAACGATGATTGGCGATAGGTTTATAAGTTTCTTCATATTGAAAAAGTAGCAAACGCATTATAATGAATTATTGGGATGATATAAACATCCTGGTGGATTTGTTTGATTGTATGATAACGAGGAAATATAGCGATAAAGTGTTGAACAATAAGGGCAAATTTTTTCATCAGCTGCTCCCATATCAATAAAAATATGAGGGTGATCGAAGGGTTGTGTAGCACCCACACACATAAATTCTTTTACACCAATTTCGATTGTTTTATATCCAAGGTCATTTTGAAAATGAGGAATGTTGTGATCAGCCATGGTGTCAAGCTCCGGATAAATTATCTCTTCAGCTATGATTGAGATTTGTTATTGTATATGTATGAGTTTGTAATAAAGCTTATAATAATGCAAGGTGCTTTTTAAGACAAACTCACTATCTTGTATATTAATGAGCTAGTTATTTTGTTTTTTAGCATTTTACATGGAGGAAGAATATTAATTGTTTGAAGTATTTAATGTAAATACCATAAGAAAAATAGATTGTTAAACAGAATATATGATAAAGTGTTCTATGGTATATTCAACCATAAAATCTTAGAAAGTATAAAGGAAGTTTAGCTAAAATATATGGGACAGAGGGTGGAAGGTCAGAGTTCTCTATCAGATATAACGATGAAAAATCCGATGAGGTTTGTTAATAGAGAATTTTCATGGTTACAATTTAATACGCGTGTATTAATGGAGGCAACTAATACAAGGCATCCTTTATTAGAACGTCTACAATTTCTCTCCATTTCAGCAGCAAATCTTGATGAGTTTTTTATGGTTCGTGTTGCTGGTCTTGCTGCTCAAATTCGTGCTGGAGCTACAGTGTGCAGTGCAGACGGGCGCACACCACAAGAGCAACTTGATCTTGTGTTAGCTGAGATTTCGCATTTGCAGGCTCAGCAATTACGAGAGTTATGTGTTTTACGCCATGAATTAAAACAGAATGATATCGAAATTATTTGTCCTGATGAGCTTTCAAAAATTGAAAAATCATGGCTTGAAAAATATTTTCTTGATAAAATTCTTCCTATTCTAGAGCCTTTGTTTGTTGATTCTGTTCACTCTTTTCCATTTATTCCTAATTTAGGGCTTTCACTTGCTTTGCAATTGTCTAGGTGTGATGATCCCCAAGCGATTGTAGTGTTGTTACCACTGCCAATAGCTTTAAGGCGTTTTATTCTTCTCCCTCAAAAAGACAATCATTTTCGTTTTATTGCCTATGAAGATATTATTAGCTTTTTCATAAATTATGTATTTCCTGATCATAAAGTTGATGGAATTGGCACATTTAAAGTGATTCGTGATAGTGATATTGAGGTAGAAGAAAAGGCTGAAGATCTTGTTCATTTTTTTGAAACTGCTCTTAAAAGGCGTCGTCGTGGGCTGGTTATTCGAATTGAATTTGATGCCAGAATGCCAGAGAATTTACGCCAATTTATCAGCAATGCTCTTGCTGTTCCTGATAACTGGATCAGTGTTCTTGATGGGCTTTTGGCGCTTAATATGATTTCAGAGATCATTTCTATCCCACGTAATGATTTAAAATTTATTCCTTATCATCCTCGTTTTCCTGAATGTATTCGTGAGCATAAGGGGGACTGTTTTGCAGCTATTCGTGAAAATGATATCGTACTTCATCATCCTTATGAATCCTTTGATGTTGTTGTACAATTTTTACATCAAGCGGCCAACGATCCTGATGTTGTGGAAATTAAACAGACACTTTATCGTACATCGAGTGATAGCCCAATTGTCAGTGCTTTGATTAAGGCTGCTAAACAAGGAAAATCAGTGACTGCTTTGGTAGAACTTAAAGCACGTTTTGATGAGGAAGCAAATATTCGTTGGGCGCGTGATCTTGAGCGTGCAGGTGTACAGGTTGTTTTTGGTTTTATTGCTTTAAAAACACATGCTAAGATGTCACTTATCATGAGGCGTGAAGAAAAAGGTCTTCGCTCTTATGTTCATCTTGGCACGGGAAATTATCATCCTATTAATGCTAAAGTTTATACCGATCTTTCTTTTTTTACTAACGATGATGATATTGCTCGTGATGTTGCATTATTGTTTCAATATATTGCTCAATATGAACGCCCAAATGAAGTGATGAAGATTGCTTTTTCTCCCTTAACATTGCGCAGTTGTATTTTGGAGCGTATTGAAGGAGAAATTATCAATGCGCAGCAGGGACGGTTTGCTGCTATTTGGATGAAAGTCAATGCATTGGTTGATCCCGAAATTATCGATGCTTTATATCGTGCCAGTCAAGCAGGTGTACAGATCGATTTAGTAGTGCGTGGTATATGTTGTTTGCGACCCAGTATTCCAAAATTTTCAGATAATATTCGTGTAAAGTCAATTGTAGGGCGTTTTCTTGAACATAGTCGCATCTTTTGTTTTGGTAATGGTGAAGATTTACCAAATGAGAATGCACTTGTTTATTTAGGATCTGCCGATATGATGCCTCGTAATCTGGATTATCGTATTGAAATATTGGTTCCAGTTTTTAATAAGACGGTTCGTAAACAGATTCTTTTACAAATTATGTTGGCTAATATTATTGATAATCAACAAAGTTTTGATATACTTCGTAATGGAAAATCAAGGCGTATAACACCGCAAAAAGGTGAAGGTCCGTTTAATGCACAGGAGTATTTTATGGTCAATGCAGGTTCTGCGGGGTGGAAAAAGTCTTTTGAGGCTTCTGCTTCACGTTTGATGGCATTGCATCGGCGACAAGACGAAGTGCGTAAAGACTGAAATCCAATGACGTATATAAATGCTCAAGGACGGCTAAAAGGATGTAAACCTGTTGCTGTTATCGATATTGGTTCAAATTCTGTTCGACTCGTTATTTATGAGGGGCTTGTTCGTTCTCCAACAGTTTTATTTAATGAAAAAGTTCTCTGTGGGCTTGGTCAAGGTGTCGCGAAAACTGGATTTTTAGAAGAAAAATCAATGAAAATGGCGTTGCAGACACTAAAACGGTTTCGTGCACTTTGTCGACAGATTGGAGCAGATGAGGTCTATACACTTGCAACGGCAGCGGCGCGAGAAGCAAAAAACGGGTCAATATTTATTCAAAACGCTGAAAATATTTTGCAAAATAAAATATATCTCCTTTCAGGAAGTGAAGAGGCTGTTTATTCAGCATATGGGGTGATTTCTACTTTTTATAAACCTAAAGGGCTTTCTGGAGATCTTGGTGGTGGAAGTTTGGAACTTATTGAGATTGATGGCTCTGAGGTAGGTGAGGGAGTAACATTGCCATTAGGTGGTTTGCGCCTACAATATATGTCCAATAATGATATTGCTGTTGCAGCCAAAATTGCCCATGAGCAGTTTGGAAAATCTTCTGTTATTCGCAAGAGCATGGTGCGTTGTTTTTATGCCGTAGGAGGAACTTGGCGTAATTTGGCAAAACTCCATATGGCAACTAAACATTATCGGCTACCTGTTATGCATGGCTATGAAGTTGATGCTGCTGAAATGGAAGATTTCCTGCGTTTTGTTGTGCGTGGTAATATTGATAATATAAAAGGAATTGCGGCTGTTTCAAAAAATCGTCGTCAGCTTTTGTCTTATGGAGCGATTATTCTTATTGAACTTATTCAATATATGAGCTTTGAAAGCATCATCTTTTCTGGAGCTGGTGTTCGTGAGGGATTTCTTTATTCACGATTGCCAGAGAGTATTCGTTCTTCAGATCCTCTCATTGCAGCATGCACGGAAATGGCTATTTTACGAGCTCGTTCACCAAAGCAGGCAGAAGAGCTTATTGATTTTACGACAAGCGCTTTTAAAGCTTTTGGAATTCTCGAGACTGAAAATGAATGCCGTTATCGCAAGGCTATTTGTCTTCTTGCAGATATTGGTTGGCGTATCCATCCAGATTATAGGGGGAATGAGGCAGCTAATCGGATAGCACTAGGATCATATCCGGGAATTTCTCATGAAGGGCGTGCTTATGCTGCGCTCGCTGTTTTTTTTCGCAATACAAGTTCATTGATTGATGAAGAATCTCTTCCTGTTTTTCAACTTGCAACTAAAGATCTCGTGAAAAAAGCAAGAACTCTTGGTGAAATTATGCGGATTGCTTACCTTTTCAGTGCTTCTACTGCAGGAATTTTGCCTCATTTATCGTGGCATAAAAAAACAGATCACATTGTTTTGTATATTCCGAGGCGTTATGCTGATTTATTAGGGGAACGTCCTCTCAATCACTTAAAGAAGTTATCAAAAATAATAAATCAGCCGCTTTCTTTTGAAACGTTTTGATCCTTTTTCTATTAACTTGTAGAAATTCATTGCTCTATTATTACGCATGAGGTTTGTTAAGGCAGATTTAGCTTTTTGTTGTGTTGCACTAGTTTAGTATTTGATTAGAGGCTGGTTTTTTATCATTATTTAAAGCTCAAGCATTGATTGAATTTGAGTTTTGAAATTGTGAGGTGTTTTTTTGCCATATTGGTATTGACAATAAAGCACATTCTAAATTAACGCGAACTAAATTAATAAGAAAATGTGAATGATAGGACAGATTTTTTCGGAACAAAAGTACTTAAAATCTGCCTAGATTTTTTATTTTTTTACATAAAACTCGCTTAATGAGATTAGATTAGACAATTTCCCTTTTTTGATTCTTACTACACTTACTTATATTCAAAACGAATAAACTCTTTTCAAAGATTTTACTACGCTAATTTTAGAACGAAAACGGTAAAAAATCTTTTGTAAATTAGAGTTGTTTGATGTTTATTTTTCCATTATCAAAATAAAATCCTATCTGGCCTTTGAGCATTTGTTCGGCTTTTTTTCCAAATATTTCATAGCGCCAGCCATTCATGGCGGGAATATTTTTCTTGATACATCCATTAGCGATTTTTTCTAAATCATTAGTTGTGGCAATAATTTTTGGTGCAATGCCGTTTTCATTGGCAACGAGTTTTAATAATACTTTAAGAAGTTCGATAAGGGCAGTTGATGTTTCATTGAGTGGATTATATTTAGGAAGAGGGGGTAAAGTCGCAAGATCAACTTCTAAGCCTTCGTTTATAGCTTTGATGAGTGTGTGCGCGATTGAGAATTTATCCCAATTTTTGTTCAGACTGCGCAAACGTTTTAAGGCAATTTCATCCGTTGGCTGTTGGATTGCTATTTCAATCAAGCTCTCATCTTTCATAACATGACGACGCGGAATATTATATTTGCGTGCTTTACGTTCACGCCAAGCTGCTATTTTTTGTAATACGGCAAGTTCGCGTGGTTTTCTGATTTTTCCTTTTACTTTTTTCCATGCCTCCTCTTCTGGCATATCATAGGTTTTAGGTGTTAAAAGAATTGCTATTTCATCATCCATCCAGTGGGTGCGTTTGTTTTTTTCTAGCTGTTTTTTTAATAAGAGATAAACGTCTCTGAGATAGGTTACATCAGCAAGCGCATAGAGCAATTGCTTTTCGGAAAGAGGGCGGCAGCTCCAGTCTGTAAAACGAGATGATTTATCAAGTTGCTGACCTGTGCAACGTTGTACAATTTGGTCATAGGAGATAGAATCACCAAATCCACAAATTGATCCTGCTATTTGTGTGTCAAAGAGAGGTGAGGGAATGATTCCTCCAAGATGATAAATCGTTTCAATGTCTTGACGCGCGGCATGAAAAACTTTGACAATTTTTTCATCTTTCATAAGATCAAAAAATGGCTGTAAATCAATATTTTGTGACATTGGGTCAATCAAAACTGTCGTATCTGGTGAGGCAAGCTGAATGAGACACAGCTGTGGCCAAAAAGTTGTCTCACGGATAAATTCAGTATCGACTGTTATAAAATCTGAGTTACGTAGAATAGCAAGTGCAATTTCAAGATCTTTAGTTTGTGTAATAAGATTCATCATCGTTCTATTATAATGAGAGAAATTAAATTTGTCTTTTCTTGACTTTTTTTTTGAGTCTTTATCCTCATATCTTGACAAATGGTTATGAAAAAGCCTTTGTAGCGCATGTGAAATATTATATCAAAGGCAAAAACTATGCATCGTTATCGCAGTCATAATTGCGCTGCTCTTCGTAAATGTGATGTAGGAACAAAGGTTCGTCTTTCGGGATGGGTTCATCGTGTTCGTGATCATGGCGGAATCCTTTTCGTAGATTTGCGTGATCATTTTGGAATCACACAGATTGTTGCTGATCCTGCTTCACCAGCTTTTAAAGTTATTGAGAGTGTACGTGCCGAGTGGGTCATTCGTGTAGACGGGGACGTTTGTGCACGTGCTGATGAGGTTATCAATACATCTCTTCCAACAGGTGAAATTGAAATTTTTGCCAAAGAGGTGGAAATCCTTTCAAAGTCTGATGAGTTGCCTTTACCTGTTTTTGGTGAGCCTGATTATCCAGAAGATATTCGATTGAAGTATCGTTTTCTTGATTTGCGTCGTGAAACTATGCACAAAAATATCATACGTCGCACTGAAATTGTTGCTGCTATCAGACGCTCCATGCAAGAGAATGGTTTTACCGAATTTACAACACCACTTTTGACAGCTTCATCGCCGGAAGGGGCACGTGATTTTTTGGTGCCAAGTCGTGTTCATCAGGGAAAATTTTATGCATTGCCTCAAGCTCCTCAACAATACAAACAGTTGTTGATGATGTCGGGTTTTGATCGTTATTTTCAAATTGCTCCTTGTTTTAGAGATGAAGATCCGCGTGCTGATCGTCTTCCAGGAGAATTTTACCAATTAGATCTTGAGATGAGTTTTGTTGAACAGGAGGATGTTTTTGTAACAATGGAACCTATTATGCGCTCTCTTTTTGAGGAGTTTGCAAATGGAAAGCCTGTAACACAAAAATTTCCTCGTATTTCTTATGATGAAGCGATGCAAAAATATGGTTCAGATAAGCCTGATTTACGTAATCCGATTATTATGGAAGATGTTTCACAGCATTTTTATGGTTCTGGCTTTAAAGTTTTTGCGCATATTTTAGCGAATGATAAAAATGCACGGGTGTGGGCTATTCCAGCGAAAACGGGCGGAAGCCGTGCTTTTTGTGATCGTATGAATGGATGGGCACAAGGTGAGGGACAGCCTGGACTTGGTTATATTTTCTGGCGTGAAGAGCAGGGGAAATTTGAAGGGGCTGGCCCTATTGCTAAAAATATCGGCGAGCAAAGAACAGAAGCTCTTCGTATACAGCTTGGACTTGAAAGTGGTGATGCTTGCTTTTTTGTGGCAGGGGATCCAAAGAAATTCGCATCTTTTGCTGGAGCTGCGCGTACACACGTAGGAGAAGAATTAGATCTTGTTGATCGAGACTCTTTCTCTTTAGCATGGATTGTTGATTTTCCATTTTTTGAATGGAATGAAGATGAGAAAAAGCTTGATTTTGCACATAATCCTTTTTCTATGCCGCAAGGGGGTAAGGATGCTCTTGAATGTCAAGATCCTCTTACTCTTAAAGCATTTCAGTATGATCTTGTTTGTAATGGTTATGAGATTGCATCGGGTGGAATTCGTAATCATTCACCAGAAATGATGCTTAAAGTTTTTAGTCTTGTTGGTCTCTCTAAAGAGGTGGTAGAAGATCGTTTTGGTGCTCTTTATCGTGCATTTCATTATGGAGCTCCACCACATGGTGGTATGGCGGCTGGTATTGATCGTATTATTATGCTTTTGCAAGGCGTTAAAAATTTACGTGAGGTTGCTTTGTTTCCTATGAATCAGCAAGCGCTTGATCTTTTGATGGGGGCTCCGTCTGATGTTTCTTCTGCACAATTACGTGATTTAGGGATACGAATGGCTCCTGTTGGCAAAAGTAGTTCATAAATTGATTTTGGATTGTTAGCAGCTTTCTGTCTACAATGAAGTTTTAAGTTTTTTAACTTGTATGAATGTGTATGCTATTCATAAAGCTTGAGTTTATACTGCGTTTACGTTCTTTAGCATTGTAGAAACTAGCGGTTATCTTAGTGCTTATAAGCATGATGCGGTGTTTAATAACGTTTCATTTTGTTAATAAATTCTATAATGTTCATTATATGAAATGAGATATTATTTCTATTCTATTGTGCTCAAAATAGCATTGTTTAGAGCAATGCTATAAGGTAGATGAAGCTTTATACATTGTGGTGTTTTGGGCTATGGAGATAATATTTAGGTAGGATTTTCTTATAGAGTGTATAAACTGAATTGTATAAAGCGATTAGCCAAGGGGTCTTTGCTAAGAGAAGCCGAATTTTTGATAAAAAACCGATGCCATCATATTCTTTGCTAGATCCCAATGTTTTGCTAGTCCTTGGCACTAGAGATGATTCATAAGGGGAGGCAATTTTATCCACATGCTCATCTCTCTTGTAACATGCGAGATAATGATTTTAATTAATTTAACATGAAAAGATTTTAAATGAAAGAATTTCACTATATTGGGGTTTTCTCATTTAATATGCAAAACTGTTCATTATCATTATAAATCAATATATTGTGATTATTTCCAAGTTTCCAGAAAAAGATTGAGTCCGAATGCATGAAGCATTCCTGTATAGGATTTTAGATAAAGTTTAGAGCGTGCGTATAACTTTTTCAAATTGATATAATTTTCTGTTCATGTTTTAATCACCCTGTTTATTTTTATATAGTCGATTATTCAATAATAATATTTGGCTCATAAAAGATTACACTAAAAAATCTTATGGAATAATTGCTCATTATTTTGGGAATTGTCATCCTTATACTATGTCTGATAAAATGAATTTACCTTTTGATAAAGAACATATTGAGCCGATAGAATTGCGTTCTGCTTTACAAGAGCGTTATTTAGCTTATGCACTTTCTACTATTATGCACCGCGCGTTACCTGATGTCCGTGATGGTTTAAAACCTGTGCATCGGCGCATTCTCCATGCTATGCGTTTACTCAAGCTTAATCCAGGACAGTCTTATGCCAAATGTGCAAGGATTGTTGGTGATGTGATGGGAAAATTTCATCCCCATGGTGATGCTTCTATTTATGATGCATTGGTGCGTTTGGCACAGGGGTTTGCTGTTCGTTATCCGTTGGTCGATGGACAAGGCAATTTTGGTAATATTGATGGTGATAATGCTGCGGCTATGCGATATACGGAAGCGCGTATGACTGAAGTGGCTGCCTTGCTACTTGAGGGAATTAATGAAAATTCTATTGATTTTCGTTTAACCTATAATGAGGAAGATGAAGAGCCGGTTGTTTTACCTGGAGCTTTTCCTAATCTTTTAGCAAATGGTTCATCAGGGATTGCTGTTGGCATGGCAACATCTATTCCACCTCATAATATTGCAGAGCTTTGTGATGCAGCACTTCATTTGATTGCATATCCCGATGTAAATGATGAGGAATTAAATCGGTTTGTGCTTGGTCCTGATTTTCCGACAGGTGGTATTCTAGTTGAGCCTAAAAAGAGTATTGAGGAATCTTATCGCGTTGGGCGTGGGTTTTTTCGCTTGCGTTCACGTTGGCATCAGGAATCTGGTAGTCGTGGTTCTTATGTGATTGTTGTGACCGAAATTCCCTATCAAGTTCAAAAGTCACGCCTTATTGAAAAAACAGCGGAATTGCTCCTTGCACGGCGCTTACCCATGCTTGAAGATATTCAAGATGAATCGGCAGAAGATATCCGCATTGTGCTTGTTCCTAAAAATCGTACTGTTGATCCTGAACTCCTTATGGAGTCTCTTTTTAAATTGACTGATTTTGAAGTAAGATTTCCTCTTAATCTTAATGTTCTATCTTCTGGAAAAATACCCAATGTTCTTTCTCTGCGCGAGAGTTTACAGCAATGGCTCGAACATCGTCAAGAAGTCCTTATTCGCCGTTCTCATTATCGCATTGATCAAATTGATTGCCGATTAGAAATTCTTCATGGATATCTTATTGCGTATTTAAATCTTGATGAGGTCATCCAGATTATTCGTGAAGAGGATGACCCCAAAAAGAAGCTCATCGACCGTTTTCAATTAACAGAAAATCAAGCTGAGGCTATCCTTAATATGCGTTTACGTTCTTTACGTAAGCTTGAGGAATTTGAAATTCGTAAGGAATTTGAAAATTTGAGGGATGAAAAAGAAAAACTGCAAAATTTATTGGCGTCTCGTGCAAAACAATGGAAAATAATTGCAGAGGAAATCATAAAGGTTCGTAAAATTTTTGGTCCTGATACCCTTCTGGGAAAAAGGCGTACAACATTTGAGGAAGCACCAAAGCATGATATTGATGATATTCATCAGGCGATGATCGAAAAAGAACCGGTTACGATTGTCATTTCTGAGAAGGGTTGGATGCGTTCTTTGAAAGGACATTTGAGTGATTATAATGCACTTTCTTTCAAAGAAGGGGATGGTTTGAAGTTAGCTTTTCCGGCATTCACTACCGATAAGGTTATTATAATAAGCACGGGGGGAAAGTTTTTTGCTATTTCTGCAAATAGTTTGCCTAGAGGACGAGGACATGGTGAGCCCATTCGTCTTTTAGTTGATATGGATGATGATCACGATGTTTTGACAGCTTTTGTCTATAATGCACAGGAAAAATTGCTCTTAATTTCATCTCATGCAAATGGCTTTATTGTATCTGCAACTGAGGTGATTGCCAATACACGAAAAGGCAAGCAAATTATGAATGTAAAGTCTCCTGATAAAGTAAAACTTTGTGTTCCAGTAAAAGGTGATCATGTTGCAATAGTTGGTGAAAATCGTAAAATGCTTATTTTTGCCATTGAACAAATACCAGAAATGAGTCGTGGTAGAGGAGTTCGTCTGCAACGCTACAAAGAAGGCGGTATTGTTGATGCTAAAACTTTTAATTTATCAGAAGGTTTAAGTTGGCAAGATACTGCTGAGCGCTGTTTTAATCGTCAAGCTGATGAGCTCATTGAGTGGATGGGAACACGCGCTGGGGTAGGGCGCTTGGTTCCCAAAGGTTTTCCAAAATCAGGAAAATTTGCTCATTAAATAATATCTCTGGTTTATAAGTTATAAGGTGTTAAAAGAGCGACTTTACGATTTTTATACCGCAGGAGTATGTTAATTTTTTGGGAGAAACTTCTATTCATTAGGATCATGGTGATACTGCCTGAAAAGATACCCACGTTCAGCCCATAAAACAAGAAATATGGCGATGATGCTGAGAAAGAAAAATGCCGCTGAATTGGGTATCGTTGTTTCATCAAATTGTTGGGCAATAAAAAAACCAAGACCGGTGGCGATAGACGTTTGAAGAAAACCAGAGACAGAAGATGCTATCCCAGCAATTTCTCCTACAGATTCGAGAGCAAGGGTATTGAAATTGGCCATAATGCCACCGCAGGCAAACATCAATATACAAAACAGCAGCATGTAAAAAGGAAAAGGGAGAACGCCATTTGTTAAGAGTGAGCCAATAAACCAGATACATGAGGTGATACAAAAGAGCAAAAGCATCGTATGTGCGATACGTCGCATGCCAAGGCGTCCAACTAATTGAGAATTTAAAAATGATGATAGAGCTTGAAAAGCTGCACCAACAGCAAAGGCAATTGGAAACCAAAGTCCTAGATTATAAATTCCCTCATATGTTTGCTGCGATGTATTAACAGCGGTAAAAATGCAACCCAAAATAATGGAAGTTGCGAGTGTATAGCAAAGGGTTGTACGACTGGTGATGATAACCCATAAATTATATTTGACCGAAGAAAAAGAAAGAGAACGTTGTTTATAAAGAGTTTCAGGCAGGCGTAATTTAATCCAAACCATCAGTCCAAAACCAATAATTGCCATGAAGATAAAGATAATTTGCCAATTTCCAAACAATAAAATGAATTGTCCAGTAGCTGGTCCAATCATTGGTGCAATCAGAAAAATCATCATAACGATAGACATAACTTCTGCCATTTTTCGACCACTATAAAGATCGCGTACAACAGAAACTGTCAGGACGCGCATAGCAGCACCCCCTATGCCTTGCAAGATACGTAAAATAAGTAACAGAGAAAAGTTGGATACAAAGGCACAAGCAATTGCTGTAAAGGAATAAAATGCAAGACCAATGAGAATAAGTTTACGACGTCCATAACGATCACTTATCGGTCCAAAAAATATCTGTGTGATGCCATAACTTATAAGATAACCAGAAATGATATAATGTTGATCATTTTCATTAAGAATGTGTAAGCTGTTCAAAATATCGGGCATAGCTGGAAGCATAATGTCAACAGCTATAGAATTGATAGCCATGAGTGCACCAATAAGAAGAACAAATTCTTTATAGCCAATTTTTTTTCTAATCGCCTCACGGTGCGTGAGTTCATCAATTGGATATGACATAAGGCATCCTTAAAATAAGAATTTCTACTGAACACAGCTCTCTTTAAGAGTCTGAAAAAAAATGAAAGATACCTATGATCTATTGCAAGGAATATTTTTTTCTTTTAGCAGTTCTTGCAATTCATTATTTTGAAACATTTCTTTCACAATATCACAACCACCAACAAATTCTCCTTTAATATAGAGTTGTGGAATTGTTGGCCAATTTGAATAGTCTTTAATTCCTTGACGCAATTCATGAGAAGTTAAGATGTTTATCCCTTTATAATCTAATCCTAAATAGTCAAGGATTTGAACAACCTGTCCTGAAAATCCGCATTGTGGAGCATCGGGTGTTCCCTTCATGAATAAAACGACATCATTTTCTTTAATTTCGTTGTCAATAAAATCATGAACAGTGGTCATCTTCATTCCTCAATATTGCAGATTTTGTAAGTGTGTGTTTGCATTCATGTTATTTTCTACTCGTATTAAGTGAATGAATGCAAGAAGAATTTTAAAAATCATTTGGGAATATTCGTTTGTAGCATTAACGCATGAAGATCATTTCCCATATTGCCTTTAAGAGCATCATAGACCATTTTATGCTGCTGGACACGGCTTTTACCGCGAAAACTTTCAGAAGTTACCTCAGCAGCATAGTGTTCTCCATCACCAGCTAGATCACGAATTATCACGGTTGCATCAGGAATGCCTTCGCGAATAAGTGTTTCAATTGCATGGGCACTCATTGCCATGATTATTCTCCTTTATTTATTCTTTATAAGAATAGCATTAAGTCAAGTAGAGACGAATAACTCTTTATTTCTCGCCCATAAATTGCGGAAACCAACTTTCATAAGCTTGTGTGAGCTTGTCTATGGAAAGTGTTAATACTTCCTCTATGTCAAGAGAATCACCTTCAACTTTACCAAGCTCTGTTAAAGAAACTGCGTTTGTTTGTGCGAATTCTGTAAGACTGTTGAGGGCATGAGGTTTGACGCTTAAGAGATAACGTGCTTGGTCTTCTCCGAAAAGCTCTGCATGATGTGGTTGTTTATTACTTAATTTAGCTTTAATGCCTTTACCTGCTTTAATAACCATTTCCGCAAGTGCAATGGCTAGACCACCGTCAGAAAGATCATGAGCAGCATTTACAAAACCGTTATGAATAACATCTCGAACAAATTGCCCATGCTTTTTTTCAAGCTGTAAATCTACCGGAGGTGGTGAACCTGTCTCAATATTTAAAATATCACGTGCATAGATTGATTGGCCTAAGTGGGAGCCGCATACTCCAATCAAAACAATAATATCTTCATTTTGCATACCATCGATTGTTACCATTTTAGACCAGTCAGCAAGAAGGCCAACACCAGCGATTGTTGGTGTGGGCAGAATTGCTTCTCCATTGGTTTCATTATAAAGAGAAACATTTCCTGAAACGATAGGGAAGTCTAAAACTCTACAGGCTTCATCTATACCTTTAATGGCAAACACCAATTGTCCCATAATTTCAGGTTTTTCAGGATTACCAAAATTAAGATTATCTGTGGCTGCCAATGGTGCTGCGCCTGTTGTGCTGATATTGCGCCAACATTCTGCGACGGCTTGTTTCCCCCCTTCGTAAGGATCTGCCTCACAATAGCGAGGCGTCACATCAGAAGAAAAAGCAAGAGCACGTTTGTCATCACTGCTTACACGTATGACACCAGCATCACCTCCTGGACGAACAAGCGTATTTCCCTGAATAAGTGTATCATATTGTTCATAGACCCATCGCCTTGAACTTTGATCAGCAGAATTCAATAATGTGAGAAGTGCATCACCCAAATTTTCGACCCTTTCAACGTTTTCTGCTTTAAGAAGTGTTTTTTTTATGGGTTCACTCCAAGGACGATCATAAACAGGTGCTTCATTTCCAAGCTCTTTGATGGGAAGATTAACAACTTCTTCCCCTTGATGAAAGACACGGAAACGTAAATCATCGGTTGTTTCTCCAATAATGGAAAAATGAAGTCCCCATTTTTGAAAAATTGCTGCGGCTTGCTTTTCTAGCTCTGGTTTCAGTATCATGAGCATGCGTTCTTGGCTTTCAGAAAGCATCATTTCGTAGGCTGTCATATTTTCTTCACGTACAGGAATTTTATCAAGATTAAGCTGTATTCCTAAATCTCCTTTTGCGCCCATTTCAACTGCAGAAGATGTTAAACCCGCAGCACCCATATCTTGAATAGCAACGACAGCTCTCAGTTCCATGAGTTCTAAGCAAGCCTCAAGAAGGCATTTTTCTGTAAAAGGATCACCTACTTGAACCGTTGGGCGTTTTTCACTCATTGAATCGTCAAATTCGGCAGAAGCCATTGTTGCTCCACCAACACCATCACGTCCTGTTTTTGCACCAAGATAAACAACAGGGAGTCCTACTCCTTGGGCCTTGGAATAAAAAAGAGAGTCGGTCTTTGCAATACCAGCAACAAAAGCGTTTACAAGGATATTGCCATTATAGCGCTTGTCAAAATTGACTTCTCCACCAACAGTTGGGACGCCAAAAGCATTACTATAACCACCTATTCCAGAAACAACGCCGGAAACAAGATGACGTGTTCGAGGATGATTGGGAGCTCCAAATCGCAAAGCATTCATAGCTGCAACAGGACGAGCACCCATGGTAAAGACATCACGCAAAATACCACCAACACCTGTTGCTGCACCTTGATACGGTTCAATATAAGAGGGGTGATTATGGCTTTCCATTTTGAAAACAACGCATTGACCATCACCAATATCAACGACACCAGCATTTTCACCAGGTCCTTGAATGACACATTTTCCTTCTGTTGGAAGCGTTTTAAGCCACTTTTTAGATGACTTATAAGAACAATGTTCGTTCCACATTGCCGAAAAAATTCCCAACTCAGTAAATGTTGGTTCTCTGCCAATCAAGCTTAGGATATGTTGATATTCATTATCTTTTAAACCATGTTGGGCAATAAGTTCTGGCGTAATGGCTCTGTTATTACTAGAATTCATGAACGTTTTATCCATTAAATTAATCAAAATTTAGCATCATTATTATTTTAAACTTAGTAGTTTCGGTCATAAATGACTTTATTCGGCCTTGATAAGGCAGCGGTTTATAAATCCTAAGCGGAGATGCTGGTTATTGGCCCTTGTTATTAAGGGCTTTTGAACAATCTTTGTGTGTTTAAAAATACGCTCCATCGTGTTTGTAAAACATTTTATTGGTAAATTTATCGTATGAAAAATACTATAGATTTTTGACTTTAACACAGTGAGGTAGCATAAAATCTTTTTTGTCATTACCCATTCGTTAATTCTAAAGCACTTTGGAAGAGTAAACGCCCATCAGTACCGCCGTGTGCTTGTTCAATGAAATTTTCAGGATGAGGCATCATACCAAGAATATTACCAGCCTTATTGATGATACCAGCAATGTCCTTTATCGAACCGTTAGGATTTGTATTTTCTGCATAGCGAAAAACAATTTGTTCATCGTCTTCCATTTGTCTTAATATCTCGTTGTCGACAAAATAATTCCCATCGTGATGTGCAACAGGACAACGGATAATCTGTCCGTTGGAATAATAGCGAGAAAATTTTGTATTGGCATTGACCACTTCAAGCTTTATTTCACGGCAAACAAATTTCAATGAAGTGTTACGCATTAAAGTGCCGGGTAATAAACCAGCTTCCAATAAGATTTGAAATCCATTACATATGCCAATGATTGTAACACCTTTTTTTGCTTTCTCACGTACAGCCTGCAAAACGGGGGTTCTTGCACCGATAGCTCCACATCTTAAATAGTCTCCATAAGAAAAACCACCAGGAATAACAATGATATCTACATCGGGAATTGTTGTTTCTGTTTGCCAAATTTTTAAGGGTTCAATCCCTGTTATATGGCGTAATGCTGCAACCATATCCTGATCACGATTTAATCCAGGTAATTGAACGATAGCAGTTTTCATGAAGAGCCTCGCTTACAGAAGTTCTATCGTGTAATTTTCAACAACGGTATTTGCTAGTAACTCTTCACACATTTGTTCAAGTTTTTGCTTTGCAGTTTCAGAAGGTTGATCATCAAGCACAATATCAAAAATTTTTCCTTGGCGAATGGAGTGAATACCTTTAAACGCTAAACTTTTTAAAGCACCTACAATTGCTTCTCCTTGCGGGTCAAGGACGCTGTTTTTTAAAGTCACCGTAACGCGTGCTTTCATCTTTTATTTCCTGTTGTTAAAATGCCTCTCCTTGAAGAGGGGTATCAATATAAAGAAAGGTGAATGCATGCCACCTTGTTTATTATTTTACTAACACTGGACCAGTTGGCCTTGGAGGTTCATTTTCATTGATAATACCAAGACGTTTTGCCACTTCTTGATAAGCGTTAATAAGCCCACCCATATCATGCCGAAAACGATCTTTATCCATTTTTTCCTGCGTTTGCATATCCCATAACCTTGCAGAATCAGGCGATATTTCATCAGCAAGAACAATGCGCATTGTTTCATCTTCCCACAGGCGACCAAATTCCATTTTGAAATCAATGAGTTGAATATTAACACCTGCAAAAAGTCCAGAAAGAAAATCATTAATACGAATTGAAAGTTGCATAATATCTTCTATTTCTTGGGGGACAGCCCATCCAAAGGCAGTGATATGTTCTTCCGTTACCATTGGATCATCAAGAGAATCATTTTTATAGTAAAATTCAATAATGGATTGTGAAAGGGCGGTTCCTTCTTCCAATCCTAGACGTTTGGCAAGAGAGCCAGCAGCAACGTTGCGAACAACAACCTCTAATGGAATAATCTCGACGGCTTTAATAAGCTGTTCGCGCATATTTATACGCTTGATAAAATGTGTTGGGATACCCAAACGGCTAAGATGACTAAAGATATGTTCCGAAATGCGGTTATTTAAAACCCCTTTTCCGTCGATAACTTCATGTTTTTTTGCATTAAAGGCAGTTGCATCATCTTTAAAAAACTGAATATAGGTACCTGGTTCAGGTCCTTCATACAAAATTTTGGCCTTGCCTTCATAAATACGGTGGCGACGATTCATCATGATTCTCTATTGTTGAGAGGTTTTAAATAGCATTAATAAATAATACTATCCTAATTGGCAGAAATTCTCAATGATTGCTATAACACTTCTTACATTTTTTGTCATTGGAGTTCTAAGCAAAAAGTTATGGAACTTACAGATATAGAGTGAAGACAATAGTTTTTCTTGAACTAGATTTTTGCAAGAAAGTGAGAGAAAATCATAAGTCCTTCAGGCCAAGGACCATGTCCAGATTCTGCATTAATGTGGCCAGATTGTCCCGCATCAACAAACAGTGCTCCCCAATCATCAGCAAGTTTTTCTGCTACTGAGAATTGACAAAATTTATCGTTTCGGCTGGCTATCAGAACAGAGGGAAACGGTAATTTTTTACCATGATAGGGACCAAATGTCATGAAATGTTTGGGATGTATTTTTTCATTGTTTACATCTGGAGGTGCAACAAAAAAAGCGCCACAAACTTTTTCTGCATTTTGTTGTGTTGCATGTATAGCTGTAGGAACTCCTAATGAGTGAGCAATAATCATAACGGGTTTTTGCGCTTGTGAAATGGCGTTTTTTACCTCATGAATCCATTCTTCACAAACAGGTTTTGACCAATGGGTTTGTTGAACGCGACGGGCTGTAGACAATTTTTTTTCCCATCGTGTTTGCCAATGATCAGGACACGACCCTTTATAGCCAGGAATAATGAGAATATCGAGTTGATTTGCTTTCACCAATCATTTCCTTCATCATTACAAATTTTGTCTCATAGGGCAAAGACAATACACTTGTTGCTTATGTAGAATATATGCTTTTTTTACTTGCCAAAAACGCGTTGAAAAATCGTATTGATATGTTTGGTGTGATAAGAAAGATCAAATTTTTCACGAAGTTCTTCTTCACCGAGAACTTTTGTAACATCTTTGTCATGGAGCAATTCTTCTAAAAAATCTTTTCCTTGTTCCCAAACCTTCATCGCATTTCGTTGTACAATTCGATAAGAATCTTCACGACTCATTCCAGCTTGTGTAAGTGCTAAAAGCACCCGTTGTGAATGAACAAGTCCTCGGAATTTGTTGAGATTTTTCTGCATATTTTCTGGATAGACGATTAAATTTTCAATAACGGACGTGAGTCGAGCAAGAGCAAAATCAAGGGTAATGGTAGCATCAGGTCCAATATAACGCTCAACAGATGAATGGGAAATATCTCGTTCATGCCAAAGCGCTACATTTTCCATGGCAGGTATTGCAAATGCACGCACCATACGTGCTAATCCAGTTAGATTTTCGGTTAAAACGGGGTTCCGCTTATGGGGCATAGCCGATGAACCTTTTTGCCCAGGTGAAAAATGCTCTTCTGCTTCCAAAACTTCTGTTCGCTGTAGATGACGTATTTCTATAGCTAATCTTTCAATGGATGAAGCAATAACACCAAGAGTTGCAAAGAACATAGCGTGACGATCGCGTGGTATAACTTGGGTGGAAACAGGTTCAGGGTGCAGTCCCAATGCTTTTGCTACATGTTCTTCAACGCGCGGGTCAATATTTGCAAAAGTGCCTACGGCACCTGAAATAGCACAAGTGGAAATTTCTTCACGTGCTGCAAGAAGGCGTTTGCGACACCGAGAAAATTCAGCATATGCAAGAGCAAATTTGACACCAAATGTTGTTGGTTCAGCGTGAATACCATGACTACGTCCAATAGTAATTGTTTCTTTATGTTCACAAGCACGTCTTTTTAATGCTTCAAGGAGTTGGTCTATGTCTTTTAGCAAAATATCACTGGCACGCATCAGTTGAATATTAAGTGTTGTATCTAAAACATCTGATGAGGTCATACCCTGATGAATAAAACGTGCTTCTGGACCAACAAATTCAGCTAAGTGGGTTAGAAATGCTATAACGTCATGCTTGGTTATTACCTCAATTTCATTAATACGATTAACATTAAATTCGGCTGCTTTTCCTTTTTCCCAAATGATCTTTGCTGCTTCTTTTGGAATAACCCCTAGTTCTGCTAGCGCATCACAGGCATGTGCTTCAATCTCAAACCAAATACGATATTTCGTTTGTGGTGACCAAATTGTGACCATTTCAGGACGGGAATAACGTGTTATCATAATTTTTTCCTTATTGTGAGAGAGTTGCGGCTTGGCGCAATGCATGAATGCGTGTTCTGTAGAGCTCTTTGTTACCATCTTTATAAATTGCAGAGCCTGCGACAAAGACATTTGCGCCAGCTTTTGCCGTTATCCCGATTGTATCAACTGTGATACCACCATCAACTTCAAGATCAATAGGTCTTTTGGAAATCATGCTTTTTATACGTTTGATTTTATCTTCCATTTCTGGAATGAAGTTCTGTCCTCCAAAACCAGGATTGACCGTCATGATGAGAATAAGATCTAATTGATTAAGCAAATACTCAATTATATGTTCTGGTGTACTTGGATTAAGGGCAATTCCTGCTTTTTTCCCCATTGCTTTAATTGTTTGGAGTGAACGATGAAGATGGGGAGTTGCTTCGGCGTGAATGGTTATAATATCTGAACCAGCCTTTGCAAAAGCTTCCAAATAAGGGTCTACAGGTGTGATCATTAAGTGAACGTCAAATATTGCTTTGGTTAATGGGCGGAGAGCCTTGACGACTTCTGGACCAAAAGTGATATTGGGAACGAAGTGGCCATCCATGATATCAAGATGGAGCCAATCAGCACCAGCATCAATGACATCTAATACTTCTTGACCAAGTTTGGAGAAATCACAAGCCAAGAGCGAAGGTGAAATGAGGTGAGAATGGGGCATGAAGATCTCCTTGATTGGCTATTGTTATCATGTCATTGTGTATACTAAAATATTTTTTGTGTTATGACGAAAAAGAAAATACATGGTGTAAATCTTTTTGTGGAAAGATTATTGGGAATTTAAAAGCTGTATAAGTGAAGGATATGTCAAATCATACAACACATTTAATGCCTAAACTTCAACATAATATTACTGTTTCTTCGCAAGAATATCGCGATGCTATGAGTCATTTTGCAGGGGCTGTGCATATTGTGACCACAAATGGTATGAGAGGAAGACGCGGGGTGACGGTTTCAGCGTGTTGCTCTTTATCTGATGATCCCCCAACTATTCTTGTTTGCCTTATGCGGCATAATCTCAAAAATCGTTTGTTTATGGAGAATGGGAACTTTTGTGTGAATAGTTTAGCGGGCAAACATCGTCCACTAGCGGACATTTTTTCTAGGCGTTCCAATATTACACAAAATGAACGTTTTAATATAGCACAATGGAAGACTTTATTGACTGGTGCTCCTAGTCTTTCAGATGCTTTAGCGTCTTTTGACTGTCGTTTAATTTGTTGGCATGAACATGCAACGCATTGTGTTTTGATTGGTGAAGTTGTTGCTATCAGCCGTAATCAAGAAAAAGATGCTTTGATGTATTTGAATCGTGAATATCACACTCTATCTTTATGAACGGTTTTGTTTTTTACATAGTGAGACAATTTATTGTTAATACAGTAAGATTTAGTCCAATTATTGGGTAGATATTATTTTATATGATACTGAATATCTACATTTCCTGTATTTATGGTTTATAGGCATGACTAAAAAGGGGGAAGAAGAGCCCTGACCAACTGGTTATGTCGAAGAGAGTATATGTTGTGCAAAAAAAGTCGTGGAGACATACCCCCGTGGCTTTAAACACATTTTAAAATAGATAGAAAAAGCATTTTACACTTGTGTTGAGTGGTGTTGCACAATATATAGTCCGCACATACCATATATGGAGGTTTTTATGGCATGAGCGAAGAGATTGATGATCAATATCGCCCTAGTGAAGATGAGCCTTTTATGAATGAACGGCAAAAGGCGTATTTTCGTGCTAAATTAGTTTCTTGGAAGAATGACATATTACAAGAAGCTCGTGAGACTTTGGAAAATTTGCAAGAAGAGAATGTTGGTCAACCCGATTTGACGGATAGAGCCTCTTGCGAAACTGATCGTACAATTGAATTACGTGCTCGTGATCGTCAAAGGAAACTCATTTCAAAAATAGATGCTGCTTTGGAGCGCATTGATAATGGAACTTACGGTTTTTGTGAGGAAACTGGTGAACCTATTAGTATAAAGCGTCTTGAAGCTCGGCCAATTGCAGTTTTATCGTTGGAAGCACAAGAACGTCATGAACGACGAGAAAGAGTTTATCGAGACGATTAAAATCGAATGCAATGGCCCCAACACATGAAACGTTCAATGCTAAAATTGAGCGTTTCATTTGTTTTGAGAAGGGATAAATAAAGATGGTTCTTGCCGTCCTTCGATTTCGGCGGTAATTGCTGAATCTTCTACATGTTGTTTCATAAAAGGGCCAGTGGTGTTGCTCTGCGTATGTTCTCTTTTATCTAAAAATCTTTCTTCTTCTGTGGGGCTGTTGTTTCGGTTGGTTTCTGTTGTTGTTAATATTGGCTGTACGTCTATCTTTTTTATGAGTGATGTATTATTTATGTTGGCTTCGACAACAATATCTGTGGGCCCGCCAACAAGAAGCAAATGCTCTTTATTATCACACCTTACCAAAACAAGATGACGTGTACGATCGATAGCAATTGTTTCACAGAGAGTTAATCGCGGTGGATGCTTGTTTCCATTGATACGGAGTTTCTTTCTATTTAAACGACTTACAAAAAGGATAATCATAGCAACAGCTGTGCATATTATTACACAAAACACAAAGCTTATGATTATGTTAGCGGCGGTTGTACCTATTTGGTTTGATAACCAGATAACCATAAAATTTCTCCCATTTTGGAATGGAAATATTACTTTTACTGAGATAACTTTGTAAACACACCCTTAAAAGGTTCTCTGAATAATATAAAAAAGATCTTTTTAAATTGAGTGATTTGTTTTGGGACGATATTATCATAGTGTATATTTTATAACAATGATTATAAAAGTAATTTGTCGCTAAGTAATAACTATAATCAGGGCAAAATGAGATGAATAAAGGTTTTGAAAATAGTGAAAGATCATCATCTTCTAGATACCAAGGAGGTGTGACTCTTAGCATTGTCTTTATTATAGTTGTTCTCTTCATTTTTTTGGGGGTAGGTTTTTTTTATCCACAGAGCTTTTTGCAAAAGGCTGGAGTGGTGTTTTTTTTAGCTTTGGCGGTTATAGGTGTTGTTGCACTTGTTTTAGGTGGAATAGGGTTTTTAAGGTATAATGCCATGCTGCCGCACGATATGTTTGATCTTAGCATTTTTAATAGCAGTGATGAGGCAATTATAGTCTCTGATTTATCTGGTTTTGTTTATTATTCTAATCAAAATTATCGAAAAATTTTTACCTATAATCCTCAGTCTTCTTGTTATGTGGTTATTGCTGATCTTCCAGGAGCTGGTGCATTGGCGTATCGCTTAAAGGTTGCAGCTTGCAATCATCTTGCTGCGCAGGAAGAGTTAAGAGTTGAACAATCAATTTTTGCTCATTCTACACAAAAAAAGGCTACTTGGTATAATATCTCTGTTCAACCGATCACAAAGGAGGGAAAAAAGTTTTTATTTTGGCGTATTGCCGATATTTCTCACTTGCAGGAATGTCGTGAAGTTTTTTTCTCTAATCTTCAAGAAGCTATCAATCACTTAGATCAAGCACCCGTTGGTTTTTTATCTGTTAACGCACAAGGAATAGTTCTTTATGTAAATGCGATTTTTGCTGAATGGTTTTCAATTGATTTGGCAAATTTTTGTGTTGGTCAATATAGTTTTGATCAGTTATTTAAAAGTGTTGGAGAAAATAGTCCTTGGAGTGACATTTGTTTGCAAAATAATAAATATCAAAGCTCAGGTTACTCTTTGCCCTATAGGTTTTCATTATGTTTAAATACAGAGACCGGCATAAAAAAAATATTGAATTGTTTTATGTGTGTTTCTTCTCTTTCAGAGGATGAAGTTATTTATCGTATTGTAATAATTCCACAGCAAATACAAAAGCGAGAGAATGATGATCAATTAAGATTACCCAGTGCCTTAGTGGAGTATTTTGATGTAAGTCCCTTTGCAATAGCGGTGGTGAATCAAAAAGGACAATGGGTTCACATGAATAATTCTTTTTCATCACTTATGGGATGTACAGATAAAACTCTCAATCTTTACAATGTTATATCGTATCGCGATCATGCACAGCTAGAACGCGCATTTCAGAAAATTACTACAAATAAAAATTATAAAGTTTCCATAGAAACCGTTTTAGAAAATAATGAAGAACGCTATTTGCGCCTTCATGTTATGCCTATAAGGTCGTATTACGATGATCTTTTACAGGATTTTATCATTGTCTCTGTTATAGAAACAACGGAACAAAAAACACTTGAAGATAAAATGATGCAAAGTCAGAAAATGCAGGCTGTGGGGCAATTGGCTGGTGGTATTGCACATGACTTTAATAACGTTTTAACAGCAATTTTAATGTCGTGTGATCTTCTTTTGAATACACATCGCAGTTCTGATCCTGCACATGCTGATCTTATCAATATTAAAAATAATGCTAACCGTGCAGCAGCACTTGTGCAGCAACTTCTCGCTTTTTCTAGAAAGCAAACACTTCGACCTGAAGAAGTTGATTTTACAGACTTTTTATCAGATATTCGCAATCTTATTTTACCTCTTTTAGGTAATAACATTCAATTAAAAATTATTCATGGAAGAGATTTATGGAGTGTTGAAGTTGATCAAGCATCTTTTCAGCGTGTGATTATGAATTTGGTTATTAATGCGCGTGACGCCATGCCTAATGGAGGGGTTGTCACCATTGCAACAAACAATATTACAAAACAACAGAGTGCTGAATTTGATCATGTTGGTTTTGGAATTGGTGAATATGTGCAATTGTCTCTTTCAGATACAGGAACTGGTATATCATCTGCGATACAAGAAAAAATGTTTGAACCATTTTTTACAACAAAAGAAGTGGGAAAAGGAACAGGGCTTGGTTTATCCATGGTTTATGGAATTATTAAGCAAACAGGTGGCTATATTTATTGTGAGAGTAGAGAAGGTGAAGGAGCAACATTTCATATTTTTCTTCCTCGTTACATTCCTTATAAGAGTGGAAAGATTTCGCCACAAATTGAAAAAGCTGAAGAGCAAGAAAAAAATACAGACTTAACAGGATCGGCAACTGTTTTGTTAGTTGAAGATGAAGATGCTGTCAGAATGGGTGGAATAAGAGCACTGCAAATGAGAGGCTATACTGTTTTAGAAGCAGCAAGTGGAGTGGAAGCACTCACAGTTCTTGAAGAAAATAAAGGGAAAATTGATATTATTGTTTCTGATGTGGTGATGCCAGAAATGGATGGTCCAACGTTGCTCAAAGAAGTACGTAGAAATTATCCTGATATTAAATTTCTCTTTGTTTCTGGATATGCAAAAGATGCATTTGCTAAAAATCTTCCTCAAGACGCTATTTTTGGTTTTCTATCTAAACCATTTACACTCAAGCAATTAGCTTTAACAGTTAAAGAAACACTTGCGCAATAAAATGCAAAATTACGTGATAGAGAAATTATCTTATTCTGCGATAAAACATTGTTGTTTAGGGAGAATGTAATAGGATGAAATATGTAAAAGTTTATATATTAGGTGTTTTTTTGTGAGATATAGAGATAACTGTTTATAGGGTATAGTGTGTCCGTAACACCGATAGTAAAGCACATGAAGTGGTTAATAAAACAGAACGTCATTATTGTTACATATTCATACGATTTTTTAAAGAGACATTTCTTAATTCATTCAAGTTCATTTCATGATGTTACCGATATAAATACTATATTGTAAAGTCCATTGACTATTACCACCTTCACGCTTGTGAAGTAGTAAACTGTTCCCATTATATTATTTGCTAGCTTTTAATGTTGCGACCTCTCTTTGTTCTTGAGATGGCTTCATAAGAGACATTTTTATTTCTTTTTTGTACGGTTTTATCTACACGCTTTTACCGTTTGTGATGTTCAAGCGAATGATTTGATTGATTTTAGCATGAGAGAGATTTATAATGAAATAATGTTAGGGGGCTCGAGGTTTTCATTCAATATCAATGAAGACATATTATCATTATGATATCAATCCGTTATCATAGTTAAAATCCACAAAAAGAATCTCAACTATTTATAGATTGTTATGGTTTAGAATCAGTGTTCTTTAGAGTAGGGAAGGGGATATTATATAAAGATTTTTTAGATAAAAATTGAGAGTATTTTGAAGAGATAAACATAGTACGTAAAATAGTGAATTAAGTAAATAAAAGTAATTTGAGGGCTGTTAATAATTTTAAAAAGCTCACACGTTTCGCACAAAAATTATTCGCAGAGATAATGAATTTGCTATTGTACATCCCAAATGGCGGAATTGAAGGCATATTTTAAGTGTGATATAGGAAAATACTCAATAACATATTTTAAAGGGATAAAAGTTGTTGTCGAGTATCTACAGTTTTATTTTCCCCTTCAATGAAGGTTTTTAAAGCTTGCGGATAAAGGGTATGTTCTGCTTTAAGAACTCTTTGTGCTAAACTTTCAGGAGTATCATTTAGGCAGACTGGAACAGCCGCTTGAGCAAGAATCTTTCCTGCATCCATGTCTTCTGTAACAAGATGAACAGTACAACCAGTGATTTTAACACCTGCTTGTAAGACTCTTTCATGGGTATTTAAACCTTTAAATGAAGGTAAAAGAGAAGGATGAATATTTAAAATTCGCCCTTCATAAAGTTTTACGAAACGTGATGAGATGAGGCGCATATAGCCTGCAAAGCAGAGAAGATCCGGTTGATATTGGGTTAAAACTGTAAAAATACCTTCTTCATGGGCTTCTTTTGTTGGATAGCTTTTGCGATCAACAATATGAACGGATAAGTTATTGTGACGAGCTTTTTCAATACCAGCAGCACGAGGATTATCACAAATAACTGCGGCGATTTCTGCAGGATATTCCTTTTGCTCACAAGCTTTAGCAAGGGAAACCATATTGGATCCGTTGCCAGAAATAAAAACAATAATTCGTTTTTTCATAAGTAAAGCGCACCTTTATAACATATTCTTTTATCTTGGCGTTTTGTTAAAACACCAAGATTTGTAACTGTTTCTCCTTGTATTTCAAGCGCTTGCGTAATTTTTTCAGCTGCTTGTTGCGCTACAATAATAATCATGCCAATGCCGCAATTAAATGTTCGTAGCATCTCTGTTTTTTCTATTTTACCCTGTTTGGCAATCCATGAAAAGACAGTTGGAACATGCATGTTAGAAAGATTGATTTCAGCGCAGAGAGAAGGTGGGAGTACTCGTGGAATATTTTCAGGAAAACCTCCACCGGTGATATGAGCAAGGGCTTTGATCCCCTTGTAATTTTGCATGATAGGGAGAAGCAATTTTACATAAATACGTGTTGGTGTGAGCAATTCTCTACCAAGACTCATTTGAGAATTAAAAGGGGCTGGATCTTCCCATTTTAGATGATTCTGTTGAACGATTCGCCTTATAAGAGAGAAGCCATTAGAATGAACTCCAGAAGCATTAAGACCTAAAATGATATCACCTTCTGTAAGATCTTTTGAAGGGAGTAATGCACTACGTTCGCATGCTCCTACAGCAAAACCAGCTAAATCATAATCTCCTTGTGCATACATACCCGGCATTTCTGCAGTCTCTCCTCCAATAAGGGCTGTTCCTGCTTGTTTACATCCCTTTGCAATACCAGAAATGATTGCAGCACCTTGTTCAGGATCAAGCTTACCCGTTGCGAAATAATCTAGAAAAAAGAGAGGTTCAGCACCTTGTACGAGTAAATCATTTACACACATAGCTACAAGATCAATTCCCACTGTGTCATGAATACCACTTTCGATGGCAATTTTTAACTTTGTTCCTACACCATCATTAGCAGCTACAAGAATAGGATCTGTAAAACCTGCCGCTTTTAAATCAAAGAGGCCACCAAAGCCACCGATTTCTCCATCTGCTCCTGCTCGTTTTGTAGCGCGTATGAAGGGTTTAATTTTTTCTACCATAGCATTACCCGCATCAATGTTTACACCGGCTTTTGCGTAGGTAAGACCAGATTTGGATTTATCATTTATGATATCTTGATTGCTCATTGGAGCCTTCCTTGTGAAAAATCAGCTTTTGATGTTATGCAATGCCATGATAGAGTTATCTCTGCAAGAGATATTGATATTTACCATTTTAAGAAAATAAGCAACTTCACTTGTAGCGCATGTTGAAGAAGTTTATAATCTTTGTGGAGAGTTTTTTTTAGGATATTTTATGAGCGAGATATCAGATAATCAGGGACAATCTTCTTGGCAGCTTATGAAAAAAAAAGTGAGTGAGAACAATTCTCGTGATCGTTATAAGACTTATGTGCCAGCTTATACTCAATTGCCGTTATCAAATAATATGAAAAAACAAATTTTTTTCTGGCTTGGTACACTGTTTTTTTTCGTTCTTTTTATGTTTGTTTTTGGTTCCATTTTGCTTCCTTTTGTAGCAGGAATTGTGTTGGCTTATTTTCTTAATCCTATTGTTCAATTGCTTGAAAAATTTGGTATTCGTCGTGTTTTTGGCACTATCCTCATTACTTTGTTTATTGTTGTTGTTTTTGTTGCGGCTTTAATTATTTTGATTCCTATTATCAGCTGGCAAATACAACAATTTGTGAGTAATGGTTTACCCGTTTATGTTAATCGTATTCAAACTTTTTTCGTTGAGCATGATTTTGATTGGGTAAGGCGCTATTTTGGAAGTGATCCAAATGAGTTACAGAGTAATGTTAAAGGACTTTTAGGAAAAAGTTCTGACTTTATTGCTTCTCTCTTGAATTCACTTTTAAAGTCAGGAAAATCTATCGTTAATCTTGTTAGCTTGTTTGTTGTGGCTCCTGTCGTGACGTTTTACATGTTATTAGATTGGCCCCGTATGGTTGCAACAATTGATTCGTTGATACCGCGTGATCATCTTGAAACCGTGCGCAGTATTTTTCATGAAATGGATAGAGCTATCGCCGGTTTTGTTCGTGGGCAAGGAACTGTTTGTCTTATTTTGGGGGGATATTATGCTATTGGTTTGACTGTCACAGGACTTAATTTTGGTCTTTTGATTGGTATGTTTATTGGCCTTATCAGCTTTGTTCCTTATATTGGTACGATGAGCGGTTTTGTTCTTTCTGTTGGTGTTGCGTGGGTGCAATTCTACCCAAGTCATTGGGGATGGATCATTGTTGTTATGGTTCTTTTTCTAATTGGTCAGTTTGTTGAAGGCTACATTCTCCAACCAAAACTTGTGGGGTCATCCGTGGGATTACATCCTGTGTGGTTGATGTTTGCACTTTTTGCTTTTTCTTCACTCTTTGGTTTCACTGGTATGCTTGTTGCTGTTCCTGCGGCAGCAGCTGTTGCTGTTTTGGTTCGTTTTGCTCTTCATACTTATCTTAATTCTCAGATGTATTCACGAAGTGGAAATTCGGAGCCTCTAGAATGAATGGGCGTGAAATACAATTACCTTTAAACTTTCCTCATAATCCGATTTTCCAATTTGATGATTTAGTGGTGACGGAAAGTAATCGTATGGCTTTTCAGCTCATTGATCATTGGCCAGATTGGGCCTTCCCTATTGCAGTTTTAGTTGGAAAAGAAGGATCTGGAAAAACACACTTTTCTAGCGTGTGGATGCAAAAAACAAATGCTTTAAGTATTCGTCGCAATGAAATTGATCAAGCTATTGCAATGGCTTCTCTAGGGCGAGCATTTTTAATTGAAGATATTGATGCGGGAGAAATTAGTGAGACAGGGCTTTTTCATTTAATGAACAGTATTAAGCAAGCAAATTTAGATGAACGTCAAGCTACTTTGTTGATAACTGCTCGTACAGTACCATCAGCATGGAATTTAAAACTAAATGATTTAAAAAGTCGCCTTAATTCGGTTATGTTAGTTGCGATTAATCAGCCTGATGACGCATTGTTAACAGCTGTTGCTTTCAAACTTTTTTCTGATAAGCAGATTATTGTTCATCCGGATGCTGTTCACTATCTTGTAAGCCGTTGTGAACGTTCTTTATTCGCACTGCGCCGTGTTATTGATTCTGTTGATCACTTAACGTTACAACGAAAACGCAAAGTAACGCGTGCTATCATTAGTGAAGTCCTTAATATGAAAATTCTATAAATGTTTTTTACAAACTGTTTAATAAAACTGCTTTTGTTCTATTATCATTATAGTGTGAAGTTAGAAATGTAGTGGTTTAAGTTTTTACTTTTTGACATCTGTCTCAAAGTGAATAAAGCAGGGGGCTTTCATTTGTCTGTTTTTCGTATAACAATATTTTTAAAATGATATATGTCTTCTATATTTTTTAAATGGCTTTAAATTTTTTTTATGATTTTTTTATAGTGTTTACAAATATATCAAACATTTGAAAGTGCATTTAGACGTGCTCTCATTATTTTCGATAACAAAATTTTTGTAATTTAAGAAAGATGTTTATTTTCTAGTTTACGTATTGTTTTTATTAAAAAAGTATAGAACTAAAAAAACAAAAATAATGAGTTAAAGAGAATGATAATAAGAAATTCTCAATTCTTTTGATTCCTTTTAACACTTTAATAAATAAAACTGGGATTGTGTAATTTTGTGTATTTAGGAATTTTTTTGTGATGCTGAGCTAATATGTTAAGGTTATATTTATTGGATATTCCTGATGTCGTGAAATCGTTGCTTAAAGCAATGTAAGAATATAAAATTTTCATAGAAAAGTGAGTTGTTTGTTATCCTCAGTTGGATTCCTTTTTTATAGAAAGCATTTTTTATTTCTGTCAATGAATATATAATAAAAAATTTTAAAATTCTTTCTTGTAAAGAAATACAATAAAATTTAAAAAAAAACGTGTTTTTCTCTTGCACTTCTGTTGTGAAAATTTTAGGAAATGTGCATCAAGTAAATGTAAATGGCGGAGCGTAGCGCAGCTTGGTAGCGCACCTGATTTGGGATCAGGGGGTCGTAGGTTCGAATCCTATCGCTCCGACCATATTTGATTTTATGTGGGGGAATGCTACAATCGGTTTGTGGTGAGAGATTATCATTCAAGTGTTGTATGGTCTGAAGGAAAGTAGCTATGATTGCACGTATTTATAGTCCTGCGAAGACGGCTATGCAGTCAGGTAGAAGAAATACTGGTTTTTGGATTTTGCAATATGAGCCATTACAGGCAAAAATGCTTGAGCCTCTTATGGGATATACGGCAACCGCTGATATAAGTAATCAAGTAAAAATCCATTTTAATAGCAAGGAAGAAGCAATTGCTTTTGCACGCAGAAATGCTATTTCTTACCGTGTAGAGAAAACGCATAGGTCGATTCGGCGTGCTGTTTCATATTCTGATAATTTTCGTAGTGATAGGCAGCAACCTTGGACACATTGAGTTTAAAGGTGTTGTTTTGAGTAGGAGAATGATCAATTGGTCCCGTAGCTCAGCTGGATAGAGCAACGGCCTTCTAAGCCGTGGGTCACAGGTTCGAATCCTGTCGGGATCACCATGTTTAGACAAATGGGTTATACGAAAGTTTAGGAATTTATATTCTTTTTATTCTATTAACTTGTTTTTTTGCGCTCAAAACCTTTTAAAAGTTTTTATTGGAACTTTTAGTATAAAGTGACGTGAGGTTGTTTTTGTTCAGCCAAAAGTACTTCAAGTTGTGATAGGGCGACGCCCGTATTGTCTGCGCATGTTGCTGTTTATTTTCTCGAATGGTGTACAGATTTTGTTATTTGCGCACATGTGTATACATGTTTCGTGAAACAGATGATCCTAAGATATTTCCAGAATGTGTCTATTTTGCCTTTTCTACAAATGGATGTTTCATCACTGAAGGAATCAAATTAACGATTTTCTGCTTATTGTGCTAAAATAGAAAAAAATATTTATTCTAAATTGGCTTTTCCTATTTTGAGATGAATGATATAATCTTTGACAGCTTATTAGTTTATTATAACTGCACTATCTTAGCATGAACCTATTAAAGGACATCAATTTAGATATATTCATGTGTGTCTAGCTATTCCATAACAGGGCAGTATTGGTTGACATCTTTTTCTGACCATAACATAAAATCCTTCTGTCTTAAGAAGGAGTGAGTTTGCATTCAAAGAAAAATATCTGTTTAAAAGAGTCTTATAGATCACTTAATTGAAAAGTTTTTTTAAGTTGTTACAAGATACCTTTAAAGTAGAGAAAAGGGTAAGATAATGTTGTCATATTTCCATATTGGAACAGATTAAAAATATTTTTATTTCTTGCGATCATTATTGCCCGATTCAATGAGAGCAAAAAGCTATTCTTACCTGAGAGCTTTTATTATTATCAAAATAGAAAGAAATTTTGATTCGTTATAGTTCTTCCGATAATAAACGATATCTTTTTTGAAAGATCCTCTGGTTATTAGATTCAGCCCCATAGGCTAAAATAGAGAACAACAATATTTTTGGAACAGAGGAAGATGTTTGTTGTAATAAGGATTACAATAAATCTTCTAATTCATTGTCGATAAAATTATTCGTATGTCTGTAATATTGCACAATATTTCACAATAGAATTTAGCATAATGCAAAGAGTTACTAGGAAAAGTTATCACAAAGAACATGCTTTGTAGAGAAATATAAAAAATCCTATTTCCGTACCTTTATTCTAGCACCCCTAACCTTTAAAAAAGATATGAGAGATCAACAACTTTTTGTATCATAAAACTAGATGGTGGGCGTGACAGGGATTGAACCTGTGACCCCTACGATGTCAACGTAGTGCTCTCCCGCTGAGCTACACGCCCATTCAATGACGTTGCATACACCACATAGAATTACAAACGTCAATGCCTAATTTAATTTTCTATTTAATCAGACACGAATAATTTGAAAAAACACCTTTTTAAGCCGCGATCAGTATTTTTTCAACTTCATTCACGAGTTCGCGCAGATGAAATGGTTTAGAAAGTACTTTTGCATCAGGAGGAGCATCGCTATTTGAATTGAGCGCAACTGCTGCGAATCCTGTAATAAACATTACGCGTAAATCAGGATCGATTTCAGTAGCACGTCGTGCAAGTTCAATTCCATCCATTTCTGGCATTACAATATCAGTAAGGAGAAGAGAAAAGGGTTCTTCTTGTAAACGTTCATATGCGCTAGCACCATTATCGAAATCAGCGACTTCGTAGCCTGCACGCTCTAAGGCTTTAGCTAGGAAGCGGCGCATATCGTTATCATCTTCTGCAAGCAGGATTCGTTTCATGATTATGTTCCAATGGCTCCATTCGTCAGAGTTTCTTGCCACACCAATTATATAATAGAGAATATTTATAAAAAAGATGATAAAACTCTCATAATTGGAATGAATGGCAAAATGGTTAATTCTTACATTCTTGTCAAGAATACAATATATTTGTTGTAAGTTAGTTAAATTCAAAATGTATGTAGCATTGAAAGAGAAAAGCTGTGTCTGAATATCTTAAACGCAATTAATTGTCATTTGTTCATCTTTTTCATTTTTTATGCTGATTATCACTTCTTTTAGGGATTTATGTGAGTATTCGCTTTATAAATGTATTGGGAAAGCAAAAGAGGAGTTATGTTGATTTTCTGTTTTTAATTTTGATAAGTTATATGATAGAACAAAACTTTATGGTTGTTTTTTCTTTGCAAAATTATTCCATGAATCTACTGTAAAACGTGTGAGTATTATGAATATTTTTAAAATTGATAAAACTTATATTATCTCTAATTAATATAAAAAATAACAATAATATACTTTATATATTATTAATGATTACTGTGTGATAGTATATTAAAATTTATTTATTATTTAAGTTGCAATTCGTATTAATTTTATATAATTGTTACATTCATATCTCAAATGACCATTTATTTATAAGCTTTGAAATTTTTATTTTTTGATTGTATAAATGGATTTTTATAAACTATACGAGCTTTTCGTATTTTCAATTTGAAAGTGAAAGCATTTTATTAGGAATTGTTATTTCATAGATAGATTCGTGGAAATAAATGCATCAAATGCAGCCCAAAATTGTTGTTTATAACTTTCTTCATACATAATTGTATCAAGTTCAGCACCTGTAATGGTGATACTTTCTGTTAAACGTACCTGTTGACATAATTGTCGGACCTCAATGTTATTAGCAATATTGTTTTGATTGGCGAGGATAAACAATGTTGGAATTTTTAAATGCCCATGAAGGATATTTTTTTTCATAGAATCAATTGCATTAAGCACTGAGGATATCCATTGGGATGTTGGAGGCTTAATAGGGAAAAAAGTTGCTTTATGTGCCTGTCCTAATCGTTTGTTTTTTTGTTTTGTTTGTGTGAATTTTTTTCCACCTTTAGCTGGTAAAAAGCCAAGACCTACATCAGAAAGAAATTGTGTTAATTTATGTTGGAAGCCATTTGTTTTGTTGCCCAAAGGAGCAAAAAGAGGAGAAACACACAGCATTTTATTAAACTGATGGTTAAGAAGATCTAATCCACTCAGTGCTATCAAACCGCCTATACCATAGGTTAGCATATAGTAAGGTGGTGGAAAATCAGGGTATAGAATTTTTTTAAGAAATTTATCTAAGTCATTAATATCATTGTTAATATCAAAATAATACTGTTTATTTTGTCTTTTGAGATTGAATGGTAATTTTTCTTGTTTAAACCAGTCAAATATCGCCGTATGAAAACCGCGTATAGAAAGTTCATTCATTAATAAAAAATATTCTTCTAAAGTATTTCTATAGCTTTCGAGAATGACGACTGTTCCCTTAGTTTTTTTTCTTTCAGGATATGTTAAAGCAAAACGAATTTTGCGATCCGTGGCTATTTTAAGGTAACCATGAAGGATATTGGCAGGAGTAGAATTCCGGTTTGTAGGATAAAGAGGTGTTTCCAATTGACATCCTTTGCAATGCATTTTGCAGTTTAGTACAAAATGAAATAACGAGAAAATTGCTATTTATGTAATGATGATGAAGAGTTAGACAACAGTATTTATATTGCTTTTTATGTATTTTTATAAACTTAAACTACGAAAGAGTTGAAATATCATAGAACGATTACCAGATAAATAGTGCGGTTGCCATAATGGGACTGTGGGTTCACGGGAAAGTTGGCTATTTGGAAACTTTGTGTGAGTCAATTTATAAATTATAGTCGCTCTAAAGGAGGGCAATGTTTATGCGTCAAGTAGATTTTTCACCATTTTATCGTTCCACAGTAGGTTTTGATCATCTTTTAAACTGGTTTGATTCTAGGACACAACTCGATGATGTCTCTTCCTATCCACCTTATAATATTGAGCGTTTAACCGAAGATTCTTATAGAATTTCTATGGCTGTTGCTGGCTTTTCTCAAGATGAAATTGATATTGAAATGCATTGTAATCAGCTCATTATTAAGGGTGCGAGAAAAACTGAAAAAGATGATGAAGAACGAGAGTTCCTTTATCGAGGTATTGCTTCGCGTGCTTTTGAGCGGCGTTTTCATTTGGCTGATCATGTTAAGGTTATCGGAGCAGAACTTGGCGATGGTCTTCTTCATATTCAGCTTAAAAGAGAAATGCCTGCTGAGCTAAAACCTAAAAAAATAGCAGTGCAGACATCATCATCTGTCATGCAAAATGATAACACATAGTAGATGTAAAGTACTTTTAGCTAAGAAAGCTGAATGCTTATAAATTTTAAAAGATAACAAAGTGACGCGAGACAAAAGTCTCGCGTTTTTAAGTTTTTTATTAAAAGAAAGACTTTTACTCTTTATTCTAAACTCTCATGATAACCATCTAATATAAATTGATAAAATAGAGCATTTTGTAAAAACTTTATCTTCTGCATCATGAAATAGTGATTTCATTCACAAAAAGGGGCATATACTGTATTTGTGGAGTGTGGTACTGTGTTTGGTAATAATGGGGGAGTAAGATTAATTAGAAAAAGGTAAGAATTCATTGTTTTTATAGCTATTTTTTTTCATTAAAGGGGGGGGAAATGATAAAACCAAAATCTGGTAGCAAAAGTAAGGGAAAATTTTAAAAGATTTTTGAAGAGTCTATGAAATCTCAAAAAAAATATCTTTAAAAGGCTTTTATATGCAAAATCCAATGATAAGCTACAATAGGTGCATTTTGTATTGCTTTGAGGGTTTTCTAATAAAAATGGTCGGAGCGGCGGGATTCGAACCCACGACCCCTTGACCCCCAGTCAAGTGCGCTACCAGGCTGCGCTACGCTCCGAACAGTGTAAAACGACTAAACGACGGCCCATCTAAAGGCAAGAAAAAAATAAACAGAACAAAATCTAAAATGCTCTTGCTCTTTTTAAAAAGCTTATATTCGTAAAACGAAACTTTGTATTTCAATGTTTTCTTGTTTATTAAGCTAGCTAATTAAGTCGTGTAGTCCTCAGTTTCATTGATTTGGTAGTTATTATTTATACAGACTCATTGGATTATTGTACGCGGTTTATGAAAACATAGGATAAATTTTCTGTGCATATTAAGTATATTCATTTTTTCTGATATTTAATAGGACTTAGTAGATACAAGAGTAAAAGTGGTAGCTTTTTAAGGCTTTTGTTTGTTCATCAGAGATTCTAAAAAAGATAACTATTTCTATTAATGTAATGGTAAATACGTGACATTGAAGAGTTTTTTCTTTATTTTTTATGAGATAAAATGGTTATAAAGTAGAAATCTCAGGTCGTATAACTATAAATGCAAATTATTGAATATGAGTCTTTTATTCCGATAAGAAAAGATCAAAACATTCAATTTATATCTTGTTGTTTTATTTCTAATATACAAAATAAATCATATATTGGAGATAAAACATATTTCAAATATGTTTGTTGAGCAAAAAAAGAGTTAATGATGAGTCGTTTTTCGATAATAACTTTAACGCAAGCAGCGATAGATCGTGTTAAAGCGATTATGGATGTAAAAGATGCACGGGGTATTCTTATTGGCATCAAGAAAGGCGGTTGTGCGGGGATGGAATATACCATTACCCTTGTAAGGGGAGAGAAATTAGAGGCAGATGTTGTCGAAGTAAATGGTGCTCGTGTTTTTATAGCACATGATGCCGTATTATTCTTATTAGGAACACAGGTCGATTATGAAGTGACGACACTTCGTTCTGGGTTTGTTTTTAAAAATCCTAATCAAGTTTCAGCATGTGGGTGTGGTGAATCAGTAGAGCTTCGTCCTGCTTTGCAAAATCAGTTAAATGAAACATATAAAGCCAGTTGAGTGCTGTAAGATTTTATTAAGTGATTCAGGCAATCATTTTTCAGATTTGTAAAATTTGATATTTTTTTATTTCGCAATTTTAGCTTTATTCCAAAGATCTTCCATTTCATTCAACGATGCTTCGGCTAATGTCTTAGATTGTGTGGATAGGCTTTCTTCGATATAGGCAAAACGATTGCGAAATTTTGTATTTGTTTTTTTTAATGCTTTTTGTGAGTCAATATTTAAGTGGCGTGCAAGATCGAGCAGAACAAAATAAAGATCACCGAATTCTGCTTCTATATCTGATATTTTATCATCTTTGATTGCTTTTTTGAGTTCATTGAGTTCTTCTTCGATTTTTGCAAAAATTTTATGACTTTCATGCCAATCAAATCCCACTTTCGCAGCTTCTTTTTGTAAAGCAAGTGCTTCTTGGTCTGCGGGCTGAACCTTTTTTACTTTGGTAAGAATGCTTGTTGTAAAATCGTCTGATATGTTTGATTCTTTGTTTCTTTCTTTCTGCTCAACCCGTTCTCTTTTTTTAATATGTTCCCATTCTTCTGCTATAAAACCACGTTTTCTTTGTTCCTCATTCCCAAAAACATGAGGATGACGACGAATCATTTTTGTGGTGATTGCGTAAACAACATCTCCAAAAGTGAAGCTCGCTTCTTCTTGAGCGATTGTAGCATGATAGACGACCTGTAAAAGGAGATCACCAAGCTCATCGCAAAGATCTGTTCGGTTTTTTCGTTCAATTGCATCGATAACTTCATGAACTTCTTCATGCATATAGGGGATGAGGGATTCAAATGTTTGTTTTATATTCCAGACACATCCGCTCTCACGATTTCGTAATGCTGTAACAATTGCAATAAGATCATTAACATCTTTTGAGGCGATCATTTATGCCTCTCCTATAAAGGTTTATGGATATATCAATTATCCCAACGTCTGTGTAACCATGTCCATTGCCCTGGATATTCACGTACCCAACTTTCAACAATATCATTTAATTTTTGTATGGAAGCTGCTACATCAATTTCGTTTTTTTCATCAAGTGGAAGTTTCACACGTTCGTATAATTCTAAACGATGCCGTCTTCCAGAAAGACGAATACAACGTACAGGGTAAATATCACAATTATATTGTCGTGCAAGTTTTACAATTAAAGGATTCGTTTTAAGTGGCCTATTAAAAAATGTTCCTAAAACACCACGGCGAAATTTTTGATCAACAAGCATACCAACGTTTTTACCCTCTGCCAACTTAGCTGCTAATGCCCAAGCTGCACCAGCTTTGGATGGAACAAGATGCCCCATGGAAGTTTTTCGAGCTTTAAGGACGCGTTTGGCAATATAGGGATTGTTGGGTGGTCTAAATAACACTGTAACGTCAAGATCGAAACTTTGGGCACAAATAGGGAGAAGTTCGAAATTTCCAGTATGCGCTGTAAAAAAAAGATGCGGTTTTTTTTCATTTTTTAATCGCTGAAATATTTCAATACCCTTAACTTCAATAAAACCTGGCTGCTCTGCATGAGGATCAAAATCAAAAATTTTATCAAGAAAAATATATTCAGCTAAAAATAATCCTATATTCTCCCACATTTCTATTGCAATTGCTTGGAGCTCTGCTTCAGTTTTTTCTGGATAAGCAGCTCTAAGATTTGCCAGAGCAATTTGATGGCGGTGTAGAAGGGGACCACATGTTCTTGCTAACCAAGAAAAGCAAGAAAATCCTATGTTAGGCGGGAAATATTTTAAAATATTTAGAGAACCAATGAGTAAATATCCCCACAAAAGATAAAATGATTTTTTTGCTATAATTTTAATAGGATAAATAAAATTTTTAATATAAAATTTCGTCATAACTTAATCGATTTTAAGAATAATTTTACCAAAAACATTACGGCTTTCCATTCGTTTTAAAGCTGTATCAATTTCATCAAATCCAACAATTGTATCAATGACAGGGTGTACAATGCCTTGTGCCATTTTTTGCATGGCATTTTGCATATTTTCTATACGACAGCCAAATGAACCGAATATTTTTAATTGTTGTTGGAATAGATGCATAAGATTGAGTGGAGCTGTGACTCCAGAAGTAGAACCACAAGTTACCAAACGTGCTCCTCGCTTCATACATAACAGAGAACCGCTCCATGTGTCGGCTCCCACATGTTCAAAAACAACATCAACGCCTTGCTTTTTGGTTAATTTACGCACAATACCTTCAAAACGATCTTTACGGTAATTAATCACGTGATCAGCGCCAAGCGATTGTGCTTTTGCAATTTTTTCATCAGAACCTACAGTTGTGATAATTGTACATCTTTTCTGTTTGGCGAGTTGAATGGCTGCTGAGCCAATACCAGAACCACCAGCCTGTATCAGGATTGTTTCTCCTTCTTGTAGTTTTGCGTTATCAAAAAGCATATGTTCTACAGTGCCAAAAGTAATTGGAGCAACAGCTGCTTGTAATTCATCACATTCTAAAGGGGCAGGGACCAATAGACGTGCTGGCAAATTAACAAGTTCACAGGCAAATCCATCAAGATGAAAACCGTAAACGCCTTTTACATGGCTGCAAAGATTATCACGTCCCTCACAACAGGCTTGGCATATTCCGCAGGTTTGTGCACCATAAATTGAGACGATCTGTCCAATTTGCAAATTTTCAACATCACTTCCCAGTTGAAGCACTTCACCAGAAGCTTCTGCACCAATTATGAGTGGCATTTTTCTTTTAGCAAAAGCCATACCACGCCAACCCCATACATCAATATGATTAAGAGCAACGGCTTTTATACGGACTGTTACTTCGTCGGGAGGAGGTGGTGGTGGTGAAGCAATATTGGTGAGTTCAAGCTGGCGCTCATTTAAGAGTTGCAGTGCACGCATTATTATCCCCATGTTAATGTATCTAGGTGATCAGATTACGTATGAAAAAATTAGATCAATATTGAAAAGATTATCCTTTATAGGCTGTGATAACAAGACTAGTATTTTGACCACCAAATCCAAATGAGTTTGACAAAACAGCATTAATACAAGCTTTACGGCTATGATTTGGAACAACATCTAAAGGGATAGCAGGATCAGGATCATCATAATTGATTGTAGGGGGAAGGATCCCTGATTGAATTGTTAAAAGCGAAAAAATAGCCTCTATGGCGCCAGCAGCAGTTAATGTGTGGCCAATCATTGATTTATTAGAAGAAACTGGAATATGCTTTAAAATATCGCCAAAGACTGTTGATAATGCGAGATATTCCATCTTTTCATTTTCAGGTGTCGAGGTTCCATGTGCATTAATATAATCAATTTCATTGATGGTTATTTTCGCATCATCTAAGGCTTTGCGAACGGCTTCAATTGCTGGAGATGCATCGGGTTTTGAACGTGTACGATGAAAATCATCGGCTGTTTCTCCACAGCCAGCTAGAATTCCTAAAATTGTCGCATTGCGATTTAGGGCACTTTCGAGAGATTCAAGAACGAGAGCGCCTGATCCTTCTGCCATAACAAAACCATCGCGGTCACGACTGAAGGGTTTTGCTGCTTTTTCTGCAGGATCATTATGTGTCGAAAGAGCAGATAATAATGAAAAACGAATAAGAGATTCAACAGAAACTGAACCATCTGTAGCAATTGTGAGTGCCCGATTCGTTTCTCCTCGTCGAATAGTTTCAACACCTAATTGGATTGCTGTTGCACCAGATGCGCAAGCAGTGGAAAGTGTGACAGGGAGTCCTTTTGTACCAAATTTTTTTTGCAGCTTTTCTGCAATTGCCCCAAATTGTGTTGTTTCAAAAAGTGTTTCATAGAGGTCATAGCGGCAGATTTCTAAAAGGTGTGCATAAGAAGGTTCCTCAATAGAGGTTTTCTTTTGATCAAGGGCAAAACGCGCTGTCCAGTCAAGCTCAACAGGGGGAGCAGCTAAAAATAAAGGTCCATTAAAATTTGTTTTATCAAGAGCAGCTTGCTCTAAAGCTTCTTCTGCAGCAAGATCAGCGAGTTTTTCAGAGAGAGCTGAAGCACCAAGCATACTTTCTCTAAGAAAATCAACTGTTCCAGCAATATGGGTATTTAACCCTTTAATGGAAAAACGTGTTATTTTATGGATACCACTAACACCACTTGTTAATTTTTGCCAATTTTCCTGCTTGCCTTGTCCCAGTGATGTTACAACTCCTGCTCCAGTTATTGCTACAAGTGGACGTCCAAAATAATCATTATATTTCACTATAGAAATTCTCCTCAAGCAGTAGTTAAGCGAACTATACCTTCAGCTCTTCTAATGCCAATGGTTGTAACAAACGCTTCACGTACTTCTTTAGAAAAAGGTTTTTCATGTGCACTTAATGCTGGGAAACTACGTTTTTTGTCAACAACAAGTGCAGCAAGTGCAAGTGCTAAAAGAAATTGTGCTTCTCGCATATAACCAAATAATGTTGTAATACCACGGTAAAACATATCAGTAGAATCAAGAGCGTTTTGTTCCGCTTTGGTTACTTTATGAGAGCCTGAGGCAGCGGAAATAGCTAAAGCAGAATTCGCTTCTACCATTTTCAACATTGATATAATCGATTCTTCAAGTGACACTTTTGTTCTATCTATTTGATCCGTGATGATTTGGCTAATTTCAGCATAAGCATGTGCATTACGTTTTCTTGCTTGTTTTCCACTTTCAAGGACTAGAAAGATGCCGCCAGAACCTGTTATAATTCCACCACCAGGATAATTGCTACGGTCCCATACTGGTGTCCAGCCATTTCGTGTTAAGAGACCTCCAAGTTCATGGGCCAGTAACATATCATAACTTTGTGCGTTATAAGAACTTCCTACCAGCGCATGGGTGCTTTGTCCTGATCGAATACGAGCAGCGGCAATTTGAAGTGCAGACAACCCACTGCCTTCTTCCCCCATAAAAGTACGAGAAGAACCTGTTACTTTATGCACAATCGAAATATTTCCAGCTAAAAGATTTGAGAGTTGTGCCAAAAACAAAGTTGGACGAAGCTCAGTCGAAAGAACCGAATTTAACATGGAAGCATGATCAGATGTTGTACGCGCTTGTGAGAGAATTTGTGTATCAACGATAATATCACGCTCTCCTCCACTTGCTGCAACAATCATATCCATTGTCGATGTTAACTGCTTATCATTTTTCATACCTGCATCATCAAGAGCAAGGCCTGCCGCATAGGTACCAAGACGTTGCCACGTGCCCATTTGCCGTTGATCACTTTTTTTGGGAATTTGTAAATTCCAATCAATTTCAGGTAATATATGGACAGGGTAGGGTGGAAAAGTTTTACAATCAAGATTTGGTGTGCATGTTGAATCATTCAAGAGATTCCAATGTTGATCAACCCCTTCACCCAAAGAGCTTATAAGTCCTATACCAGTGATAAATACAGTTTGGTTATGCATAATAAAAGAATTATTCCGCCTGTTTTGAGGCAACGAGTTCATCAATTTTTGTACAAAGGTTTTTAAGAACAAAATATTCTTCTGTTGCTACAGAACCTTCGTTGACTTCCTGTGTCCATTGCTCTAAAGGAACTTTAATTCCAAAAGCTTTATCAATAGCAAAAACAATATCCAGAAAATCAAGACTGTCGATTCCTAAATCATCAATCGTATGGCTTTCAGGTGTAATTATACTGCGATCAATTTCACTGATTTCTGCAATAATATCAGCAACTTTGTCAAACGTAGAGGACAATGTACAATTCCTTATTATAAAGTTGATAAATTCAAAATACACTTAACACAATTCTTCTAGCCTTTTTTCCCTGCAAAAAAAAGACTTAATCTTAGAATGCTGCTGTCTTTCTCATAAGGCAAATACATTTGCAGTGCGTGAAATTATACATTTCAATATTTTTGCAAAATTTAGAATTTTACTGTGAAATTTAGTTATTTTCATTTACTTTGTACTAGAAGTTTTTCTATTCGCAGCAAGGACGGCAAGAGCTGTCATATTTACCACTCCTCGTGAAGTTACTGAAGGTGTTAAGATGTGTGCAGAACGTGAGGCTCCAATCAAAATAGGGCCAACATGAAGTGCATTGGTGAGATTTTTCACAAGATTAAGTGTTATATTAGCGGAGTCAAGTGTTGGAAAGACAAGTAAATTAGCTTCCCCTTTGAGGCGTGAATCAGGGAAAACACGGTCACGAAAAATTGTAGAAAGTGCAGCATCGCCGTGCATTTCCCCATCGGCTTCTAAATTGGGGTATAATTTGGCAAGAATTTCGGTTGCACGGCGCATTTTGCGTGCACTTTCTGTATTTTTTGAACCAAAGTTTGAGTGTGATAATAATGCCGCTTTGGGTGTTATACCAAAAGCTTCAATTTCTTGTGCGGCCAATACTGTCATTTCTGCTATTTCTTCTGCAGAAGGGTCTTCATTAACGTAAGTATCCGTTAAAAAAAGAGTCCGACGCGGAGAAATAAGTAAACTTACAGCAGAAAAATGACGAATATTGGCATCAAGTCCAATAACTTGTTCAATGAGTTCAAGATGACGCTCAAAACGCCCTTCTAAGCCGCAAATCATTGCATCAGCTTCTTCACGCATCACGGCGAGGGCTGCAATTGCTGTTGTTGAGGTTCTGACAATTGTTTTTGCAACTTCAGGAGAGACGCCACGTCTTCCCGTATAACGAAGAAATAAATTAACATAATCACGAAAACGTGGATCATTTTCGGGATTTGTAAGTTCAAAATCTACGCTGGGGCGAATTCTTAAACCCAAGCGCTTTAATCTTGCTTCTACGACATGAGGTCGGCCAATAAGAAGAGGAATTGCAGTTTGTTCTTCAAGCACAATTTGCGCTGCTCGAAGCACACGCTCATCTTCACCATTGGCATAGATGACACGTTTACGTTTTGCTGTCTTTGCTGCTGCAAAAACAGGCTTCATTGTTAATCCAGAACGAAATACGAATCGATTGAGGATATCATAATAGGCTTCCATATTTTCAATTGGCCGAATCGCTACACCAGTTTCCATTGCAGCTTTAGCAACAGCAGGTGCAATGCGTAGTATTAAGCGTGGATCGAAGGGGGAGGGAATGAGATAATCTGGACCAAAACTGGGTGGTTTCTTTGAATATGCACGTGCTGCAATATCTGAAGTTTCTTCACGGGCTAAAGCCGCTATTGCATGAACTGCAGCCATTTTCATTTCTTCATTAATTGCAGTAGCTCCAACATCTAATGCACCACGAAAAATATAGGGAAAACAGAGAACATTATTAACCTGATTTGGATAATCAGAGCGTCCTGTACAGATCATTGCATCTGGCCTTACAGAACGTGCTTCTTCTGGCATAATTTCTGGTATTGGATTGGCAAGCGCTAAAATGAGTGGATTTGGAGCCATTTTTTTTAAATATTCAGGTTTTAAAACACCTCCCGCTGAAACACCTAAAAAAATATCTGCATTATCAATAATCTCGGATAATGTTCGTGCATTCGTTTTTTGTGCATAATTGATTTTCCAGCGATCCATGAGTGTTTCGCGACCTTCATAAACAACTCCTTCTAAATCGCTAAGCCAAATATTTTCAACTTTTGCTCCCAGACGAACCAAAAGATTAATGCAAGCTAAAGCTGCGGCACCTGCGCCTGAGGAAACTATTTTTGCATTTTCAATTTTTTTTCCTGAAAGATTTAAGGCATTTAATACGGCAGCAGAAACAATAATGGCAGTTCCGTGTTGGTCATCATGGAAAACGGGAATATTCATTTGAGAGCGAAGTTTTTCTTCGATTTCAAAACATTCTGGAGCTTTTATGTCTTCAAGATTAATACCACCAAATGTAGGCTCTAAGGCAGATACAGTTTCTACCATTTGATCAATGGTGGGTGCATTGATTTCAATATCAAAAACGTCAATGTTGGCAAATTTTTTAAATAAAACAGCCTTTCCTTCCATAACGGGCTTTGAAGCTAGTGGACCAATATTTCCCAACCCAAGAACAGCGGTCCCATTTGATATAACCGCGACTAAATTAGAACGAGCAGTATATTGCGCGGCAAGATTGGGATCTTTATGAATTGCAAGACATGGCGCTGCAACACCTGGAGAATAAGCAAGAGCTAGATCACGCTGATTATCAAGAGGTGTTGTCGCTTGTATTTCCAATTTCCCAGGTTTGGGATGTTGGTGATAAAAAAGCGCCGCACTGTCAAGCTCAGCTTTTTGTAAACTGAAATCACTATTTCGTTCTGTAGACATTTTTACGGTATCCAGGTTAGTGTATGTTTATATGAGTTATTCCATCTACGATAAGTTTTTTCCCCTGATAGATCCTCATTTTTCTAAAGTATAAAAATACATGAGAAAATTTTCCTAGATCGTTAATCAGTCTGATGTTTCTTTGTATTTGCCCTTATTAAACAAGTTCATTGCTATCAGTACAATTTGGTGTTCACTCCTTAACAAAAGCTCGTAGAAATTAGCCAGTTTAAAAATAAGTAAAATATTACGAGTGATTACATTACCAAGCCGTTGTTTTTTTTGCAATGCTGGCTGAGAAGAATAGAGGAGAGTCGCTTATTCATTGAACCGAATTGTCATAAATATATGCTTTCTTGAGGTTTCTATAAAGTGAAGATAAGATTTACAGACTATTATTGTTGACAAGAAAAATGAAGGAATGAAAGGGAAATAAAACAAGTATCAGGAGTTATACTTATCCTGTCGTATTATGCTGCTTTATAGGGAAATTATTTAAAATATTATAGAAAGTTTCATATCAACCATTTCCCCAACCTTTTTGATACACAACATTACAAATACATTATACGATAGAGAATAGTCATAATAACAAAAAAAGAAAAAGTGGAAAAATATTTTTTCCACTTTTATTGCTGGCTATTGAATGCGCCCACTTGCATGGGCAAGCATAGTATAGACTTTTCCAGTATCCGATATCAGGTACTTCCGAATTGCGTTGGAAGAACCAGAACTCCGCGATCCATCACGTAATAGCTTTTCAAAATCCATAATATACTGGTTAACTGAGCGTTTAAAATCAATATCACTCATATATTTTTTCTTAATCATTTCAAATATCGTTTTTCCATTTAACGTATAAAGGCGTTCTGTTACGATATTTTTTTGTCCACGGCGATAATGATCCCATAGCTCAACAACAGCATTATGGTTCATGGTTTGTACTATACTCGCTGCTAAAGAATTAAGCGATTCATGTGCAGAATGTGTTTTAGTTTGTACCGGTGCAAAAACAGTGTCATCAGGCATTTCATCATACCAAGTTTCTTCACGTGAAGCTCTTTCTAGGAGATTCGACACCCATTTATTTTGCCGTTTTTTGCTTTGATCTTGTTGCAAAACAGGTTTAGGAGGCACTATTTTTTTAACAATTTCAGAAGAAAGACTATCACTCTTCTTAAGTGTTGATGATGGAGGAAGCGTCGACATTATCTGTTCATGGGCATTTTTTTGTATAATGCTTACCAAGTCTTTTAACGCTGTAATCTGTTCATTCAGAGCAGTGCGAATTGTTTGCGTTGTTTCTTTTGTCTTTTCTGGAAGTTTTTGAACATTCTCATTAATATCGTTGTTAATTCTTGAAAGCTCTAAACGAACTTCATCTGCGGAGCGACGTATATCTTTTGCTGCTCCTGAAAAACGCACTGAAGCTTCATTAATAAGCTGGTTTAGTGATTCTTGAAGCGAATGGGTGGAGTGTCGCGCATTTTTATCCGTGCGCTCTAGTGCTAGGTTGAGAACATTTTCATAATGCACAATCAATTGATTAATTTCATGAGATTTTGAAATAAGTGAATCGCTTAATGCAGAGAGCATATTGCGTTTTTCTTCAAGGGTTGCACCAAGTGAATTTTCGGACTGCTCGAGAACATGAATAGTTTCAGAAAGTGTTTTAGCATGTTCACCAAAACGGCTTGTTATATGATTAATTTGTTCAAATGTATTTTGTGAAAGTCCTTGCAGAACCTCAACATTGTTATGGAGCGCTTGATTTGAGGCTGATAAATGCTCTGCTACTTGATTAGTATTGCGGAAAAAATTATTTGCAGCTTCGCTAAATTGACCGTCAATATTTTGAACTGTTGATAATAAAACATTATTATTCTCGTGGAAATTGCCAATTGATTGATTCAATTGTGCAACGATGGATGATACATTATCGATAAGATCATCTTTTAGAGCAGTTACTGTTTGAAGAGTTTCAGAGTTGGTCTGTGCCAAGCTATTCACTAAAGATTCATTGTGTGCATAAATCCTTTGTTCAGCTTCTTGTGTTGAAAGGGAGAGCTGTTCGCCCAGACGATGTGTTAAACAACCAATTGATTCCGTAGTATTTCGCGCTGCTTGATTTAAATGGCTTGTCAGTTCTGTAATTTTTCCAACATGTTCTAAAATTTGAGTAGCTGTTTGATTTTTTGCTTCTTCCAAACGATCACTTACATCAGAAAGTTGATATCCTAAATTATTTTTTAGATTTTGCATGGAGTGATGAAGAACATTGCAGCGCTCATTGAGGACGTGCTCAATTTCTGTTGTTGAAGTGTGAATGGTTTCATTCAACAATGCTTGTGCATTATGACTGGCCGTTGTGAAGGCCTCAAGTGTATGAGCTGTTTGCTCAGAGAGAACGGATAAAACTTTTTCACTGGTATCATAAACTGTTTGTTTAACATTTGATACAATGCGGGTTCCAGATTCTAAGAGAATATTTTCTGCTTTTGTGGTAACATTCTCTACAGATAAAACTATTTGTTCACTTGTAGAAGAAAGAATATCGGAGGCTTCTACAGCTTTATCATGCAAGCTATTTGTAACTGTGTTAACGGAATCTTCCAAGGTAATCCGTATATTATCAACACTTGCTTCTAGAGCTTGTTGAATCGCTTGACTTTGTTCATTATTAAAAATGATAGATGTTTGTAATGAATCAGAGTGTTTTTCAAGGGCAGATGTCTGCATCTCTATAGTTTCACATACTTGACCAAGTTTTGCGGAAAATGCTTCTTCTAGGTTGGTTGCACGCTCAAAAATTTGGCGGGTATGATTTTCTAAACTCTCATCAAGTGTTCCTATACGTGTTTCAAGGGCTTCAAAGAATGTTCCGTTAGATTGAGAGAGAGTATTCTTTAGAATTTCAGCATGTCCCTCGAGATTTTTGATATGACCTTGAACAGTTTCGGTAATGTTTTTACTATTAGCAGCAATTGCATCTTCAACAAGATCTATTTGCTGTTTTAATGCAGCATCAACATGTATGTCACTTTTGGCAATGAGATTATGAATCGTTTCCATCCGCTGTTCAAGTATACGTGTTTGATCGGCAAGAACCTCGTTAAGAGAAAAACTATTAATCGCCAGAGAATCACGTAGTGCATCGGCACGAATATCAATATTTCTAGCTTGTGCTTCTAAAGCATCTTTCGTTGTATTACAGCTTTGTGCAATGACTTTTTGTAAGTTTTCTGTGCATTGAACGATATTTGCAACATGATTTTCTGCATGCTGATCAACGATTCGAGCATTATCAATCAAAACCTTTCCAAGATTTGAAGTATTTTGCGCTAAGATACCTATTTGAGTTTTCAACGTATCGGCAAATTTATTCTTTTCGTTGTCGAGCATGTTTGCCATGAGAGATCTTTGATCAGAAAGTTGCAATTTAAAGTCTTGCGAACACTCTTGTATGATATCAACGATAGTACTATCGATATGTTGAACTTCTTCTTTTAATTTCTCTTTGCTCTCATCGATTGCAGAGAGTATAGTCTCACGTCCATTTGTAAAGGCTTCGGTAATATCAGCCGTTCTTTCTTGGAGATTTTCATTAATCTGCAAGACATGAGTTTCTAAGAAATTACCAAGTTTTTCAGCATTATCTTCTAGGGTTTGACTGCGTGCTATGAAGGATTCAATTATGGAATTGCTGTGTTCTTTAAGAGAAAGATCAACACTTGCTAAACGGTTTTCAAAAGCTTCAATTGCTTCTGAAGTTATGTTGTCAAATTTAGAAGAGAGTTTGTATGCTTTCTCATCGAGCTGTATAACTTTTTCATCAAAATTTTGTAGAAACTGATTATTGCGATCAATAATAGATTTATCTAATATTTTAAACTTTTCATCAACATTATGGAGAGTTTGCTCTGTTGCTGTTTGTATATGCGTTGCAATCTTAGCAATATGCCCTTCAGCTTTAGCAGCAGTTTCATTAAAAGTTTTTTCTATTTGCTTTTCATTATTATTAAAACGTTTTGAGAAACTATCAAAATTTTTTCCTAATTCATGAAAAAATTCTGTATTTTTTTGCTGAATCTGTGTTGTGGTTTGATTAAATTTTTCAACGAGTTGACTCGTTACGCCATCACCAGCATAGGAAAGCCTTTCAACAAGATCTTCCCCCTGTTTTTGTAAAGTTTGGGAAAGAGTTTGCGCAAGCTTTTCAACATTGGTTACAATTTTGGAGGTAACCAAGCCAAATTCATCATTCAGTTGCTCTTGTGTTCCTTTAATTGTTGACTGAACTCGATCAGCATGGTTCAAGATAGCTATACGTTCATTACTTAATTCTTTGATGAGTGTGTGAATGCGCGATTCATTTTCAGCATAAGCTTGTTCTAGGTTATGAACTTCTCCTTGTATAATTGCTTCAAGTTCAACAGCACGTCCAAGGGTGCGCTCAATCCCCTCATTCATGGCCGCTACTTCTTCGCGAATAGTTTGTCCTATAGCAATAGCTTGTTTTTCAGAGATATTTTGTGGGTCACTCAAACGTTGTGCAGCATTGGTCATGAGAAGAGCAATATTATGCAATTCATTGGAGCGTTTTGTTAGTTGAGCAAATCCCCAAGATATAAGGATAGGAATTACTGTTCCAGCTGTTACAGCTAGCCCAGCTGGAGAGGTAACAAAAGTGGTAATATCCGATAAGGAATTGAGTCCAGCAGGAGCTAGCTTATGAGCTATAATAGCACTTCCTGTTGCCCATAAAGCACTGAGTGCTGTTGTACACCAGTAAATTCGAGAGGTAGAACGTTGCTTTAATAATTCAAAATTTAAAGGAGTTGTTATATCATCATTAGCAGGAAGAAGTTGTGTGGATAATAATCTATTACGAACAGTTCCGCCTGCAAGTTCAGATCCAGATTTGGGAGCAAAAAGCTGTTCAACAACGGATTCATCAACAACAGCACTATCATGAATATTGGAAATAAGAGTTGAAGTGCCATTTTCAGCGAAAACTTCTTCTTCTGCCATTGCAATCTTTTGAATGAGCTCATCTACAGTAATGACATTGTCAGAACTATTAGATGGTATTGTTTCAATCTCCGCGTTATCAAAGTCAAAGTTCATAGCTTTTGAGAGAGCTTCTTCGACTTCAATTTCAAATGTTTGTAACTTAGTTCTACGTGCCATACTTGCCTCGTACTCTTACAGACCCAAAAAGGATACCTCCTTCTTCAGATATTCTGACATACTAGCTGTTAATTATTTAGAAAGGAATATGCCCCAAGAAAATTTTTAAAAACTTATCAAGATTAAAGTTAACGCAGTGCATTAACTTGTTTAAAAGTGTTGTAAAGTTTAATAAAAACAAACTATTGTTTGATTTAAACAAAATGAAAATATTGTTCACAACTCTGCTTTACAGGTAGAATTATAAGCTTGTTATATTTGTGTTAAGGGCAATTTCATGTGAGTTATATACGATATTTTTAAAAAGTCTGCGGTAAGAAAGTCCATTTGTGGATATATACCTAATCATTGCATTTTTTTCGATAAAATTAACGAATCATGCTCTCATTCTGATAATTTCTATTGATTCTAATGGGGGAAATTTACTATTATGCGTTTTTTAAAGTACACATGATTTAAAGTGTATAGTATGTGTAATGTTGCGAGACATAAAAAAAGGAACTTATCTTTTCATGGTATTTTAAAAAGTGAAAGTTGGAAAAATTGCGTATTCGTTAATGTTTTTATAGGTTGTTGTACTCCTTATCTTTAAAGAGATGTTTTTTCTTGATAGTAGGGTGTCTTTGGCTAAATTTTGAGGTTGTTGCGTTGACAATTGGATATTTTTCAGTCGATATGCGTGCACGGGTATTCTAATGCAATTCGAGATAAAGGTGTAAGAATAATGGCAGAGCGATCACAATACCTGCAAGATGTATTTTTAAATACGGTGCGCAAGCAAAAAATTTCTCTTACAATTTTTCTTGTAAATGGCGTTAAGCTAACAGGTATTGTAACTTCATTTGATAATTTTTGTGTTCTTTTACGTCGTGATGGACATGCGCAATTGGTCTATAAGCATGCTATTTCTACAATTATGCCTGGGCAATCTGTGCAGATGTTTGAAGGAGAAAATTCTGAATAAACAAGCCACTTCACTTTGAGATCTCTTATCCTATGTTTAAAAGTGCTTGGTTGACATGACAAATGAAAATAAGAGATTTGTGGGTTTTCCTTCGCGTGTTGAAAAACAAGTTCGTGCTGTTGTTTTGGTACCGGTTTATCAAGAAGACAAAAGTGAAAATACCGCAAGTGGGGATTCAATATCGTCTCGGCTTAAAGAGGCCTTAGGGCTTGCCCGAGCTGTAAGGTTGGAAGTTGTTTATCATGAGACGATTAATATTGTTACGCTTCGTCCAGCAACTTTATTTGGAAAAGGTAAGGTAGAGGCACTCGCTCAGTATATAAGTGAATCTTCTATTGAACTTGCGATTGTAGATTATTTTTTAACGCCAGTGCAGCAGCGTAATTTAGAAAAGTTATGGCATTGTAAAGTTATCGATAGAACGGCTCTCATTCTTGAAATTTTTGGGAAGCGTGCGCGAACAAAAGAAGGGGTTCTACAAGTTGAATTGGCACATTTGTCTTATCAAAAAAGCAGGCTTGTGCGTAGTTGGACACATTTGGAAAGGCAACGTGGTGGTCGTGGTTTTTTAGGAGGACCTGGTGAGACACAAATCGAGGCAGACAGACGTCTTTTGCAAGAGAAAATTATTCGGATTCGCCGTGAATTAGAAACAGTTATTAAAACACGTGCTCTTCATAGAGCTAAAAGAAAAAAAACATCCCATCCTATTGTTGCTTTAGTTGGATATACCAATACAGGAAAATCAACGCTTTTTAACCGTTTAAGTGGTGCAGATGTTTTGGCAAAGGATATGTTGTTTGCAACACTGGATCCAACTTTGCGTAAAGTTGTTCTTCCTCATGGACAAACTATTCTTTTGTCTGATACGGTAGGTTTCATCTCTAACTTACCAACGCATTTGATTTCCGCTTTTAGAGCAACTCTTGAAGAAGTTGTTGAAGCGGATCTCATTCTTCATGTGAGAGATATGTCTGATTTTGACCATCGTGTACATGCGCAGGATGTTTTGAGAGTACTTTCAAGTCTTGGTATTGATATTGATGATACAAAACGTATCATAGAAGTTTGGAACAAAATTGATCTATTGGATGAGCAGGCGTTAAATGTTTTGCAAACAAACGCAAAAACACGATTAAATCCTGCGGTAATGGTATCAGCGCTCATGAACGATGGGTTAGATCAATTATCAACAGCAATTGAAAAGCGAATTTTTGGAGAAATACAAAAGGTTGAATGTCTTTTAAGACCTCATCAAATGTCGCTTATTGATTGGTTTTATGAAAATTCTGGTGAGATCATGCAGGAAGGGCATGATGATGGTTCTGTTACCATTAGAGCAGTACTTACCTGTGAAGCAAAAAAACGCTTAGAGCATATCAAACAAAATCTGAACTAAAGTTTTTTCAGCTATTATTGAATATTTTTCTTAAATTTTACGACTTTCTTATCACAAAATAATATGACTTCAAGTTAAGAGGATAGTTACTACTTTCTCTTAAGTAAAAATTATGAAGTATTTTTCTGGTTGAAATAAAGATGATTCTTAAGTGCGATAGAAAACTGTTGGTACGCACAGTATTGCAAAACATTTTTGTTGTTTTGTTGTTAGCAGTGCTTTGTACATCTTTGGTTTGGATGTATTATTTTGTTCAGCCACGAGTTTATCGCGCAAGTTTAACATTTTCAATATCGGATTCTATAGGAAAGCCTTTGCCAATTGAGAAACAAAATAATGTTATTGCTTTTCTCTTATCTCAGCCCATAATTTTAAACAATTCAAGTTTACAGAGTTTTTCTTTAGGAAACTCTCGCGAGAAAGATTTTCGTGAAAATATTCGTTTATTCCGCAATGGTAATTTCTTTGATCTTATTTTTGAAGCAGAAACACTTGAATCTGCTCAACATGGATTAGAGGTTTGGTTTTCCGCCTTTTCAAAAGCAATCATAAAACAGAAACAAAAATTATTGTTAATGGAACAGAAAACGACTCAACAATATGATAAGAATGAGATTTTCGATATTGTGCATGGATTTCGTTCATCTGTTGATTCTTTCGTTTATCACAATGTAAAACAAACAGAGCTTCATGATCTTTCTGTGCAGTTAACGGAAGCAACTTTAAAGCGTATTCATTTAACGAGTTTGAATTCTACTATTAGTATAGCGCGCGAGAATGGACAGTCTTTACTGTCTTTATCATTTATTGCAAGTCACCCTATGATTTCTGCATTAGAAACTAAACGTAATCTTTTAGAAACGCAAAGAGCGCATATGGTTGTGCAATTAGGCTGGACACATCCTCAAATTAAAGCAATGACGGCAGAATTAGAGGCGGTTTCTCAGCAATTAGAAAATAAAATTTTGCAAATCGTTCATCAATTTCACTCAGATGAGATTCTTGCAATAGAGTTTGAAAAACAACTTAAAAAAAGGATGAGTTTTTTTGCAAAAGATCAATCCCAATCTTTGAATCAAATGTTTGATGAGCTCGAACATAGAATAAGAGCTGTAGTAGCTTTGCAAAGCAAAGAGATGAGTAAGGATTTTTCTCTTTTGCAAAACATAAAGGTTCAGGTGGTTGTACCAACAACATTAACAGAAATTCCTTTTATGGATCTTTATGGGAAAAATTTTATTATCAGTGTTTTTACGAGTTTAATTACTCTTTTGGGAGGGGTATTGTTGTTTCGTCAATATCCTATGATAAGGAAAAATAAACTAAGAGAAAATCATAAAAATAGTGAAAGTACTTTCGTATCTGAAAGAATGAAAGAACTTGAATTTTTTGTTACAATAGAGGGGTTATCTGATTTTCTGAAGCGTCACACTGCAGTGCTTATTTCAATCATTGGACCAGAAGCTGCACGAACAGCAGCAAAACTCTCTCTTCATCTCATCAAAGAGCACAAAACGATTTTGTTGGTGGATATTTCTGGTCAACAAATAGAGAAAGTCATTGGTCCACATAGAGGATTGAGTGATATTTTAACAGGAAATGCTCAGTTACAGGATGTTATTTATCGTGATTATGACACGGGAGTTGATATTCTTCCTCAAGGGTTAACGAGTGCTGTATCTGCACAAGATTTTTCAAATGATATTCCCAATCTCTTACAAGAATTTAAAAAAGATTATGATTTCATTCTTTTAGAGATGGAGAGCGAACCAAAATATGGGGTTGAACAATTTGCAAGGCTAACAGACCATTATATCTGTAGTGTTGCTCTTGATGAACAGGATTGGATATTAAAAATGGTGCGTCAATTTCCAAAAACTGTTTACCGTGTGGTTGCATCATCTATACCATAGAATATGAATTGCATATTATAGTATTACCCTTGTCTTGTGCTAAAGTTGTAGTACATACTTTAAAATGGCTGAGATTTTTAATGTTTAAGTTTTGAAGTGGGTTATGATTGGAGAGAGACGTGGGGCAATCAGAGATGAGCATAAAGAGATTGAATGAGAGAGTTTTGACACCATTGCAGAAAAAAAATAGAAAACAAATTCGCTTGTGGCTTTATTCTATTTTATTCCTTTGTTTGGCAATTGTTTTAGTGGGGGGGGCTACCCGCTTGACGGGATCAGGGTTATCGATAACTGAGTGGAAGCCGATTCACGGTGTTATTCCGCCAATTGGTGAAGACCAATGGCAAGAAGAGTTTTTAAAATATCAACAGATAGCGCAATATAAGCTACTTAATAGTGATATGACGTTAAGTGCCTTTAAGGTAATTTTTTGGTGGGAATGGGCACATCGGGTTTTAGGGCGTCTTGTTGGTCTTGTCGCTTTATTCGGTTTAATTTGGTTTTGGACGACTAAGCGCGTTGAAAAAAATATCTTACTTCAACTTACTATTGTTCCGGTTCTTATTGCATTTCAGGGATTCATTGGTTGGTGGATGGTTGCTTCAGGTATTGGCCAAAGTAATTTGACCAGCGTGAGCCAATATCGTTTGGCATTTCATCTTATAACAGCTTGTTTTGTTATTATTTTTGTTACTTATTTATCACGAGGGCTCGCAGAATATTCCGAAAAACCAGCAGACCAAAGGATACAATATTTTGCGGGATGGCTTGTTGTTTTTATTTTGATTGAAATTTATTTAGGTGCTTTGGTTGCAGGGCTCCATGCTGGAAAAGTTTATAATACATGGCCCCTTATGGATGATCAGATTATTCCTGATGGATTGTTGCAACATACTCCTATTTGGCGCAATTTTTTCGAAAATCCCTTAACAGTTCAATTTGTCCATCGTTTTTTTGCTTATTTTTTATTCGTTATGGCAGTTATTCATGCTTTGTATCTGCGAAAGAGTGTTCCAAATTCAACACATTCGCGTCGTGCATTTTTGCTATCTATTATGATTTCTATTCAAGCATTTTTGGGTATTTTCACCTTACTCCATGAAGTGCCTATAAGCTTAGGGCTTATTCACCAAAGTGTTGCGTTAGTAGTCTTATGTTTTTCTGTTGCACATTGGCGTGCGACAAAAGGAGCATATCGTGCTGTTGAATAATAGCTTTGTATAAAGACAAGAAAAGTTTAACTTCCTAACAGCATTAAGTCGAGATTTTGAATAGCTGCTGCGGCTGCGCCTTTTCCTAAATTATCCAGGAGGGCACAGAGATTGAAAATACCTTCGCGGTCATTGCCAAAAATGAAAAGTTTCATCTCGTCTTTATGTGCTAAGTATTCTGGGTCGAGTTTGGTGAGAGTTGCCGTCTCTTCTTGTGATGCAATTGTTATAATATTTTGTCCATCGTAATGGGTTTCAAAAATTTCTCGCAGATCAGAACAGTTGGCTGATTTTGTAAATAAACGGCGGTGGAGTGGAATATTTACGATCATTCCTTGGGGAAAACGACCAACACTTGGTACAAAAATAGGGGTTTTACTGATTTGTCCATAGAGTTTAATTTCTGGAACATGTTTATGTTCAAGATTGAGAGCATAGATAAAATAATTTTCTTGAATATCATTTTGTTGAGATTGGTTTTCCATTTGTGCAATCAATTGTTTTCCACCACCAGTATAACCGGATATTGCGTTAATTGATATCGGATATGAGGTATCTAGCAGGCCAGCTTCACGGAGTGGACGAATCAAGCTAATTGCACCGGTAGGGTAACAACCAGGATTGGTCACGTAATGTGCTGCTTGGATGTGTTGTTTTTGTCCCGCAGTCATTTCAGGAAAACCGTAGACCCAATTTGGCATAATACGGTGGGCTGTTGAACTGTCAATAATTCTCACTTTTTTATTATTTTTAAGCGCGTTAACAGTCTCGCGTGCTGCATCATCTGGGAGACACAAAATAGCAATGTCAGTTTGATTAAGGCAGTCTCGTCGAATATCAATATTATGTCGATCTGTATGAGCAAGAGAGAGTAATTTAAAATCCGAACGCTTCGCTAGTCGTTTTTGTATTTGTAATCCAGTTGTTCCATGTTCACCGTCAATGAAAACTTTTGTTGTCATTCTTTTTGCCTTAAATGATTTTTTTTGCCATATCCAGCTTATCATATTATAAATGATTACTAAATTAAATTATTGAATTTATTAAAGTTATTAATCATTTTTCTTGTAAAGAAATGCTACAAAATAAAAAGGAATGAAGAAAAACTTAATATTCATTTTTTATTATTTTGTGAAGGAAAAGATTTTCGTTTATTATAGTGGGGGAATAAAATAAAATTTGCACCATTTTAAAGTGAATGTGGTTTAAGATATTTTGTTTACGTAGTTTGCTGTGTTATCGTTTAATGAATTTATTTTTTAATTTTAGGAACATATTTTATGAATCAGCAGAGAAATGACATACAAAAGCGCTTTTTTAATGATAATTTACAAACCGCCGATGTTGCAATCTTTGATGCAATTAGGGGAGAATTTGAGCGTCAACAACATGAAATTGAGTTGATTGCTTCAGAAAATATTGTTTCAAGGGCGGTTCTTGAAGCACAAGGGTCAGTTTTGACAAATAAATATGCAGAAGGTTATCCAAGAAAACGCTATTACGGGGGATGTCAGTTTGTTGATGTCGTTGAAGATTTAGCAATTGAACGAGCAAAGCAGCTTTTTGGTGCTGCTTTTGCAAATGTTCAAGCTAATTCTGGTAGCCAAATGAATCAAGCTGTCTTTTTAGCTTTGCTCAAGCCTGGTGATACATTTATGGGATTGGATTTGAATGCTGGTGGTCACTTAACTCACGGTTCATCTGTCAATATGTCTGGAAAATGGTTTGATGTTGTTTCCTATGGTGTGCGTCAAGAAGATCAGATTCTTGATATGGAGGAAGTTGAACGCCTTGCAAAAGAACGTAAGCCCAAGCTTATTATAGCGGGTGGTTCGGCTTATCCGCGTCTATGGGATTGGAAACGCTTCCGCGAAATAGCAGATGAAATTGGTGCTTATTTTCTTGTTGATATGTCCCATATTGCAGGTCTGGTTGCTGGTGGTGTTCATCCTTCTCCTGTTCCCTATGCACACATTGTAACGACGACGACGCATAAGTCACTGCGTGGTCCTCGAGGTGGTTTGATATTAACAAATGATGAAGCTTTAGCTAGAACAATTAATTCAGCGATTTTTCCTGGTCTTCAGGGAGGTCCTTTAATGCATGTGATTGCAGCTAAGGCTGTTGCATTTGCGGAGGCTTTGCAACCTTCTTTCAAAAGTTACAGTGCTGATGTTGTTGCCAATGCCAAAACCTTAGCAAAAACATTACAGAGTAATGGTTTTAATATTGTTTCTGGTGGTACAGATAATCATTTATTATTGGTTGATTTGCGTTCCAAAAATGTAACAGGAAAACGTGCCGAATTGGCTTTGGGACGAGCAAATATTACTTGTAATAAAAATGGTATTCCTTTTGATCCTGAAACACCGTCAATAACTTCAGGAATTCGTCTTGGATCACCTGCTGCGACAACACGTGGTTTTGCAGAAAAAGAATTTATTCAAGTTGCTAACCTGATTTCAGAAGTTCTTGATGGTCTTGGGACAGCAAAAAGTGATGAGGATAATAATGCCGTTGAAATGGCTGTTAAGGAAAAGGTGAAAAATATAACAAATCAGTTTCCTCTTTACTCTTATCTTAGCACTTGTTAAGGACACAAAAGAGATGCGCTGTCCTTACTGCCAATATGAGGATACTCAAGTTAAAGATTCGCGTCCAGCCGAAGAGGGGGCGGTGATTCGTCGTCGGCGTGTGTGTTCTGTTTGTGGTGGTCGTTTTACAACTTTTGAACGCGTTCAGCTGCGCGAGCTTTTGGTTTCTAAAAAAAATGGACGATGCGAGCCATTTGATCGTGATAAGTTAATGCGTTCAGTTGATATAGCTGTACGTAAGCGAAATATTGATCCTGAGCATATTGAACGAGCGATTTCTGGTATTGTCCGTCAACTCGAAAGTTTGGGAGAACCAGAAATTGCTTCGGAGAAAATTGGTCTTCTTGTGATGGAAGCATTGAAAAGAATTGATGATATTGCCTATATCCGTTTTGCTTCTGTCTATCGAGATTTTCGTAATGCAAGCGATTTTCACGATGTTATAGACGAGTTGTCGAAAAGTATAACGGATACAGAATTTTGTTTTGATGAATAAAAAAATGCAAGATAAGCGTTTTATGGCAGCAGCTATTCGTTTGGCAGAGCGTCATGTCGGTCTTACCGGTGAGAATCCTTCGGTTGGTACATTGATTGTGCAAAACAATAATAATGCGGGAGCATATATTGTTGGTTATGGTGTAACCGCCGTAGATGGGAGACCTCATGCTGAAGTGCAGGCTTTGCGTATGGCGGGTTCTTTAGCACGTGGTGCTACTGCCTATGTTACTTTAGAGCCGTGTTCACATTATGGAAAAACCTCACCATGTGTAAATGCACTCATTGATTCAGGTGTTTCACGAGTTGTTATTGCTCTTACTGACTTAGATAAACGGGTTGATGGTCGTGGTATTGCTCTGTTACGTAAGGCTGGAATTGAAGTTGTTGAAGGCATTTTGGCCGAAGAGGCTTTTGAAGCATTATGCACGCATTGGTGTATAAGGAAGATGCAACGTTGTGCTGTTACTCTGAAAATGGCCATTTCTGCTGATAACGGTGTGGGAAAAAAGGGGCAGGGGGGGATAAAAATTAGTGGAATGATTTCTCATACGCATACGCATATTCTGCGTGCTCAAAATAATGCTATTCTTGTTGGTATTGGTACTATATTAGCGGATGATCCACAATTGAATTGTCGTTTGCCAGGGATGGAGATGCGTTCGCCTATACGTATTATTCTAGATGCAGATTTATCTATTCCCCTTGATGCAAAAGTTGTGCAAACAGCAAAAAGAATTCCTACATGGGTTATTTGTGATGTGAATCTTGCCAAGGAAAGCAAAAAAAATGCATTAGAAATGTCCGGTGTGTCTGTATATTCGGTAGAATTGAGCAATGGTTGTATGCAACCCCTTGCAATTTTACAGTTCCTTTATCAACGTGGAATTCAGAGTGTTTTACTGGAGGGAGGAGTCAAAACGGGGGAAAAGTTTTTAAATGCTGGTTGTGTGGATCATTTAATATGCTTTTATGCGCCTGTTATTTTAGGACAAAATCGTATTGAAGCGCCTCATTTTGGAAATTATCTTTCGCAGTTTCATGAAGTTGAAACAAGAATGTTTGGAAATGATCGTTTTTATAAATGGAGACGTAAGACATTATGTTCACAGGGATTATAACGGATATTGGTTGTGTTGAAGATCTTCAATTTTTAAGGCAAGGCGTGCGTTTAAATATTTCTACACGCTATGATCTAGAAAGCCTAGAAATTGGTGCATCGATTGCCTGTTCGGGAATTTGTCTGACAATTGTTGAGAAAGGATTAAAACACGCTAATATCAGTTGGTTTGCTGTGGAGGCTTGGGAAGAAGCTTTGCGTTTGACCAATCTTGCAGGGTGGAAAAAAGGGACTTGTATTAATTTAGAGCGTTCACTCCGATTAGGTGATGAAATGGGAGGGCATTTGGTTTTTGGTCATATTGATGGCCTCGCTCTTATCATTGATCAGAAAAATGAAGGTGATGCAGTTCGTTTTTTCTTAAAAGTTCCAACACAATTTACCCCCTTTATTGTGAATAAGGGATCTATTGCACTTAATGGAACATCTTTGACGGTTAATTGTATTGAGGATTGTATTTTTGATGTTCTTATTATTCGTCATACACTCGAAATGACGACTTGGGGACAAGCTAAAATTGGAGATCAGATCAACTTAGAAATTGATCAGTTTGCTCGTTATGCTGCGAAGTTTTCTGGTTTCAAAATGAAAGATCAATAAACTGAAAGTTTCTGATAGTTTTTGGAATTTTATGATCCTAAAGACATTGATTTATTTTTCTATTGGGATTCTGTTATGATAAAAGAAGTACATAAGCCATTACATCTCTTAATTGTTGAAGCACGTTTTTATGATGGAGTTTCTGATGCGCTTTTGAAAGGTGCAGTAAGTACTTTGCAAAAAGCTGGAGCAAGCTATGATATGGTAACAGTTCCTGGAGCATTGGAAATACCAGCTGCAATAGCTTTTGCTGAAAAAAATAATAAGGTATTTTACGATGGTTATGTGGCGCTTGGTTGTGTTATTCGAGGCGAAACATACCATTTTGAAATTGTTGCTAATGATTCTTGTCGTGCTTTGATGGATTTAACTGTTCATAAAAAGTTAGCTATTGGAAATGGTATTTTGACTGTGGAAAATGAAGAACAGGCATGGGTGCGTGCGAGAGAAGATGAAAAAAATAAAGGTGGTTTTGCTGCTGAAGCTGCTTTATGTATGATCACTCTAAAAAAGAGATTTGGAGATAATCAGTAAATATGTCTGATAAGAAAAGAAGAGATGCCCGTTTAGCGAATAAACGTGGAGCAGCGAGGCTTGCTGCAGTTCAAGCACTTTATCAAATGGATATAGTCGGTTCTGGTGTGATGGAAACCGCTGCTGAATATGAGGCTTATCGTCTAGGAAAAGATATTGATGGTGATCAGTATCTTGATGCCGATTTTCAATGGTTTTTGGCTATTATTACTGGTGTTGTAAAGAATCAAAAACAACTTGATCCTATGCTCCATCAACAGCTTTCTGCAGAGTGGTCACTTTCCCGTCTTGATTCTATACTGCGTGCAATTTTGCGTGCAGGTCTGTGGGAGTTAATCAATCGCCAAGATGTCCCTATTGCTGTTGTTGTGGACGAGTATGTCGATATAGCAAAGGCGTTTTTTGAAGGTGATGAACCAAAACTTGTCAATGCGGTTCTTGACAGCATGGCAAAAAAAGTCCGTACTTAAAAAATACGCTACAATCCTGATGTTATCAGGATTGTATAGAGACTGTTATAATTTAATTATGGATAGGTAAGTTCGCTGGACCTTTTATAATTTGAATTAAAAAAGGCTGCTCTTTTGTTGCAGTTGGCGTTGTTTTCGCAATAAAATCAAACACTTGACCATCTCGTAGACCATAATTAGCTATCTTAGTAACCTGATCATTTTTGTTAAAGTAAATAGCCAAAACTTTACGATCAATAATTTTTGTTTTCATAAATTGCATCCCACGATAGCGCGTTTGTGAGATATAGTAAAAGATTTCATTGTCGTATTTTGTTTTTAGCGAGGGTGTTCCTAACGTGAGCAGAACTTGCTCTTGGCTTGATCCAATGGCAATGGAATTAAGAGCATTTTTATCAAGAACGTAACCTTCTTGATATATTTGACTTGTCCCTGAGGAATCAAGAACACTACAACCCGCAACTGCTACCATGCTTGCTATTGACAGACCAATCAATAATTTACGTTTGATTAAATCCACTCTCTGGGGAATTTGAAACAATGGTATCTCCCTTTTACACTTAGATATACTACCAGAAGGCAACCTCAAGTTTTTTCTCATTTTAGCTTAATCTACCGTAGCTTACATTGAGTTTCCCTGTTATAAAATGGATTATGCCATACAGAATTTCTTTAGAAAAGAAAAAAATGAATGAAATGTGTTTTGGCTAAATAAAAGCGCAATATATTATATTTTTCCTATTCGGGAGTTGCCAATGAATGTTCAAAATATTCCTCAAATGACATTTGCTTTGGCTTATCCAGTATCAGTGCGCTTTCTCCCTGCGAAAGGCATAAGGGTTCATATTTGTGCAAATCAGCGAGAATGTGCGCATTTAGCTAAAAATCATGCTCTCGTTGAAGTAAAGTCTTGTGAGGGAAAGTTTCATATTTTTCCGTGGAAAAAACGTGGGGTACGTATAAAAGGCCTATTGCAGGCACGTATAATACAGCTATGTGTTGTCACTTTAGAGCCAATAGAGAGTGTTCTCCGTGAAAATATTGAGGTTGTTTTTGTTCCTGAAGATTCAAATTTATTGAAACCTAACATCTTGGAGGATACAGGGGAATTGTTTTTAGATGCGGAGGGGCAAGATATGCCGGAAGTGTTTTATGGCGATAAAATTGATGTTGGTGCTATCATGGAAGAATTTTTTGAGTTATCCATTAATCATTATCCGCGCAAAGAAGGAGTTAAGATGCATATGATTGAAAATGGAGAAACATCTGAAAAAAAAATATCGCCATTTTCTGTTTTGAAAAGTTGGAAGTAATTGTAAAAACATAAAAAATTTGCCTATTGTTATTAGTATAAAAACGTTATTTTGCGGAATTATTTTCGCGGAACATGTTTTTTTGTTGTTCTAATAGCAAAAAATTGTGATAGGCATTTGAAACGCGTAAATGAGATGTAGGATATGCAAGCGTGATTAGAATTTCTGTGGATGTCATGGGCGGTGATTATGGTCCAGAAGCAACTATTGCAGGAGCCGCAATTGTACAAAAACATTTGCCAGATGTTTATTTTCTGTTTTACGGCATTGAAGATGTTGTTGAGCCAGTTTTAAAAAAATACCCTCGTTTAGCGTCTGTGTCGCATTTCTACCCCACAGAAAGTTATACCCGTATGGATGAGAAACCAAGCCAAGCGCTTCGTAATGGGCGTGGTAAATCATCAATGTGGTATGCAATTGAAGCGGTAAAAAAGGGTGAAGCTGATGCTTGTGTTTCTGCCGGTAATACTGGTGCGCTTATGGCAATGTCTTATTTTTGTTTAAAAATGATGGCGGAAGCTGAACGTCCAGGGATTGCGGGTATTTGGCCAACACTGCGTAGTGAGAGTATTGTCTTGGATATTGGAGCCACAATTGGTGCCTCTGCTAGTCAGTTGGTTGATTTGGCGGTTATGGGAGCCGGTATGTTTCGTGCTTTATATCACACTGAAAAACCAACCGTTGGGCTTTTAAATGTGGGGGTTGAAGAGGTTAAAGGCCTTTATGAAATTAAAAAAGCTGGAATGATATTGCGTGAAGTGCAATTAGATGGGTTAGAATATAAAGGATTTGTTGAAGGAAATGACATTGGAAAGGGAACAGTAGATGTTGTTGTAACAGAAGGATTTTCTGGCAATATTGCTTTGAAAACAGCAGAAGGAACTGCCCGACAGATAGCAGAGATCTTAAACTCCGCAATGCGAAGTTCTCTTGTAGCATCTTTGGGTTATTTTTTATCGCGGAGCGCTTTTCGTACACTGAAAAATAAAATGGATCCCGATAGGGTGAATGGTGGCGTTCTTTTAGGCTTGAATGGAGTTGTCATAAAAAGTCATGGTAGCGCTAATGCTGACGGTTTTGCCTCTGCTATCCGTGTTGGTTATGAGATGGTTCATAATAAACTGTTAAAGAAAATAACTGCTGATTTACGATGGTTTCATGAGAATAAAGAAACACTTTTTGATTAAGAAAATGAAATGAATGGAGGGGGATTGTGATAAGCTTTTGTAATATAAGTAGAGAATATCAAGAAAAGGTTAGGGACGAATGATTCGATCCATTATGCGAGGTGTAGGAAGTGCTTTGCCTCAAAAAAGCTTATCGAATGATGATATTGCGAAATTTATTGAAACATCAGATGCATGGATTGTTCAGCGTACAGGAATACGCCAACGTTATCTTGCCAATGACAGTGAGACAACTGTTTCTTTAGGAATTGAGGCTGCGCGAGCGGCACTTATAAATGCTGGTTTAACAATCAAAGACATCGATTGTATTATTTTAGCAACGTCAACCCCGAATCATACTTTTCCTGCTTCTGCTGTTGAAATTCAACGTGCTTTGGGAATGCGCCATGGATTCGCTTTTGATATTCAAGCTGTTTGCTCCGGTTTTATTTTTGCTTTAACAACAGGAGATGCTTATTTGCGCTGCGGAGCAGCTAAGAGAATTTTAGTTATCGGATCTGACACATTTTCTCGAATTTTAGATTGGAAAGATCGCACAACATGTGTTTTATTTGGTGATGGTGCGGGTGCTGCTATTTTGGAAGCACACAAATGTGAAGGGGAGGGTGCTTTGGAGCGTGGCATATTGTCTACAAGATTACGCTCTGATGGTGTGTATATAGATAAGCTGTATGTTGATGGTGGTCCGTCGACAACAAAAACAACAGGTTATTTACGCATGGAAGGACGAGAGGTTTTTAAATATGCAGTTGGTATGATAACGGATGTGGTTGATGATTGTTTTGCGGCTGCTGGTGTGGATGCTTCAAAATTGGATTGGTTTGTGCCTCATCAAGCCAATAAACGTATCATTGAAGCATCTGCTAAAAAATTGGGAATTGCCATAGATAAAGTGGTGATTACTGTTGATCAACACGGTAATACATCTGCAGCATCGGTACCATTGGCTTTAACAACAGCTGTTGATGATGGAAGAATTAAAAAAGGAGATCTCATCATGTTAGAAGCTATGGGAGGGGGGTTTACATGGGGAGCAATTCTTATTCGTTGGTAGATTATAGTCGCTTGACCATATTTGAATAAAACGTATAAGTCACTTTGTAATTTTTAATATTTGAAATAGGTGGTTATAATGACAAGTAAGACAGTGACGCGTGCAGATTTAGCGAGCGTAGTTTGTAGAAGGGTGGGCTTGTCACACACTGAATCGGCAGCTTTGGTTGAATTGGTTCTAGATGAAATTTGCAATTCATTGGTCAGAGGTGAGGCAGTTAAATTGTCTTCTTTTGCGACTTTTCAAGTTCGTAGTAAAAATGAGCGTGTTGGGCGCAATCCAAAAACCGGTATTGAAGCACCTATCTCGCCACGACGTGTGGTGACATTTAAGGCTGCGAATATACTTAAGCAAAGAATTCTCGATTCGCATCGTGCAAGACAAAAAAAATGATACTGTATAAATAAACGTTATTAAAAAGTTTAACGTTTATTAAAAAATCTGTATAAAATTAAGTTTTGCGTTTTTATTAAAAAGGCTTTTAAATTTAAATGTCGTCAAGTGTGGTCCTATTTTTGACTAATCTTGTTGAGAAATTGAGAATTGATTGAGTCTTTCATGAAATCATTCGTAATGTTTTAGATAAGGTGTTGTAAAATGGATAAGAGCTCCGATGCTTTTCGCACAATTAGCGAAGTGGCTGAGTTGTTGGAGCTTCCTCAGCATGTGCTAAGATTCTGGGAAACACGTTTTAGGCAGATTAAACCAATGAAACGTGGGGGAGGAAGGCGCTATTATCGTCCAGCTGATGTTGATTTGCTCAATGGTATTAAGCGGTTACTCTATGATCAGGGGTATACGATAAAGGGTGTACAACGCCTTTTAAAAGAGAATGGGGTTGCTTTTGTTACTGCATTCGGGAATGGCAATCTTGATGCTATGGATGTTGTAATAGAAAAAAAACATGGGGGACAAACTGTTGAATCTAGCAACAATAAGCCTAAAAGGTCTTCTTTTGGACTTTTGGGTTTTATGAGAAATGAGGGAGAAGCATCAGTTGGTTCTGTTAATGTTCACAAAAATAAAACCGACAAAGCATTATTGCAAGAAACATTGTTTGAACTCATTGAATGCAAACGCGTGCTTGATAGGGCACGATAAAAACCATTTCCTTAACTTTAGAGTATTCTTATCTTTTTTAGGCGTTGAGTAAACGGCGCAGATCTGGTGGTATTGCCTCATCTGTGAGTTGCTTAATCGCTTCTTCTGTAGATAAGAGAACTTGATCCGTGCTTCCTAAGCGGCGCATGTTTACACTATTTGTTTCAGATTCACGTTTTCCACATACCAAAATCACAGGAACTTTTTGTAAAGAGTGTTCACGTATTTTATAGTTAATTTTTTCATTACGAAGATCTGATGATGCTGAAAGCCCAACAGCTTTAAGTTTTGCAGTTATTTTTTGTGCATATTCATTTGCTTCTGATGTAATTGTTGCCACAACGACTTGTTCAGGAGCAAGCCATAGAGGCATATGTCCAGCAAAATTTTCGATTAATATACCAAGAAAACGCTCCATTGATCCGAAAATAGCACGATGGATCATAACAGGTTGATGTTTTTCTGAATCTTTATCAATGTAAAATGCACCGAAACGTTCAGGAAGATTAAAGTCTATTTGTGTTGTGCCACATTGCCATTCACGACCGATAGCGTCCTTTAGTGTATATTCAAATTTTGGACCGTAAAATGCACCTTCACCTGGTAGGATACTTGTTTTGATTCGTCCTGTAAATTTTGTTTCAATCGTTTTGAGAACGGATTTCATGATATCTTCCGCATGATCCCACAATGAGTCAGACCCAACCCGTTTTTCGGGACGTGTTGAAAGTTTGAGGCTAATTTCTTTAAAACCAAAATCAGCATAAGTTGATAAGATTAAATCATTAATACTAAGGCATTCATCGGCCAATTGCTCATCAGTACAGAAAATATGCGCATCATCTTGGGTAAAGCAGCGTACACGCATAAGACCATGGAGAGAGCCTGAAGGCTCATAACGGTGGACAATACCAAATTCAGCAAGTCTGATAGGCAAATCGCGGTAAGACTTTAAACCATGTTTAAAAATCTGCACGTGACCAGGACAGTTCATAGGCTTAAGAGCGTAAATACTCTCATTATCCCAATCCTCAGCGGCTGGAATCGCTTTGAACATATTCTCTTTATACCACCCCCAATGGCCAGATATCTCCCAAAGTGATCTATCGAGAACTTGTGGTGCATTGACTTCAGCATATTGATGATCATCAAGACGCCTACGCATATAGTTGATCAAATTCTGAAACATTTTCCAGCCTTTTTTGTGCCAAAAAATCATGCCCGGTCCTTCTTCTTGAAAATGAAATAAGTCCATTTCACGTCCCAAGCGGCGATGATCACGTTTTTCAGCTTCTTCTAGCATGTGTAGGTAGGCTTTTAAGTCATTTTCATTAGCAAATGCCGTACCATAAATTCTTGTTAGCATTGGATTATTGGCATCACCACGCCAATAAGCTCCTGCTACTTTCATTAATTTGAAGGCATTGCCAACTTGCCCAGTAGATTGCATGTGTGGTCCGCGGCAAAGATCAAACCAATCGCCTTGATAATAGATTTTCAAATCTTGATTTTCAGGGATGCTATCAATAAGCTCAACTTTGTAGAGTTCGCCTTTTTGAGAAAAAATCTCTCTTGCTTTTTCACGAGACCAAATTTCTTTTCTAAAAGGTTTATTACGTTGAATAATTTCACGCATTTTCTTTTCAATGACAGTGAGATCTTCCAATGTAAAAGGTTGTTGGCGTGCAAAATCATAATAAAAACCATTTTCAATAACTGGGCCAATTGTCACTTGTGTTTCAGGAAAAAGTTCCTGTACTGCTTCAGCTAGAATATGTGCACAATCATGACGTATGAGTTCAAGAGCACGTGGATCTTCTCGAGTAATAATTTCTATTTGACCAGTTTGTTCTAATGGATCCGATAAATCTCGAATGATTCCGTTAAGACTATAGGCGACGGCTTTTTGGGCAAGTGATTTAGAAATGGATTCTGCCAATTCCAATCCTGTCATTTGGGTGGGGTAATCACGTTTTGAACCATCAGGAAAAGAAAGAGAAATAGAGCAAGACATAAAACACCCCTTTAAACCAATTCCGCCAACGATTGCGAATGGTTTCGTAAAAATTAGTCATCATTTATTAAAGTCTATAGTCTGTTTTTTTATCAATACGTATAAAAAAAGAAAAGAATTATTTATTGTGTTTTTTATAAATTTTCCAGTAACGCCAAGGTTTATAAAAACAATAAGAGCTTTCAAGAGAGGTAGGAACTGGATCGAATCCATATGTTCCAAAGGGGCCACAACGTATAATACGAAAAAGCCCCATCCATGCACCAACCCACAGTCCATAGCGTGCAATTGCTTCATAAGTATATTCTGAACAGGTTGGTGCGTGGCGACACTGATTTCCTATGAGACTGGAGAATGTTATTTGATAAAGACGTATCAAGAAAATACCCAATAATCGCCCTGGTGTTTTTTTCCAAGGATCCATATAATTTCGTGTTTTTTTCTTTTTTTGTTGCAACTGTAATTTGAGCATTTATTTTTCTTCAATTTGTTTAATACAATCTATCATAGCATCAAAGGGAAGCATTGTTGAATCATGACGCACTCGGTAGTCTTTAATGGGTTGTAAGCAAGAAAAGGCTTTAAAAGGATCTTGAGGAGTAGGACCATCTTGCGTTAGCATACAATAGATAATCTCGCGTAACATTTTTAGATTTTGTGTTGTTTGCCCTATGATATGAGATGCTAAAAGCGAAGCTGAAGCCTGCCCTAGTGCACATGCATGCACTTCATGGGCAAAGTCGGTAACGATATTATTTTCTACTTTTAAATCTACAGTGATTGTCGAACCGCAAAGGCGCGCATATTTTCTTGACGTTGCATCTGGATTGTGAAGGCGTCCAATTCTACTTATATGCGCGGCATGTTCAAGTATTTTATTACTATAGATATTGTCAATCATGCGCTATTCCCTGAAATCTCGAGAGAGGTGATTGTTTAAGCTTTTCATTCTCTTATATAGAGATTATACAAAATGAAATAGATATGTAGCAAATGTTTTGTGTAAAGTAAGCTTGGAGTTTTTAGATGCATAATGTTGTTAAAAGAGATACGAGAGAGTTATTGTTATCTGAAGAGGAGCGTCCAAGCTTCGAAGAGGTGGAAGAAGCGATTCGTACATTGCTCTTATGGATAGGGGAAAATCCAAATCGAGAAGGGCTTTTAGATACTCCAAGACGTGTGGCTAAAGCATATCGCGAACTTTTTATGGGTTATCATAAATCCGTTGAAGAAGTTTTGGGCACGGTTTTTGAAGAAGTTTCGGGATACAATGATGCAATAATCGTGAAAAATATTCCTTTTTATTCGCATTGTGAGCACCATATGATTCCAATTGTTGGAAAAGCTCATATCGGCTATCTTCCTGATACAAAGGTTGTTGGTCTTTCAAAAATTGCACGTGTTGTAGATATTTTTTCTTGTCGTTTACAAACCCAAGAGGCTATGACAGCTCAAATAGCTGATGCTTTGGCCGTGCATCTGCAGCCACGTGGTGTTGCGGTATTGATTGAGGCGGAGCATATGTGCATGGCTATGAGAGGAGTTCAAAAGCAAGGATCTACAACTGTTACCAGACGTTTTTATGGTTGTTATGAAGAAGATCAAGCTATACAGGCTAATTTTATGATGATGGTGCAAAGTTTATAGTAAAACCTATATTCTCATAATTTACATTGGACTATACGGTATTATTTGAGTGAAATAAATCGTGAGAAAGTGAAAATAGGCTTGTACCTTGCGTTGTGATTTGTTAAAGCCAAAAAACTAAAATTTTTTACGTCACTATGTGCGGTCGTGGCGGAATTGGTAGACGCGCAGCGTTGAGGTCGCTGTGGGGCAGCCCGTGGAAGTTCGAGTCTTCTCGACCGCACCATTGTGAATTTTCTGCAATATGCTTAATATTGGTATTTATCTTATTTTGTTTACAAGTAATTGTTTTTATTTAATTAATTGTTTTTTACATGCGATTTTGATATCTGATGAATCTGCCGAAAGTGCAATTCAAAAGGTGATTTAAAAAGTGACTAGGAAAGCAAGAACACGTGATAGATTATCTGCTTTATCTGTAAAAAAATTTCCTAAAGACGAGTATGTAGATGGATCTGAACTGCAGCTTATCAAAGTGCATCATTTAAGTTCTTTGTAGCAAATACGAATTCTCTTCATATTTTAAAGAAAGCTCTTTTATGCATTGTAGAGGGGGGTTTCTTTATGTGTTATCTTCGTGTACTCTTAGTAATGGTTTTATTTCAGGGTAGCAGAAATTTTGTTTTTCTGGGGCGTGGGGTGTTGAATCTTTTTAAGAGGGCTTGAGTGGTGTTAGTAAGAGGCATGGTATTTTTAAGGTGTTTAGCGTTCTTGGTTTGTATGTCTTTACTAACAGCATGTGGTGATTCGCGGGCTGTGCTTTGGCATGGGGTGAATGCGACACCATCTATGATAGCAGCACAACGGGAAGTTGAAAAAAAACCAATCCCTCCAAAAGCTATTGTTCCGGTGTATGTTGCAACAAGTCGTATGATACAAAATAATTACTCTCAACCTTATGGAGCAGAGAGATCAAATAAAGTGCACTACAACCGCGTTGATGTAGGCATTCCTCAACGACATGTAAAAGGGCTTGTCGAAATAAATTCTTATAAACCTACGCACGATAAATATTTTGCAGCAGTGGCATTACAAAAATACGATAACAAGGAACAATTTAAACAGCAATTAAATGCTGCTTTAGCAAAAAAAACAAAAGGAAAAAGAGAGATTTTTCTTTTTATCCATGGTTATAATAACAATTTTGCAGATGGCACATTTCGTACTGCTCAATTTACATATGATTATTCTTTAAATGTTGTCACTGTACATTATTCGTGGCCTTCTGCTGGATCAGTTCCTCTTTATATTTATGACCGTGATAGTGCCAATTTTGCCCGCGACGGACTTATAGAGCTTTTAACACTCATTAGCGAAACCAATGCAGATCAAATTTCTGTGATTGCACATTCTATGGGCAATTTCGTCATTATGGAAGCATTTAGAACTTTAGCATTACAGGGAAAATATAAACCTATTCGTCGTATTACAAGTTTTTTAATGGCAGCGCCAGATATTGATATTGATGTGTTTGAACGTCAGCTTAATGATATTAAAAAATTGCCTCAACCAACCGCTATTTTGGTATCCCGTGCAGATAAAGCGCTTGCTGTTTCAGGGCGTCTTACTGGTGGTCATCATCGTTTGGGAGATGGTTCAGATATTGAAATGTTGCGTAAAAATGGCATAGCTGTTCTTGATTTTTCTCATGTTGATGGTGGAACGCATGATGTTTTTGCATCTTCACCGACATTGATGGCACTTTCTCGAGAAGGGTCTTTGGCCTCAACAATTATGCAGGGTACAGAGTTATCACCTAGTCAGGCGCTTCTTGCTGATAGTAGTAGTGTAATAGAAAAAACAACACATCTTATCTTTTACGCACCTGTACGTTTATTATCTCCATTAACTCCACATATAGGTACGGAAAGAATGGGAAAACGCTAAATATAAATGAATTGCGAGTAAGGTTTTTAGCACTTTCTTTAGAATAGCTTTGTAGAATAAAAACTGAATAGCGGAATGAATGCAAAAACCAGTCATTAGGTGAGTTTATGATGGTTGAACAAAAGCGCTATGCCAATACGCCTACATTAGTTGATTATTTATCTCATTCCGCAGTTCAGTTATTAGATATTCATACTATACTTTTAAAGGCGAGAGAAGGTCATATGGGGGAGAAACCAAATTTATTACGCCAAATTGATTCTACAAAAAAACAGCTGGATGAAATAAGCCAAGCTCTTATTTTAGAATATCGGAAACGCCAAGAAAATGAGCGCTTTTTAAAACAAATTTTACTATCAATTGCAGATCAACTTTTTGCGCTTAATAGTAGTTTTAAGGAAACTGGACGCCTTTTTTTTCAAGAGATGAGAATATTGCAATCTCAAATGCAATGTTTTTATGAGGGAAAGGAGAAGCAGCATCTATTAAATAGCCAAGAAGCTTTTTGTTCTTCGTCAAAAATTGACGAGGTTATTAAGCAGTTACAAAAAGCACGAAAAAAGCTTATTGTTGAAAGCCCTCATCTTTTCGAAAAAGAATACTCAAGCTCAGAAAAAGAGAGTTTTTGAATAAAACACGTTAGTAAAACACATTTTTAGTTTATAAAAAACAGCATGTCAAAAAATCAGAGCTCTTTAAGAACGCAATCGATTCTTACTATGAAATTTTTATAACAAAACCTTTTAACTTCTTTCATCGTAAAATCATGAGATCGTTTGTTTACACTTTGAATGGTTTTTCTCAGCAGTGCTTGAAAGAAGTCAATTATGAGAAAAATTAACAAAAAAGAATGTGCTTTGTAAAAGTATCTTATCTCACTTTCATTTGGGGATTCCTTACGTTACATTAAAAATGTTTATTAAAATAATAGGCTGTAGCAATAAAAAAGAGAATGCTATCTCCAGAGAAAGTAAAAACAATGACGGATAATTCTTCTATCAATATCTTTCAATCCATTTTGTCACGTAAATCGATTCGCGCTTTTACTAACCAACCAGTTTTGCAGGAAACGATTGAAGAAATTTTAAAATTTGCGGCTCGTGCACCATCTGGAACAAATCTTCAACCATGGCAAGTCATTGTTCTTACAGGGAAAGTATTAGAAAAGTTAGGACAAGAACTTTCACACCTTGTACTTTCAGGAGTAGAAGGAGAGCGTGAATATCATTATTATCCACGTCGATGGCGTGAACCTTATCTTTCAAGGCGTCAAAAAATTGGCTTGGATCTTTATAAGAGCCTTGGAATTCAAAAAGGTGAGCAGGAAAAAATGCTTCTCCAGAAAGCGCGGAACTTTTCATTTTTCGGGGCGCCTGTAGGACTTTTATTTACAATGGATCATGATATGGAAATGGGGAGCTGGCTTGATTTGGGTATGTTTATGCAGACTCTTATGTTAGCGGCCCGTGGATTTGGATTAGATACTTGTCCTCAAGCGGCTTTTGCGGATTACCATAAACAAATTCGTACATTTTTATCTGTTCCTCCTGAGCGTCATATTATTTGTGGTATGGCACTTGGCTATCGTGATATGAGTGCTCCAGAAAATAATTTTGAGACTGAACGCGAGCCAATCGAAAACTTTGTACGTTTTATTTAATTGGGGAAGAAGTAAAGTTGTAAAGGTGAAAATCAACTTCTTATGCAAAACAAAACACCATCGTGTTGTAAATTCACGCGTTTTTTAAAAAGAGTCATTACTCAATGCATACAGGCCTACCTTATGGTGCTATTTGTGAATGGTATAGTGCATAAATTCATTGAGCAATGCTATCTTTATGTTTATGAAATAGAAGGTTGGGGCTTTATCATATTCTTTGTTAACTTTGATATATCGCTATAATCTTGCATTTGGGAGCGTTTATAAGAGATGTTTTACCCACATGCCAATTTTGCTTGTGATGTGCAAAAAATATTTTTAGCTAATTTAACTTGAAATAAGATTAATAACTATAAATCAATAGGTTATACAAATATCTTTATGAAAATTATTTTAAATGTAAAATGAGTGTAATTTTAAAAGAACTTTGGCATTGTAAAAATATTTTAGTGGGAAGTTATCATTCTTATTGAATTTTAATATTGCATGTTAACACTTATTTTACTAGACTTGTAGAATTAAGGGAGTGGTTGTTTTTAAAATCATTGTCCATTTTAAAGGTTATCTATGGAAAGTGCTCTAGAAAGTAAGTGTTGGGTAGTGGCAAGAAGAGCAACGTTTGTATTTGTTGCTGTCATTTTTTTAGCTTATCTCGCCATTTGATTTTAAATGGGACAAATATGATAAAAAGGCATATACTTAGACTCTGTGTAGTTTTGAGGTGATGTGTGTTTTTATCTGTTTTCGAACTTTTTAAAATTGGTATTGGTCCTTCCAGTTCGCATACTATGGGGCCAATGACTGCGGCTAATATGTTTTTACAAGAGATTCTTACGTGGAGTCTTTTTCGGTCGTTGGATTCTGCAGTTTCTCGTATACGTGTTTATCTTCACGGTTCCTTGGCTTTTACAGGAATTGGTCATGCTACAGATAGAGCTATTATATTAGGGCTTTTGGGGGAAAAGGCAGCAACTGTTGATCCTGACTGCATGGAGCAGCTGTTAGAAAAGGTTGCACGTGAAAAAAAGGTGCAACCAGAGGGGCATCCTGCTTATCAATTTGATGTACAGAAAGATCTTATTTTTGAACGAGAAAAAACTCTTCCTAGACATACTAATGGTCTTAGCTTTGAAGGGCTTGATATTCATGGAAATATCCTTTTGCAGCAGGTTTATTATTCTATTGGTGGTGGTTTTGTTGTAACTGAAGATGAATTAAGCCATTTGAATAGTCATATACAATCAGAAGTATCTGAAGTGCCATATCCTTTTGATTCTGCGTATAAAATGTTATCAATGGCAGAAAAATCAGGACTTTCAATTGCTGAAATGAAGCGCATAAATGAAGAAACAAAGATGAAACGTTTTGCTCTTAATAGTGGGCTTGATGATATTTTTTCAGCCATGACAAATTGTATTAATAGAGGGCTTTCACAAGAAGGTGAGTTGCCAGGTGGATTGCGTGTTTTAAGACGTGCTAAAAAGTTGCACGAGACACTTTTGGAAAATCGAAAAAAAAATCGCAATTGCCCACTTTGGGCAAACGATTGGCTTTCGGTGTATGCTATAGCGGTGAATGAAGAAAACGCAGCAGGTGGTCGTGTTGTCACAGCACCAACAAATGGGGCTGCTGGTGTTGTGCCAGCCGTTTTGCGTTATTATCTTCAGTTTTATGATGATTCAGATCGAGAAGGAATATATAATTTTTTGTTGACGGCAGCAGCTATTGGTGGTGTCATCAAACATAATGCTTCTATTTCTGGTGCTGAAGTGGGGTGTCAAGGAGAAGTTGGCACAGCATCTTCAATGGCTGCGGCGGGGTTGACAGCAGCATTGGGGGGAACACCAGCTCAAATTGAAAATGCAGCGGAGATTGCACTTGAACATCATTTGGGAATGACCTGTGATCCAGTTGCAGGTCTTGTACAAGTTCCTTGTATTGAGCGCAATGCGATGGGGGCTGTTAAGGCTGTGACAGCTTCTTCCCTTGCGTTACATGGTAATGGAGAACATTTTGTTTCTCTTGATGCCTGTATAGAAACAATGCGTCAGACGGGGCATGATATGAGTGAACGTTATAAGGAAACGAGTAAAGCTGGTCTCGCAGTCAATGCAATATCTTGTTAAAGCGTCAATAGATATTTAATCTGGTAAATTCTCTAGAGAGTATTTATCGCCTGTGAACGAGTTAGCTTTTAATATATTGCAGGGATTTTCATATTAAGATAGTTTATAAGAAAGTATACCGATTTTTTTCTAAATAGTTTTTATCTACACAATGATTTTATTTTATGATGCGAAAGTAAAGACTTTTTACTAGTTCAATTTGGGTGATTTTAGAATAGAATCTATTTCTGTACTTTTGCTTCTCATTCAAGTGGTAAAACGGTGAGTTGTTTTTATAAAGATATATTAAGAGCGAGTAAATTAATTTTTTGTTATTAAGTTGTTTTTTCTATATCACATTAATGCTACCTAGTATGATAATATATTTCTTTTTCATTCACTATCACTAATAGTCAGAAACATTCATCTGATTGCAGTGTGAAAGGTGAATTGGCGTGCGCGCAAAAAATTGCTGGGACAAGATTTATGATGAGATAATGAGTGTTGAAAATAATAGTATTATCTTTGTCAATATTACAGTATATGCTTCATGCGTGACAGAGAAAAGTGGGGAATGGGCACATCAAAAATTATATTCTAAACACGTATTCTTTTATCTTGAAAAGAATACGTGTTTAGAAGCTGATTCAAGAAATGTTATGCAGTATTTATTACTACTTGGCTGAACTTATATTTTATCAAAGAAGAGTTTTCATTACGATACTCTCTCATCAATGCTTCAAAGCTGCATTTCAATAGGATAATTTTTTTCCCATAAAAATATAAAGAATAATCAAATCAAAAAGCAAGATAATATTTGGTACTTTTTGTTTACTTTATAAAAAACATCCTTATTGATAAAGCTCAGTAAAGAATTAAACAAATTTGCTGAGTACAATTTTTATTAATTGGCAGAAGGCACCTACTCCAGTATTTTTAAGATGTTAGGCAATGCACTCATATTTTTATTAAGAAAATATTTCTTATAAAAATTACTTATGGATTCAAAGATTTGTTGCACCTAGGTGAATTTTAATAGGTACATTACTGGTTTGGCTAGCGACACGCAAATGAATACGTACAGGAGGCATTGCGAGACGACGATTGCGCATTGTTTGGCAAACGAGAAGATTGACAAGAGAGCGTGTATCTAATGTTGCTGGAGTAGACTTTAAACCAGTAAGTTTTGTCACAGCATTGTGAAGAGAGCGTAATGAGGGGAAGGATGATTGCTTCAATAATTTTTCTTTTTTATTGGATGAAGCAAGAGCATTATGTATCATGATACTATCCTTAAATGTGAAATCCAAAAACTTTTAGTAGGTTACAGTATAGCAGTTAAAATTTGCTTTCTTTAACGTAGAACAGGCATTAAATGCGGCTTTTTTTGATTGAAATCCTAAAAATCGTGCACGATAATAGCGACGTCCGCTTTTTTCAAACAGTTGCATATGTGAAGATGTATTTTTTAGAGCGGAATAGGCTACATTTTTTGCTTTTTGGAGAAGAGTTTGTGCTTGTTCTTGACTTGGAAGAGAACCAATTTGAACGGCCCATCCAGCATTTGTAGATAAAGAAGCTGTAACAATTTTAGTTTCAACGGACATCATTTTCTGAGGGTTAGGAATTGGTATAATTGCTTGGTTTACTGCAGCTATTGCCGTGTTGGAATTTCGTGGTTGTTCTGCAAATGCCGTCAACATCGTAGAAATTTCATCATCGAAATTGGTTGGTTCAGCTTTAGTGGAGGGGATAGGAATATTAACTCCAGAGGGTAAGTTATAGTGTACAGAAGCCATTAACTGTCCATTATTTTTCATCTGGCTAGCTTTGGGCAAGTATTGGCTTAATAAGTCAGCCATATGTCTATCACGTGCGCTAGAGGATTTACCTCCCATAACAACAGCAACAATGGAACGTCCTTCAAGGCGCATCGAGGATGCTAAATTAGAACCTGACATTTGTGTATATCCTGTCTTAATTCCATCGACGCCTTTCATCGTATTAACGAGTCTATTATGGCTGTTAATTGTATGTCCACGAAAAGTAAAACTTTTTGTTTTAAACAATTTATACTGCTGTGGAAAATGTTTGCGTAGGGCTAATGATAAAGTTGCCATATCTCTTGCTGTGGAATAATTACGCGTATCTGGGAGCCCTGAAGCATTCGCGAAATGTGTATGGTTCATGCCAAGTTTTTTTGCTTTAGCAGTCATCATCCGAGCGAATTTTTTTTCACTGCCACCGAGATATTCTGCAATGGCAGCAGCAACATCATTTGCTGATTTTGTAATAAGGGCTTTTGCTGCAGCTTCTGCAGAAATTGTCTGGCCTGCTTTAAAGCCGATTTTTGTTGGTGGGCGTGTTGCTGCGTATTGTGAGACGGGAATTGGTGTATTGGGTGTTACTCGACGCGTATGCATAGCTTCAAAAAGCATGTATAATGTCATTATTTTTGTTAAAGAAGCAGGATAACGCTTTAGCGTTGAATTGGCTTGAAATAAGGTTTTTCCTGTATTTGCATCTATAACGATAGCAGCATACTTATCAGGGTATGCTTCTGGAGGAGTGGCTAATGCCCAAGAGTAAGAAAGAGCTAAAATAATAAAAGCAATGGCTATTTTTTTATAGCAACGTATAATTTTTGGGCAGTTAATATACACTTGCAGTATCCTATTTCTCCATTTACGCTAAAAAATCTGTAAAACTCCTTTTTACAGCTTACTGGTACATTTTAGACGAATGGTATTACTAATTTATTTACAAAAATTATTTTGGAAATTTTCATATTTGGCTTAAATCTCATAACCATAAAGGAAAATTTTCTTCTTTACACAAACAGCTATTGCAATAGTTATGAAAGAACTTAAAATTAAAAAATATGCTCCACGGAAAACAATAATGGTACAGAAGCTAGCAATGAATTCTATAGCATGTATTATGCAAAATGAAAAAGGCAAGAATTGGGATGCAAGCAAAGAGGCTGCCGTTATTTTGCCAAAGATGAGAGCAAAGCTTCAAAAACCTAGATTATACCGTGTATTTTTACTTAATGATGATTATACTCCTATGGATTTCGTTGTTTTTATTTTAGAGAATTTTTTTAAAAAAAACTTCGAAGAAGCGACGCATATTATGTTAAATGTTCATCAGAATGGGGCAGGAGAATGCGGGACTTATAGTTATGAAGTGGCTGAGATGAAAGTAATACAAGTTAGGGAGTGTGCGCGTCAAAATGAGCACCCATTACAGTGTGTAATGGAGCGAAAGTGAGGGATTATGCCATCTTTTACACCTAGTCTTGAAGAGGTTTTGCATCGCGCATTAACAATTGCTACACAAGCACGGCATGAATATGCAACATTAGAGCATCTTCTGCTCGCTCTGCTTGATGATACCGATGCCAACTCAGTTATTCAGGCGTGTCAGGTAGATGTAGAAGAGTTACGAGAGCGCTTAACCAATTATATCCAGTCAGAATTGGATGTACAAATTAGATCAGATGAAGACACAAAACCAACAACATTTTTCCAGCGTGTTATCCAACGTGCTGTGATTCATGCTCAATCAGCAGGAAAAGACGAAGTATCGGGAGCAAATGTTCTTGTGGCAATTTTTTCTGAACGTGAAAGTCATGCGGCATATTTCCTTCAAGAAATGGGAATGACACGCTATGATGCCGTGCGTTTTATCTCACATGGCATCACACGGGATGAGGGGCTGTCCATGTTACTTGAGGGGCTGGAGGAGCAATTAGATCAGCAAATTTCAGACAGTGATGAAAAGGGAACGAGTGCACTGACAAATTATTGTGTTGATCTTAATTGTAAAGCACGCAGTGGAAAAATTGATTTATTAATCGGTCGCGAGATAGAAATCTCACGCATGATTCAGATTTTATGTAGAAGATCAAAAAACAATCCCCTTTTGGTTGGTGATCCTGGGGTAGGAAAAACTGCTATAATTGAAGGGTTGGCAAAACGCATTGTTGATAAACAAGTTCCTGAAGTTTTATCAAAAACAACAATATTTTCCCTTGATATGGGAGGGCTTGTTGCTGGTACACGCTATCGTGGCGATTTTGAAGAACGCTTAAAACAAGTTATTAAAGAATTTGAGCAATATCCAGATGCTGTTTTATTTATTGATGAAATCCACACCTTAATTGGAGCAGGGGCTACATTGGGTGGAAATATGGATGCAGCAAATCTTTTGAAGCCTGCTTTATCTTCGGGAATTATTCGCTGTATTGGTTCGACGACATATAGAGAATATCGCAAAATTTTTGAGCAAGATCGTGCCTTAGAACGCCGTTTTCAGAAGATTGATATTAACGAGCCTTCTATTGCCGATACAATTAAGATTTTACAAGGGTTAAAGCCTTATTTTGAAGATTTTCATCAGATCAAATATACGGATCAGGCAATGAAGGCATCCGTAGAATTATCTTCACGTTATATGATTGAGCGTCGACTACCAGATAAAGCAATCGACGTGATTGATGAAAGCGGAGCGGCACAAAAGCTTTTACCACAAAAACAACGGAAGAAGAGTATAGGCGTTAAGGAAATTGAAGCAACTGTTGCTACTATGGCCAGAATTCCTCCCAAAACAGTTTCTCGCGATGATCAGAAAATACTTAGCAAACTTGAAAGAGAAATTAAACAAGTTGTTTATGGGCAAGACCAAGCGATTTCCGCATTAGTGTCATCAATTAAATTAGCGCGAGCAGGATTACGCGAGCCAGACAAACCAATAGGCAATTATTTATTTTCAGGACCAACGGGGGTTGGAAAAACTGAAGTTGCAAAACAACTTGCATCTTCTTTAGGTGTTGAGCTGTTACGTTTTGATATGTCGGAATATATGGAACGGCATACAGTAGCACGCTTAATTGGTGCTCCTCCAGGTTATATAGGATTTGATCAAGGGGGGCTTCTTACAGATTCTGTTGATCAAAATCCTCATGCCGTTTTATTACTTGATGAGATTGAAAAAGCGCATTCAGAATTGTTTAATATTTTATTGCAGGTCATGGATTATGGTAAATTAACAGATCATAATGGCAAAAAAATTGATTTCCGTAATATCATTTTAATTATGACAACCAATGCCGGAGCCTCAGATATGGCAAAATCAGCTATTGGATTTGGCAAAGTGCACCGTGATGGTGATGATATTGAAGCAATTAATCGATTTTTTACGCCGGAATTTCGTAACCGGTTAGATGCGATTATTCCATTTGCTCCTTTATCTCAGTTAATTATCAATCAGATTGTGCAAAAATTTATTTTTCAGCTTGAAGCACAATTAGCTGAGCGAGGCATTTGTTTTGAATTAAGTCCTCCTGCAATGATTTGGCTTGCCAATAAAGGATACGATTCTCAGATGGGGGCACGCCCATTGAGTCGAGTTATACAAGAATATGTTAAGAAGCCATTAGCTGACGAAATTTTATTTGGAAAATTGCGTAATGGTGGCATGGTGCGTGTCTTGACACAAAAATCGGACGGAGAAAAAGAGAAGTTGCAGTTAAAAATTTCTTCTTCTGATATGTCTATTGCTGAAAAGAACAACAAAACAACGCGTTTTACTAAAAAACGTGTGAAGAAAAAGAGCTCAACAGTTTAAGAATTCTTTAAAGGGCGTCGCGAATTTTTTTTGCGTTTTCTTCAAGTATTTCTGTAGGTGTAATAACATTATTATGGGAGATAAGTTCTATTCCTTCCATACGCGGTATAATATGGAAATGAAGATGATAAACAGTCTGTTGGCTCGCGGCTTCATTAAATTGCATGATTGTTATGCCATCTGCTTGAAAAGCTTTTTTGACAGCATTGGCAATTTTTTGTACCGCTTTAATAACTGGAAACAATGTTTCAGTGTCTGCATCCAGTAAGTTTCTAGAGCCCTTTCGGGGAATAACCAGTGTATGACCCGGAGCTTGTGGCATGATATCCATAAATGCAATGACATCATCATCTTCATAGACACGAACAGAAGGAATTTCATTGCGAATCAATTTAGCGAAAATATTATTCTCATCATAAATTTGTTTCATATTAATCTCTCCTTTTATGCTTTTTGTTTAGAACTTTAATTTCAAGACTAAAGAATGCAAATATTGCTGGAGTGTTAGAAAAAGAAGTTTTAGGGCGTGATATAAATATGTTGCATCGATAAAGATTTAGATTTCTATGATAGCTTCAACTTCTACTGGAACGTTCATAGGAAGAGAAGCGACCCCAATAGCAGAACGGGCGTGTTTTCCAGATTTACCGAGAATATTAACGAGTAAATCAGAAGCTCCATTAGCGATAAGAGGAATATCGGTAAAATAAGGATCTACAGCAACAAAAACGGTGATTTTTATCACGCGTTTTATTCTTTTTAAGTCACCGAGAGTTGCTTTTATTTGTGCAAGAATGTTAAGTGCACAAACTTCCGCTGCTTTTGTTGCTTGTTCTGCACTAACGGTTGTACCAACTTTACCTATTGCTATTGGTTTTCCATCAATAAGAGGGAGTTGACCAGAAATAAAAAGTTGGTTGCCGCTCTGTAAGGAGGTTACGTAATTGGCAATGGGGTGGGCTGCTTGGGGAAGGGTAATCCCTAATTTTTTAAGATGGACTTCAATAGCATTCGTCATGATTAAAACTCCTTAGCTTTCTAACAAATATATCTATTGCATAAACTATTTTTCGATTTAAGGAAATGTGTGGTTAATTGAGAAGCAAACCTTTTTTGCCTTATTGTATGATGTTATGCAATGGGGATAGAATTGGATGTCGGGAATGATCAGATCGTTATTTGTAATAATTTTATATGTTTTTCTTTTATGTACTACGAGAGCTGAAGAATCCGTTTTTATTGCACCTCATCGAGCGATTTATGATTTTCAGCTTGATAGTGTTTCTCATGAAATGACAATTTCGGGGATGACGGGGAGAATGGTTTACGAGCTAACGGGATCAGCATGTCAGGGATATAATACACGTTTTCGTTTTATTAGCCGTACTCATATTGAAGATATGCCGGTGCGTTTAACGGATCAACAGACGACAAGTTATGAAACGGCTGATAGTCGGACATTTCATTTTAGTGTTATAGATCAAGTTGGGCAAGAGGTTGTACATCGCGCCGAAGGGGTAGCTGAACGGGTCCAAGATGGTATTATAGTGAAATTAAAAAAGCCAAAGGAAAAAGAATACAAACTTGCAGCTGCTGAATTTCCAGTTATGCAACTAAAGAATATTATCCGTAATGCAAAGGCTGGAAAACACTTTTACAATGTTACTGTATTTGATGGAACCGATAAAGCAGACAAAATTATTAAAGAGAGTATCGTTATTGGAGAAAAGACACTTCCGCACTCTGATGCTGAAACAAAGAAAATGGGAAAGTTGGATGAAGAAGACTCTTGGCCTATTACAATTTCTTATTTTGATGATATGGAAAAAAAAGATGGTTTGCCAGTCTATCGTACCAGTTTTTTCTTATATGAAAATGGTGTTATGCGTGACCTTCGTATGGATTATGGGACGTTTGCGGTACGTGCTAAGTTGAACAGTCTGGAATTTCTCGAGACTGGAAAAGACTTTAATCAATGTGAACATTAAAGAATTGTAGAAATGACTTGAAAAAGAATTAAATATTAGTATGTTTACACTATTCCACACGCGGATTTTGGGTGTTTGCTAGAAAGAAAAGCAAGCGTCCGCCGGTAGTAGGATCTACCTACTTTTTCCGCGGAGGTTAAACCGGAAAGGATAAATTATGGCACTACCAGATTTTACTATGCACCAGCTTTTGGAAGCAGGTGTTCACTTTGGTCACCAGACACACCGCTGGAATCCAAAGATGACTCCCTATATTTACGGTCAGCGTAATAATATTCATATTATTGATCTTGCTCAGACTGTTCCTCTCTTGCATCAAGCACTTAAACTTGTTTCAGATACAGTCGCGCGTGGTGGCCGCATTCTTTTTGTTGGCACTAAGAGGCAGGCATCTGAGATTATTGCCGATGCTGCGAATCGTTCAGCTCAGTATTATGTTAATGCACGTTGGCTTGGCGGTATGCTCACAAACTGGAAAACGATTTCCCATTCGATACACCGTTTACGTAAGCTAGATAAAATTCTCGCTGCTGAAGCACAGGGTTTTACCAAAAAAGAACGTTTAAATCTTGAACGTGATCGTGAGAAACTGAATCGTGCACTTGGCGGTATTAAAGATATGGGATCTGTTCCAGATCTTATATTCGTTATCGATACAAATAAGGAAAATATCGCGCTCCAAGAAGCAAAACGTTTAGGTATCCCTGTTATTGCTATTATTGATACCAACTGCGATCCTGATAATGTTACATATCCGATTCCGGGTAATGATGATGCATCGCGTGCAATTTCTCTTTATTGTGATCTTTTTGCTCGTGCGGCTCTTGATGGTATTGCTCGCCAACAAGGGGCAATGGGTGTTGATTTGGGAGCTCAAGCTGATGCACCTGTGGAATCCGTTTTGGAAAATGAGGTTCCAGTTTCCGAGTAGTATTAAAATACCTGTTAAAGGTGTTTGTTTTTCTAAGAAGAAGTTATAAGCGTGCGTAGAGTTTTCTTTTTGCACGCTTTCATTGTTACAAGATAAAGAGGAAAATATGAGCATTACTGCTGCACAAGTGAAAGAACTTCGGGAAATATCAGGCGCTGGTATGATGGATTGTAAGGCAGCGCTTGCAGAGACCAATGGTGATATGGAGGCCGCGGTTGATTGGCTTCGTAAGAAAGGAATAGCAAAAGCAGATAAAAAAGCTGGTCGTACGGCTGCTGAGGGATTGATTGGAATTGCATCAAGAGGTTCAAGTGCAGTTTTGGTTGAAATTAATTCTGAAACAGATTTCGTAGCACGCAATGATGTCTTTCAAGACATAGTGCGCAATGTGGCAACGGCTGCTTTGGATGTACAGGGAGGAGTTGGTTCTGTTTCTGCATCTCTTTACCCTAATTCTGAGAAGACTGTGGAAAATACAATCAAAGATGCGATTGGTACCATTGGCGAGAATATGACATTTCGACGTTCTGCTAAACTCTCTGTTGAGAATGGTGTAGTTGCTACTTATATACATAACAGTGTTGCTGATGGTCTTGGCAAACTTGGTGTTTTGGTTGCTATTGAGACTACAGGGAATAAGGAGGCTGCTACTGCCTTTGGGCGCCAAGTTGCCATGCATATTGCTGCGGCTAATCCGTTAGCGCTAACAGCTGGAGATGTTGATGCGAGTGCTATTGAACGTGAAAAAGCGATTTTTTCAGATCAAGCACGTCAATCTGGAAAACCTGAAAATATTATTGAAAAAATGGTGGAAGGGCGTATGCGTAAGTTTTTTGAAGAGGTTGTTTTACTTTCTCAGGCTTTTGTTATGAATCCTGATATGACGGTTGAAGCAGCTTTAAAAGATGCTGAAAAATCAATTGGTGCATCAGCAAAAATAACAGGCTTTGTTCGTTTTGTGCTAGGAGAAGGTATAGAAAAAGAGGAAACTGATTTTGCTGCAGAAGTTGCCGCCGCTGCAAAGGGTTAGCTATTTAAGGTGAGTGTTAGAGGTTTAAAATCATAACATTGATTATAAACACTGATGTAAAAAATGTAGTTATGGAGAGGGCGTCACATAATAAAGTGGTGCCCTTAGTGTGTCGAAAGCAAAAATAAATGTGCTTTTGGGGAGATTGTTAATGACATTAGTGCCAAAATATAAGCGTATCCTTTTAAAGGTTTCTGGTGAAGCTCTTATGGGAGGGCAGAGCTTTGGAATTGATGTTTCTGTGGCAGATCGTATTGCTGCTGATGTTGCTGAAGTGCGAGCCATGGGGGTGGAGGTTGCTATTGTCATAGGTGGAGGAAATATTTTCCGTGGAGTCGCTGTTGCTTCACACGGTGGGGATCGTGTGACGGGTGATCACATGGGAATGCTTGCAACGGCTATTAATTCTTTAGCTTTACGAACATCATTGACAAAATTAGGGGTTGAAACGGTTGTATTGTCGGCAATCGCTATGCCACAGATTTGTGAAAGTTTTTCACAACGTAAAGCAGTAGGTTATATGAATCAAGGAAAAGTTGTTATTTTTGCTGGCGGTACGGGCAATCCGTTTTTTACCACTGATTCTGCTGCAACTTTACGTGCAGCGGAAATTGGTGCAGATGTTCTTTTAAAAGGAACACAAGTAGATGGTATTTATTCTGCAGATCCAAAGATAGATCCTACAGCTAAGCGTTTTAATCAGTTGACACATGTTGAGATTTTACAATGGGGTTTGTCTGTTATGGATACAACAGCTGTTACTTTAGCTCGCGAGAACAATGTACCGATTATCGTGTACTCTATTCATGAAAAGGGTGGTTTAGCTAAGGTGTTAAATGGAACAGGGCGGTTTACAATAGTATCGGAATAAGAGTAAGCTTAAAAGCATAATTGAAGGAGACAGAAATATGAATGTTACATCGATTATGGATGATCTGAAACGTCGCATGGATGGTGCTATTTCCGCTTTTAAACATGAGTTAGGCGGTTTGCGAACTGGACGCGCTTCTACCAGTTTATTAGAGCCATTAACAGTTGAGGCTTATGGTTCTGTGGTACATATAAATCAGGTTGCTAATATTTCTGTTCCAGAACCGCGGATGCTTTCAGTCTCTGTATGGGATAAATCAATGGTAGGGGCTGTGGAGCGTGCTATTCGTGATTCTGGACTGGGGTTAAATCCTATTACTGATGGCGTGAATTTACGTGTTCCTTTACCTGAATTAAATGAAGAGCGTCGTAAAGAGCTTGTAAAAATTGCACATCAATATGCAGAACAAGCACGTGTTGCTACCCGCCATGTTCGCCGAGATGGTATGGATAATTTAAAAAAATTAGAAAAAGATGGTGAGATTGGTCAAGATGAAGCGCATGGTTGGTCTGAGAAAGTTCAGAAACTAACAGATGAGACAATTGCTGATATTGATAAAATTTTAGCTGTTAAAGAAGCTGAAATTATGCACGTTTAAGACGCTTTTTTCATTTTAAAAATATTTATTCGTATCGTGTAACATCTTTTATAGGCAAGAAAATGAAGTCCTGTAAGCTATTTATACAGGGTATGGGAGTTTTTGGGAGAGAGATCGCACAAAGGATGATGCCTTAACTGGCTATTGTTTTCCGTTATGAAAAATGTTGTGCTATCAGCAAGAATCGTTGTTTGAAACGATTTGTTTTTAGATGCTGGAAGTTTGATAGAAAAATGCTTTTATGCAAAAAAATATCAGACCTACATAAGAATTGACGCACATAGTCGTAGCTTTTTCCTTTTTAAGGTTGGCTGTCATTTTTGAAAGCACATTTTAAAGGGTTGTCCTGAAACTTGGTTCTTTGGCACTATTTTTATTGAGTATTAATCTTATAAGTACCGTCTTGGTATACTAAGTCGTTTGTGATAAATTGTACAAAAGTAAAAAGCTATGAATATAAACACGCAGTATGGCAAAGTTTTTTCATATGCCAATTTTTGAATTTGTCTTTTTTATTTTTATTATTTGGATGTTGTTTTGTCTAATCTTGTTTATCGTATTCTGACTGCTTTTGTTTTTGGCCTTATTACTTTATATTTAACGTGGTTTGGAGGCATTCTCTTTTTTTTGTTTGTATGGGTTATTGGTGGTTTTATTCTTTATGAATGGATTAGTATCACTAAGGAGAAATGGCGGAGTTCACAAAAAATATTAGCGAGTATTTTTTATTTGATTTTTGGCTCTTTTTTGCTCTTGAATGTATCAGCTTCCTTGCTTTTTTGTGTTCTGATAATTTTGGCAGCAGTGTTAGCTATTGGGCCTATCAAAAACAGTGGTTGGGTTTTGGGGGGATTTTTATATGCATCTTTTCCAGTTGTGGCTTTGTCCTTTTTACGGGGCCATGAAGCGTTAGGGTTTCAAGTTGTTATTTTTTTGTTTACGATAGTATGGGGAACAGATATTGCCGGATATTTTAGCGGACGTATATTGGGTGGCCCTAAATTAGCTCCTAGATTTTCTCCTAATAAAACATGGGCTGGAGCAATTGGTGGTACGTTTGTTGGATTTTCTGGCGGTATATTGGTTGCTTTTCGTTTTTTTGATGTAAATTTAACAGCTTTTTTTGTGCCGTTCCTTGTTCTTATTTTATCCATCTTTTCCCAATTGAGTGATTTAGGGCAGTCATGGCTCAAAAGACACTTTTCTGTTAAAGATTCCAGTTCTTTATTACCTGGGCACGGTGGGTTTATGGACCGTATGGATGGCTTGATAGGAGCTTCTGTTCTTCTTTATTTAATTGGTTCATTTATATCTGATATGGATACACCTTTTAATCTTTTTATATGATTTAATGAGGAGGGGATATTTTGGAACTTTTAAATCATATCTTCACCGTGGGCGACTTTCTTTTAAGAGGTTTTGCTATTTTTTTTGTCATTATGATAATCATTTTTGTGCACGAAATGGGGCATTATCTTATTGGTCGGTGGTGTGGGATCAAGGCGTCTGCTTTTTCGCTTGGATTTGGCCCCCAAATATTAGGCTATACAGACAAATGTGGTACACAGTGGCGTTTGGCGCTTATTCCCTTGGGAGGCTATGTGAAATTTGTTGGGGATGGAGAGAATGCATCATTATTTCAGTCCTCTCCAACTGTTGAAGGTTCATTGGCTTGTGCGCATGCTTGGAAAAGAGCTCTCACGATTTTTGCTGGTCCTTTATTCAATTTCCTTTTTGCTATTGTTATTTTAACATTTTTTTTCTTTCTTCATGGTCGCGTTACCGTTGAGCCGGTTGTTGGCTCTTTGGTAAAAGATTCTCCCGCTTTTCAGGCAGATTTAAGATTAGGCGATCGTTTTGTTGAAATGGATGGCCGGAAAGTTAAAAGTTTTGAAGATTTAATGAGCTATGTAACTTCACATGGTAAAGATCCTATAAAATTTAAAATAGAGCGCATAGGACGCGTATTTACGACGGTGATTACACCAAAAGTGATCGAACAAAATGATGGATTTGGTAACAAGACTCAAAGTAGTATGATAGGCGTAGGCGTTCCTATTGATCCTGATAATCCTACACGTTTAGATCCAAATTATATAAAATATATTCGTTATGGTTTTGTACAAGCTGTAACAAAATCAATGGAACGTACCGCATTTATTGTTACCAAAACATTTTTTTTTATAAATCGTTTAATAGGAGGAAAAGAAGATCATTGCGCAATAAGTGGACCTTCAAGGATTGTTAAAATTGCTTGGAAAGTAAGTGAAACAGGTTTTGTTTCGTTATTGAATTTTGCAGCTTTTCTTTCGATAAGTGTTGGACTTGTTAATCTTTTTCCTCTTCCGCCACTCGATGGTGGACATTTGGTGTTTAACGTATTTGAGGTCATTATAAGAAAGCCGGTATCTGTTAAAATTCAAGAGATTATTTTTCGCTTAGGTTTTTTTGTTCTCCTTCTCTTTATGACTTTTGCGATCTTTAATGATTATTTTTGTTGGTTTAGCTAATTAAATTATGGAAAACATTTCATAAATTGAGTAATAATGGGAAAATTAAATTAAAGGTTGTTTACCATGTCCGCAAAATATTGTGGCATTGTTTACTATAATCAGTAATTAAGGGATAATAAAGTCTCGCTGTGAAAAAAGAGTTATTATGGCAGTTTGCTTTTTAAGGCATCAGGTCTAGGGAATAAGAGTAAGGTAAAAAAACCAATGAGTACGAATTCAAAGTTTTTAAATGCAGCATCTGTGTTGGTATTAGGTATGAGAATGATTGCTCCAGCAGCAGCCTTTATGTCAATTGCGATGGTTGAAGAAGTACAGGCATCAGTGGTTCGTTCTATTGAGGTTCGTGGGAATAAGCTTGTAAGTGCACAGGCCGTTCGGGATAATATAGGTATTAAAGCTGGGCAAAGTTTTTCTAGTGGTGATATTGATGCTGCGGTGAAGCGTCTTTTTGGATTAGGTTTATTTTATGATGTGAAAATAAATCAGGTTAGTGATAGACTGGTTGTGTTTGTCAAGGAATATGAAATCGTTAATCAAGTTTTGTTTCAGGGGAATAAATCTCTTAAGGATCATGATCTTAAACGATTTATTTCTTTAAAGCCGAATGAGCCTTTCAGCTCTGCTAAGCTTTCAACAGATATTAATACAATTCGTGAGGCTTATAAAACGGTTGGTCGTAATAACATCACTGTTACAGTTCAAACCATTAATTTGGGAAAAGGGCGTGTAAATGTGGTATTTAATGTTGTTGAAGGCCGAAAAACGAAGATTGGAGATATTGTTTTTAAGGGAAATAATGCTTTTGGAAGTCGCCGTTTGCGTGATGTGATTTCAACAAAGTCTTCGGGAATATTCTCAGCGTTATCGGGAGGGGATATTTATAGTGAAGAACGTTTAGCTGTTGATGAAGAAGCGCTTCGTCGTTTTTATTATAATCATGGCTATGCTGATTTTCGTGTTATTTCTTCTCAAGCAACTTTTGATCAAGCAAGTAATACATATAAAATTTATTTCGTTCTTGATGAGGGGGTACGCTATCGAATTAGTGATATTCAAATTGAAAGTGATATTGATGGGATTGATGTTCAAACTGTAAAGGGGCTTCTTAAAACGCGGCCTGGTGATATTTACAGTGCAGAGGACATTGAACAGTCCGTTGCAATTATCAATAATAAGGCAGCTGATTCGGGATATGCTTTTGCTAGAGTTGAACCACGAGGGAATCGTAATTTAGCAAATCATACAATTTCAATTTTATATAACATTGAACAGGGACAACGCGCTTATATCCAACGTATTGAAATACGCGGTAATGACAAGACACGTGATTATGTCATTCGTCGTGAGATTGATTTGAATGAGGGTGATGCTTACAATCAAACTTTAGTACAGCGAGCAAAACGTCGTTTAGAAAATTTAGGATTTTTTAAAGCCGTTAATATTTCAATGGTTCCTACAGATCAGTCTGATCAGGTTACTTTAGTGATAGATGTTGTTGAATCTCCAACAGGAGATCTTTCTTTGTCTGGTGGATACACAACGGGTGGGACAAGTCCTGGTATGTCTCTTGAAGTATCTGTTACTGAACGTAATCTGGGAGGACGAGGTCAGTATGTTCGTTTGAGTTTAGGTGCTGGGCAAGAAAAATCCCGTAATTACAATTTGTCGTTTGTTGATCCTTATTTTTTGGGATATCGTTTGTCTGCAGGTGTTGATATTTTCCGTAGTACTTATCGTGCTGATAAGGCATATGATGTGCGACAGACTGGTGGATCACTTCGATTTTCTGTACCCATTAATGATCAATTATCTGCTAATTTGGCTTATTCTTATGTTCAGGAAGAATATGATTTTGGTAAAGATTATGACTTAAATAAAGAATCTGACATAAAAGAATTATATGGGAAGTATTCTGGTGCGATTGTTCAAGCAGCAAAACAAAGCCCTTGGAAAAGGTCATCAATTAGTTATGGTTTTACCTATAATACGATTGATGATATGAAAAATCCTCATGATGGATGGTATGTACGTGTTCTTCAAGAGTATGCGGGGCTTGGCGGAAGTGCGAAATTCTTAAAGACAACTGGTAAAGCAATGATGTACAAGACATTGTCTGAACAGATGGATTTTGTCGGTTTGTTTTCCTTTGGCGGGGGCTATATTCACGAAGTAGGCAAAGATGGTGTTCGTATCTTCGATATGTTTAAGGTAAATTCTGATATGCTTCGAGGATTCAAATATAATGGAATAGGTCCACGTCAGATTTCTAATAAAGGTGAGGTCTATTTCTTAGGAGGAACGACATATATGAATGCGACTGCTGAAGTGCAGTTCCCTATACCTATTGTTCCCGAAGGGTTAGGGTTGCGTGGTGCTTTATTCGCAGATGTTGCAACACTCTATGGAAATAATTATCGACCTGTTTTTGAAGGTGAAACCCCTGTTACCAATACGAAAAGCGCTTGGCGTTCGTCTGCGGGTGTGAGTTTGATGTGGGATTCGCCGTTTGGTCCTTTGCGTTTTGATTATGCTTGGCCAATAAAGAAACAGGAGGGGGACCGTTTGCAGAAGTTGAACTTTGGTATTTCTACGAAATTCTGATTTAAATTTTCTTTAGAGGAAAAGCTAAAGAGAATATGATAAGCTGGGAGAGAAAGTGTTTTGATGGCGGATACATTTTTTTTTACGCCGTCCCGGCGATTGACGGTTGCTAATGTTGCAGAGTTAACAGGGGCAAAACTTCTTAATTCAGAGTTTTCTAATACAGTTATTAACACTCTTTCTTCACTTGAGAGTGCTGTAAAAGGCTCTCTCGTATTTGTAGAGCATCGGAAGTTTTCTGATGCTCTCGTAGGGAGTTCTGCTGTAGCTGTTCTTTGTACGAATGAAATTGTTTTTAAAGTTCCTGAAACTATGGCAATTTTGGTTACCTCAACACCGCAACGTGATTTTGCTCAGATTGGGCGAATCTTATTTCCTGATTCTATCAAGCCAATGCCGTGGTTTGGACAGCGCGAAATTTCACCGCATGCGCATATTCATCCAACTGCTAAACTTGCGCATGATGTGTGTGTAGAAGCAGGAGCTGTTATCGGCCAAAATGTGGAGATTGGCGCAGGAACTCTTGTTTCATCTACAGCTGTTATCGGTGAAAATTGCCGTATTGGGCGCGACTGCTATATTGGTCCAAAGGTAACAATTCAGTGTTCTTTAATAGGCGATAGAGTTTATCTTTATCCTGGCGTTTGCATTGGACAAGATGGTTTTGGTTATGTTGGTAGTGTTTCTGGAATTGAAAAAGTTCCACAACTAGGTCGTGTTATTATCGAAGATGGCGTAGAAATCGGTGCAAATACAACGATTGATCGTGGAACATTTGAAGACACCATTATCGGTGAAGGGAGTAAAATTGATAACCTTGTCCAAATTGCACACAATGTAAAGATTGGTCGTTATTGCCTTATTGCTGCGCAATGCGGAGTTGCTGGAAGTACATCCATAGGTGACATGTCTCAACTTGGTGGAAGCGTTGGAGTTTCGGATCATATTGTAATAGGTAAATCTGTTCAAATTGCTGCTGGTAGTGGTGTTATGAATGACATTCCAGATGGAGAAAAATGGGGAGGAAGTCCAGCACGGCCATTTAAGCAATGGTTCCGAGAAGTGGCGGCGTTGCGTAATATTGGCAAAGTGAGAAAGGAGAAACACTAATATGATCAACAGCGAAGAAATAAAAAATTTGGAGGCTGTAGATATTGAAAAATTGCTCTCAATATTACCGCATCGTTATCCGTTTTTATTGATTGATCGCATTGTTGATATTGATGATGGACAAAAGGCTATTGGTATTAAAAATATAACGATTAATGAGCCACATTTTATGGGGCATTTTCCTGCAAAGCCTGTTATGCCTGGAGTGTTGATTTTAGAGGCTATGGCGCAAACAGCGGGGGCAATTTCACTTTTAAAATTAGGGAATAAGAAAACAAATTTAGTTTATCTTATGACTGTTGATAATGCAAAATTTCGTAAGCCTGTTGTGCCTGGTGATCAGCTAAAGATTTATGTTCAACTTTTAAAAGAGAGAGCTGGTATGAGACGTTTTTCGTGTATTGCAAAAGTAGAGGATGTTCGCGTCGCTGAAGCGGAAATTGCTGCGATGATTATCCAAGATAAGTAAACGATATTAATGGGAATTTAGAAATGTCCGGGACAAAAATTCATCCAACAGCTCTTGTGGAAAAAGGAGCGCAGCTTGGTGAAAATGTGGAAATTGGGCCGTTTTGTCATATTAGTTCAGAAGCTGTTATTGGTGATGGGTGCCGTTTGATGAGTCATGTTGTGATAATGGGCAACACAACATTAGGAACTAATAGTAAAGTATTTTCGCATGCAGTTTTAGGCGCAGATCCGCAAAATAGTAAACATAAGGGAGGTCATACAACGCTTTCTATTGGTAAAAATTGTACGATTCGTGAAGGCGTAACAATGCATAGAGGCTCAGATTCGAGTGTAGGAATGACGATTGTGGGTGATAATTGCCAGTTTTTTTGTTATGCGCATATTGCCCATGATTGTCATGTAGGCAATCATGTAACATTCGCAAATAATGTGATGATCGCTGGGCATGTTACTGTTGGCGATTATGTTATTATTGGTGGTGGTGGTGCTGTTCACCAATTTGTTCGTGTTGGGCATCATGCATTTATTGGTGGTGTGTCTGCATTATCTGGTGATCTTATTCCTTATGGAACGGCTGTTGGTGTGCATGCAAAATTGGCAGGATTGAATATCATTGGGATGAAGCGCGCAGGCCTTGAGCGTAAAGATATTCATGCATTACGTCATGCAGTTGTTATGCTTTTTGATCATAGTAAGCCGTTTAAAGAACGTGTTAACGATGTTGCTGCTTTTTATTCTACTTCTCAGCCTGTTGTTGATGTTGTTAATTTTATTAAAGAAGAAGGTAAACGCTTTTATTGTACACCAAAATTTGAAGGTAGTAAAATAAGAGAAGGCAAGGATTAAAATGCCTGTTTCGAGTGCTAGAAGTTTTCTTTCCGGCCGTACTGCTATTATAGCAGGAAATGGTATTTTACCTGTTACTGTCGCTGAAGCACTTGAAAAACATGGACAGAATCCTTTTCTTGTGCTTTTGCATAATGAAGCAGATTCTGTGTTGCAACGCTATGAGCATTGTACATTATCAATTGTAGAGTTAGCACGACTCGTCAAAATCTTAAAAGCAGCTAAAATTTGTAATATTGTATTAGCCGGTGGTGTAAAAAAGCGGCCACTGCTTAGACAACTGCGACTTGATTGGACAACATTTCTAGCTCTTCCTAAGTTAATTGGAGCCTTGAGAGGTGGGGATGATGCATTATTAAAAGCTTTGATAGGAGTTATTGAAGCATATGGTTTTTGTGTTATTGGTGCCCATGAAGTCGTACCGGATCTTTTAGCACCAGTAGGATTTAATTTAACATTACGACGCGCTACGAAAAAAGAAAAAAAAGATATTTTCTTAGCAGTAGAAGCAGCAAAACTTTTAGGTCAATTGGATATTGGACAAGCAGCAGTAGCTATCAATGGAAGGGTGATTGCACTAGAGGGAGCAGAGGGAACCGATAATATGCTGCGGCGGGTTTATGAAATACGAAAAAGAGGGCAGATTCCACCTAAAGGTGGTGTTCTTGTAAAATGTGCAAAACCACAACAAGATCATCGTGTTGATTTACCATCAGTTGGACCTATAACAATCATGAATGTTGCAAAAAGTGGGTTATCTGGTATCGCGGTGGAGGCTAATAAAAGCCTTATATTATCCGTGAATACAACAATTAAGAAAGCTAACAAATATTCATTGTTTATAGAAACCTTTGAAAGGTTTTAATCATGAATAATTGTTTCTTAAAAGTTGCTGTTATTGCAGGTGAGGAATCTGGAGATTTCCTTGGAGCAGATTTAATTTCTTGTTTAGCACAACAAACAGGAAGAAACATTCATTTGATTGGTGTTGGTGGAAGGAATTTAAAGGCGTTAGGTCTAAAAAGTTTTTTTGATTTTCAGGATATTTCTTTAATTGGTTTGAGGGAGGTATTAAAAAAATTACCACTATTGTTACAGCATATTCACAATTTATCTCAATTTATTGCCCGAGAGCAACCTGATTGTTTAATTATTATTGACAGTCCAGATTTTACCCATCGGGTTGCAAAAAAAGTGCGTGCTTTAGCACCTTCTATTCCTATTATTAAATATGTCGCACCAACTGTTTGGGCATGGCGCCCAGAGCGCGCTAAGGCTATGCGCAAATTTGTTGACCATGTTTTAGCAGTTTTTCCTTTTGAAGAAAAGGTTATGCAGGACTTGGAAGGTCCTCCTACAACTTATGTTGGTCATTCTCTTTTGACACATTCTCCACTTTTAGCTGTTCAAGCAGAAAAAAAAAACTTGTGTGGTAAAAAAATATCATCGCCCACCTTGCTTCTTTTGCCAGGATCACGCAATTTAGAAATTCGCTCTTTAATGCCGATTTTTCGAGAAGTAGTAGAAATTCTTGCACAACGTATCCCGAATTTACGTATTATTTTACCAACCTTACCACATTTGCAGAATGCAATTCGTGACTTTGTACGGAATTGGAAAAGCATAGTAGAAGTCGTTGTTGGTGAAGATGCAAAATGGCATGCTTTTGCACAAGCAGATGTTGCGCTTGCTGCACATGGAACAGTTTCACTGGAATTGACATTAGCAAAAATTCCCATGGTTCATTGCTATAAATTTGATTTTTTTTCTAAATTATTTCTTTTTCCCAAAATAACATTATGGACTGCTGCTCTTCCGAATATTATCGCTGATAAACCTATTATGCCAGAATATTTTAATGAATTTCTGCGCCCTGGCATGTTAGCAAGGCAGATAGAACAGCTTTTGTATAATCCTTTATTGCGACAGGCACAACTCGATGCTTTTGAAATAGTGGAGAAAAAAATGAAAACTAAACTCCCATCGGGAGTTATTGGTGCCCGAACGGTTATTCGTCTTCTTGAAAAATAAGATGCTTAGAATTGTACAGATAAAATAATGTTGACAATTAATGTTTAATTTTAGCAAGAAATTCACGAGCGCGTTGACTTTTGGGATTGGTAAAAAATTCATCCGAAGCTGTATCTTCAATAATTGCTCCGTTTTCTAGAAAAAGAATTCTTTCTGAGACCTCACGTGCAAACCCCATTTCGTGTGTTACACAGAGCATTGTTATACCTGTATCGGCTAATTTAACCATAACTTCTAAGACTTCTCCAACACTTTCTGGGTCAAGAGCTGATGTTGGTTCATCAAAAAGCATTACTTCAGGTTCCATACAAAGTGCACGAGCAATTGCAACACGCTGTTGTTGCCCACCAGAGAGTTGTAAAGGATATTTATGACAATGTTTTTCAATACCAACATTTGTCAGATAATGAATTGCTCGTTCTTGCGCTTGTTGTTTAGAAAGTCCTTGAACAGTCATCGGTGCTAAAATACAATTTTGCATAACGTTCATGTGAGGAAATAAATTAAAGTTTTGAAAGACCATTCCTATTTTGCGGAGAACGTTTTTTTGCTGGTATAAGGGAGCAGCATGAATATCAATATTATGGATGCAAATTGAACCTTCTTGGGCTTTTTCTAATTGATTAATACAACGGATCAAAGTTGATTTTCCTGATCCTGAGGGTCCACAGATCACAATGCGTTCTCCAGTTTTAACATCAAAATTAATGTTATAGAGTACCTGAAAATCTCCGTACCATTTATTTAAATTCCGAACAGAAATCACAGATTTTTGAGCAATCGGGATAGACTTACTATTTTCCAAATTCATTTTGTTGTATTCTTTCATTGATAAATAAATTTGTTAATTTAATATTTTGATTTGGTGAGGATTGTTGTGATCATTTTATTTATCGTAAATACCGAGTGAGATAATATTCGATAAAAACAACAAAACGATGAATAAGCGCAACAATAAGAAGGTAGATAAAAGCCGCCCAAACATAAACTTGGAAATCGAATGTACGCGAATATGTTAGTTTAGCAATTCCCATTAAGTCATAAATAGTGATGAGTGAGGCAATGGCGCTGGACTTAATCATTAAAATTAACTCATTTCCTAGGGGGCGTAATGCTACAACCATTGCTTGCGGTAGAATAATTCTGAAAAATGTTACAGAATTATTTAATCCTAATGCTTTTGATGCTTCCCGCTGTCCAGTTGTTACAGATAGAAAACTTCCCTTAAATATTTCAGATTGATAGGCAGCAGAATTGAGAGCAAAAATGAAAAGGCAACAATACCATGCGTTTTGAAAAAACCACCAGAGACCAACTTGTTGCCAAAAATTGTTCATTGAACCAAGCCCGTAGTAGAAAAGAAAAAGTTGAGCGAGTAAAGGAGAACCGCGAAAAAAGTAGACATAAGCATTTGCAACATATTGTAAAAACTTATTATTGGACAAACGCACAAATGCGATAAGCATACCAAGAAAAAAACCAATAGAACAAGCAATAGAGACAAGCTCAATAGTAACAATAAAGCCCTCAATAAATTTGGGGCTGTAACGATTTAAAAGAGCAGGATTAAAAAGAAAATAAAGCCACTCAGGGATCATCAGCCTAATACCTTTCTATATCCTGTTTGAGTATATGTTTCTAGGTAACGTAGGATTGCGGAAAAAAATGCTGAAAATAACAAATAAAGTAAGCATGCAACAAGATAAAAAAGTATAGGTTTATCGGTGGCTGCGACTGCTAAATTTGTTTGTCGCATAAGGTCAACCAGTGAAATGGTTGATACAAGGGATGTATCTTTAAGTAAAGTAAGCCAATTATTAGAAAGTCCGGGTAAAGCATTTTGAATGAGTTGAGGAAAGACAACACGAAAAAATGTTGTTGAGCGTGAAAGTCCTAAAGTTTTAGCTGCCTCATATTGACCTTTATCAAAAATATTGAATGCTCCAAGCCAAACTTCACAAGAAAAAGCTGCAAGAACCATACTCAGTGCTAGAACACCGGCGACAAAGGCGTTGATACTGAACATTATTTCAATATTGAGATAATCAAAAACCATTTGAATAATATGTTGTAAGCCATAGTAAACTAAAAACAAGGTTAAAAGCTCTGGTAATCCACGGAACACTGATGAAAAAAGGGTTGCTATAATTTTAGCTATTTTAATATTAGATCGAATCATTACTGCAGCTAAAAGCCCTAAAGGCAGTCCTATGATCCCACAGCACAAAGCCAATGATAATGTTATTCCTGCACTAGAAAGTATAACCATGCCCCATCCACCATTGCTAAATGATAGCAATGCTAAATTTTCAATCATCATTGTGTTCCTTATAAAGAATTAGATAACGTTTCTTAGTAATAAACAGTTTGTATAATTTTAGTTCGGATTGATATTTAATAAATATCGGAAGTAAAATATTTTTTCATAATTTTATCATAGGTCCCATCCGAACGGATTTCCTTTAGTGCTTTATTAAACTTATTTTTGAGATCATTATTATTGCGACGTATTGCAATTGCAATAGGAAATTTTGTTTCTTCCAGAGTTCCCAATAGCTTGCAGCAGTCTTTTCCTTCATTTTTAAGCCAGTTTAAAGCGTGTACTTTATCAACGATAATTCCGTCAACACGATGATTTAAAAGATCACGATTAACTTCTATTGTTGTAGGATAGAGCTTAATATTTACTCCTTTAGAGGCATAATGATCTTCTGCATAGGCAGCTTGTGTTGTATTTGATTGTACACCAAGATTTTTCCCCTTAAAAGATTCTGCTGAGATCTCTTTAATTTCCGAATCCTTAGTAATAATCACAACAAGTTCTGTATTATAGTAAGAGTCTGTAAAATCAATTTTTTGTAAACGCTCTGATGTGAGAGCAAGAGAAGCAATGATAGCATCGTATTTTTGGGCAAGAAGACCGGGAATCATTCCCTCGAAGTCTTGCATAATAATGGTACATTCAACATCCATTTTTTTACACAGTGCATAAGATATATCAATATCTAAACCTTGGAGTTTGTTATTTGAGTCAATGTAGCTAAATGGAGGGTAGGAACCTTCACTTGCAATTTTCAGTGTTTGAGTATGTGCAGATTGGGTAAAAAGTGTTGCAGTTATTATAAGAGCGACTGCTAAGAATTTCATTATATTCTCCTGTTGAATAAGCGGGGAAATATTTGAGATCGTCATGGATTTTATAGTCTGCGAGCTCTTCTAGGAGCAATACAAAAATTTATTGGTGTTCGTTTTTCTATCATGATAATAAATATCGTTATCAAAAAATTACTCATTTTACTCAGTATGAGTATGCTTAATAAGAAAAAGAAATAATTATTTCATTGATTATATTGCGCAGCTGTTTACCATAAGATGTTTTTTTATCATTTTATTCGAAATGCAGAGCTTAGCTTTGAAAAAAGGCATTTCAATTTAAGCATAAAAAAAATGATAAAAACTCTAATTTTTTAGTTATTACCTTACATAGTTGACAAAGAATTATGATAATATTTGGGGGAAAATTAGAGAGTGCATTAGATTTTTATTCGTATTGATATCTAATAAATGTCGAATGCGAAGTATTTTTTCATAATTTTATCATAAGTTCCATCCAAACGAATTTCTTTTATTGCTTCATTAAACTTATTTTTTAAGTCACTATTATTTTTACGTATTGCAATTGCAATAGGAGAACTTGTTTCTTCTAGAATCCCTAGCAGTTTGCAACAATCTTTTCCTTCATTTTTAAGCCAGTTTAGAGCGTGTATTTTATCGCAGATCACTATATCAAGCCGATGACTTAAAAGATCACGAGTCACCTCTATGACTGTAGGATAGAGTTTAATATTTGCTCCTTCAGAGGCATAATGATCTTCTGCATAGGCAGCTTGTGTTGTATTTGATTGTGCACCAAGATTTTTACCTTTAAAAGCTTCTGCAGAGATCTCTTTAATTTCTGAATCTTTGCTAACAACTATAGCGAGTTTTGTGTTATAGTAAGGATCTGTGAAATCAATCTTCTGTAAGCGCTCCCATGTAGCAGCGAGAGAAGAAACAATAGCGTCGTATTTTTTTGCGAGAAGACCAGGAATCATTCCTTCAAAGTCTTGTGTAACGATGATGCATTCAACATTCATTTTCTTACAAAGCGCATAAGATATATCAATATCAAATCCTTTGAGTTCATTATTTGAGTCTATGTAACTAAATGGAGGATAAGAAGCATCACTTGCAATTTGTAACGTTTTAGTATGGGCAGATTGGGTAAACAGTGTCGCGCTTATTATAAGAGCGACTGCTAAGAATTTCATTATGTTCTCCTATTGGATAAGCGGGAAAATATGAGATCGTCGTGTGTTTTATAAGCTGTAAGCTCTTCTGGAGCAATGCAAAAAATTTACTGTTGTGTATTTTGCTCTTAATTATAATGGATTTGATATTATCGAATATGGGGGCTCAATAGATCATTGCTTATGTTGCACGGATTATTTATTATAAAGTATTCTTAAATTATTATTTCTTATAATATGAAACTTGTGTTTCAAAAAATTATTCAGTTTAAGTATGAATATTCATCTCCTTAAAAATAGTTGACAAAGAGTTATAATAATATTTGAGGGAAATAGAGAATGCATTAGCTTTTCATTCATATTGATATCTCGTAAATGTAGAATGCCAAAATAATTTTGTCATAAGTTCCATCCAAACGAATTTCTTTTATTGCTTCATTAACTTATTTTTCAAGTCACTATTATTTTTTACGTATTGCAATAGGAGAACTTGTTTCTTTTAGAGTCTCCAGCCACATAGAAAGATTTTAGCTCCTTAGTAAAGATGAAGAAATATCATTCTTGTTATGGTATTGTGAAATACTAAAATATTAGAACATATCAGAAACAATTGTTTCTCTAATAAATTCAAATTTATTTCTATAAAACAGTGGTTGTAACCAATTATTTTAAGAAAAATACTTTGATTGCATGAATGCTAATCACAAAATAACATATTCTATAACACTCATTGCTAAGACATCTTTTTGTTTAGAAAAATTTTGAAAGCGCGTTTTCTCTTATTTTTCATCTTCTGAAGAAAAGAGCAATTATTTAGTGTATATATTGTTAAAAAGCACTTCATTTTTTCTATGATTCAAAAGTAGACGATAGAATTATACTTCTGAATTTGAATAGGGTGTTCTGGTCATGTTTTTAAATCTGTATATGAAATAATAGAATGCTATTTCATTGAATAGGATGAGGATTTTGAGTTGATTTTTTTCTTTTGGGGAAAAAGTTCTTTCTAATCTAGAAAAAGTAAGGTGGATTTTCTTAATTTATTAGGTAAAATCTATCAGAAATTTTTCTTCATGACTTCTATGATAACGTTACAAAAGAACCTCAAAATTAGGATTTGTAAAAACTCATTTTAAATGCTGTCATGTTCATTTATAATCAAGCCTCAGTTTATTGAGGCTTGATTAATTGTTTATGTCTTTAATTAACACGTTTATCGATAGGAACATATTCACGTATGCTGTAACCTGTATAGAGTTGGCGAGGACGACCAATTTTTTGTGCTGGATCCTCAATCATTTCTTTCCATTGTGCAACCCAACCAACACTGCGCGCTAAGGCAAAAAGAACAGTAAACATTTCTGTTGGAAAGCCTAAAGCTTTTAATGTGATACCAGAATAGAAATCGACATTGGGATAAAGTTTCTTTTCAATAAAATATTCATCATTTAGAGCAATTTTTTCAAGTTCTATAGCGATATCAAGAAGTGGATCATCTTGAATATCCAGTTCGTTTAGAACCTCATGACAGGTTTTTTGCATAATTTTTGCACGTGGATCATAATTTTTATAGACTCGGTGACCAAATCCCATAAGGCGGAAAGGATCATTTTTATCTTTTGCACGTGCGATGAATTCAGGGATTCTCTCAACAGAACCTATTTCTTGTAGCATTTTTAAACATGCTTCGTTGGCTCCACCATGTGCTGGTCCCCAAAGGCATGCAACACCTGCTGCAATACATGCAAATGGATTAGCTCCTGATGACCCTGCAAGACGTACAGTAGATGTAGAGGCATTTTGTTCATGATCAGCATGAAGGATAAAGATTCGATCCATTGCTTGAGTAAGAATAGGGTTGGTTTTATATTCTTCACAAGGAACAGAGAAGCACATACGAAGAAAATTAGCAGCATAACTCAGATCATTCTGAGGATAAACAAATGGTTGCCCAATACTGTATTTATAAGCCATAGCGGCAAGGGTAGGGACTTTGGAGATAAGACGAACAGAAGCAATCATTCTTTGTTGAGGATCTGTAATATCAATAGAGTCATGATAAAATGCTGACATAGCTCCAAGGCATGCAACCATGACGGCCATAGGGTGCGAGTCACGACGAAATCCATGAAAAAAGCGCGCAAACTGCTCGTGAACCATTGTATGCTGCATAATACAACGCTCAAAGTCGTTTTTCTCTTGTTTTGTTGGGAGTTCACCATAGAGTAAAAGGTAACAGCTTTCAAGAAAGTCTCCTTTCTCAGCAAGTTGATCAATAGGATAACCACGATAAAGCAATAAACCTTTATTCCCGTCGATATAAGTAATTTTTGATTCACAAGAAGCAGTTGAGGTAAAACCAGGATCATAAGTAAAAATATCTGTTTCTTTATAGAGAGAAGTAATTTCAATGACATCAGGTCCACTTGTACCTTTACGTAGGGGAAGTTCTACTTTTTTATCATTCACTATAATGTGTGCTTTATTCTTAGACATTAGATATTCCTTTCAGATACTTTCCCCTAAAAATCAAGATGCTGTGCTTCATCAGAGTAAAAGATTTATAATTGAAGCTTCTTCTACTCTATATTCAAAATTAGGTTTACCTTAAAAGTGAGCGCATGCAATCTAAAAAATATTTTTATTTGCAATTTTACAGAAGCGTTTCTACGCGAAGATTTATTGAATTCATAGACTATGATATATGCTGTTAGCCTGTGGATGTGACAAGTTGATCACTGATACGGTTAAAGGATTCATCTCGTCCCAATAAAATAAGCACATCAAAAACTCCAAGAGATGTGAGACGTCCTGTAAGAGCTGCTCGAAGCGGTTGTGCAATAGAGCCAAATTTGAGATCCTGTGTCTGCGCATAAGAGCGAAGTGTTTCGTCTAGCGTTTTTGTATCCCAAGAGTGGACTTCTTTTAGAGCAAGGCAAATACCCTTTAAAATGGCTTGTCCATTTTTATTTAGAAGTATTTGCGCTTTTTCGTCAAGTTGTAATGGCCGTTGTGTAAAAATAAAGGAAGCATTGTCAATAAGTTCGCACAATGTTTTTGAACGTTCTTTCAAATGTGGTATAGCTTTTAGAAATTGAACACGGCGTTGTTCATCAAGTCTTTCTGAGATTTGTAAACCACCTTCAATTTCTGGTAAAATACTTAGAGCATCTTCAAACAGATCTTTATCATTGCTCATGCGTATATAATGCCCATTGATAGCATCAAGTTTTTTGAGATCAAAACGTGCTGCACCTTTATTAATATCATCAATATCAAACCAAGCAATCATATCTTCAATTGACATCAGTTCGTCATCACCATGACTCCAGCCAAGACGAACAAGATAATTTCGCAAAGCAGCAGGAAGGTAACCCATTGTCCGGTAAGCATCGACACCCAGGGCACCATGACGCTTTGATAATTTTGCACCATTTTCACCATGTATAAGTGGAATGTGTGCCATAACAGGAATATCCCATCCCATTGCATTGAAGATAATTGTTTGGCGAGCTGCATTTGTGAGATGGTCATCACCACGTATGATATGTGTGATCCCCATATCATGATCATCAACGACAACGGCATGCATATAAGTGGGTGAACCATCAGAACGTAAAATAATAAAGTCATCAAGATCTTTATTAGGAAAACGAACATTACCTTGAACGCGGTCATACACAATTGTTTCCCCATCTTGTGGTGCTTTGATGCGAATAACAGGTTTGATGTTTTGAGGTGCTTTTGAAATATCACGATCACGCCAACGTCCATCATAACGTGGTGGGCGACCTTCTGCACGAGCATTTTCACGCATTTCAGCCAATTCTTCAGGAGAAGCATAACAATAATAAGCTTTGCCATCTTTTACCAATTGTTCTGCGACTTGACGATGACGTTCTGCTCGTTCGAATTGCGAAATAGGAGCACCATCATAGCTAAGCCCCATCCAGTGCAAACCATCTATAATGGCTTTTATAGCCGCTTCTGTTGAACGTTTTCTGTCTGTATCTTCAATCCGTAACAGCATTTTACCACCGGTATGTTTGGCATAAAGCCAATTAAAGAGGGCAGTACGAGCACCTCCAATGTGAAGGAATCCTGTTGGTGAGGGAGCAAAGCGGGTAATAACAGACACGAATCTCTTCCTTTAAATAAGATGATATTTATAAGACTTTATAGAAGTGTTATGTTAGCATAGGTAATAGGGGGGGCAATAGCCGAATTGCAAGTAAAGTGGGGATTTGCAGATGTTTAATCAAAATAAAGTTGAGGGTAGCCTATCCATAAAGAATAAGTCAAAAAGAAAAACAGCGTGTCTAATATGGCAGAATTTTTTTTCTACCCTTTATGAAGCAAATAACAATACTTGTAATAAACAAAATTTTTTTTTCTTTACACCTTTAAAAGAAGCAATCACTTTTTTCTGGAAATGGTTGATTGATTGTATCAACAAAGAAATCTCTTGGGGAATCCTATTTTCCTTAATTTTGGTCTTTTTTTCCATAGGGATTATTTTTTATTTTAGCTTAGAACATGAGCCAAATTGGGGGCAATTTTGTGTGCTGATTAGTATCTTCGTTGGAATATTGTATATTTTGCGGTTCTATCGGAGAATCTGGATTGTGGCAGGATTTCTGTTTTGTATTGTATTGGGCGCTTTAGCTGCAAAAATAGAAACATACCGAATAGCTACACCAATGTTAAGCGGCGAAGTTATTACTACCTTAACAGGCAGAATTGTTTCTATTGAATCAGGAAAAAGTGGAGAGTTTCGTTTAGTCCTAGATGTTTTGAGGACACAAAGGCCAGTCTTACGCCACAGCCCTCATCGTATTCGTTTATCGTCAAGACGTTTACCATATGGATTGGCAATTGGTGATGGACTATATGGAAAAGTTAAGATCCGTGCATTATCTGGGCCGGTTTATCCAGGAGGTTACGATTTTAGTTTCCATAATTATTTTAAAGGAATTGGTGCTCAAGGCGTTTATTTAGGACAACCAGTTAAAGTATCCGTTTCGCAGCCTAACAGAATATTTGATAAAGTTTTACAGAAAATTGAGAATTTACGAAATAATATAACACAACGAATTCATAAGGCAATTGACGGAGAAAAAGGAAATGTTGCTGCTGCTCTTATAACGGGGCAAAGAGCTGGTATTTCAAATGAGACAAATGAAGCATTGCGTGCGGCTGGATTAGCACATATTTTATCAATATCAGGTTTACACATGGCTTTGTTGAGCGGCATAGTTCTTGTGACTATCCGTGGTTTTTTAGCACTTTTTCCGATTTTCTCATCTTATTATTCTACTAAGAAATTGGCCGCTATTGTTGCCTTAATGATGACAGCTTTTTATTTGCTTTTATCTGGTGTTGCTGTATCGGCACAGAGAAGTTTCGTGATGATTGCTGTTATGTTGGTTGCTGTTTTATGTAATCGCTCTGCTGCGACAATGCGGAATTTCTCTATTGCAGGTTTGATAACTCTGGCTATTGCGCCGCACGAAATATTAGGTCCTAGCTTTCAAATGTCCTTTTCTGCCACAGCTGCTTTGATTGCCTTTTTTGATTGGTGGAGTAGAAAGTTATCCCACCGTATAAAAAAAACAACACCATCTTATGTTGGAGCTGGAGTCATTTATTTTGCTCTCTTATCAATACTTTCAATATGTGTATCTTCATTTGTAGCGGGAACTGCCAGTGGAATTTATGCTGCTTATCATTTTTCTAATATTGCATCTTTAAGTATTATGAGCAATGCTTTAGCCTTGCCTATAGTATCAATTTTTATCATCCCTTTTGGTTTAATCGCAATCCTTTTAATGTTTTGGGACTTTGAATGGCTGCCTCTTCAAATTATGGGATTTGGTGTTGGTCTTGTGATAAAAATCGCTCACGCTATGAGATCTATTTCTCCTGTTTTAAATCCTGGTTTTATGCCATCATCTGCATTGATTTTATTGAGTATAGGCCTAGTTGGGCTGGCTTTTTGCAAAACACCCATCAGGTTCTTTTTTAGTTTTTTTATTTTGGCTGGTATTTTTGTTTGTTTTGTGCATTCACCTGTACAACTCATTATAGCAGATAATATGAAGTTGGTGGGTATTATCGATGAAAAGAAATTACATATTGATCGTTACCATGTTTCTAAATTTACAACATCCATATGGAAGAAATTATTTCGTGTGAATGAGATGATCAAGCCAACAAAATATGGACCGCCATTTCATGGACAATTTATATGTGAAAATGATGTATGTGCATCTCTCTTAGCAAATGGATTAAAAGTAATTGTTTTGCATGGAAAAACAGATAAATGTTTAGAGACAGATGTTGTGATTCAAACATTTGCAGCGGATAATCAAACATGTAGTAAAAAGGCGAAAATAATATTTACTCTCCAACAATTGTTATCACGAGGGAGCGTTATGGTAACCAAAAATGAAAATATTATTTGGTCTTCGATGGGGTCTCATAGACCGTGGAATATACCAGGGAACGGATTTTATAAATAAGAGTACAATAAAGTCAATATATTAAGTACAATTATTTTATATGATTTCACTTAAGAATCCACCCTTTTATACGTGATTCAATTGACCGTTTTTTATGTAAGATTGTCACGTATGAATAAACCATAAAAAGAAAATCATGATGCGAATATTATAACACATGTAAATGTTCAAATGAAATGAAAAGCAGTTAGCATTCATAACAGTTCATAAATTTTATGATACGTTTTTATTACAGCACAAATCGCATTGTTAAAAATTTAGTCGTTTGAAATTTTTAATAACATACGTTTTAAGATCACATCTTATTTTAAAGATTAGATTGTTAATCGCATGATACAAACAAAATTTAACGGTCTCCAAAATTGGGGAGCGCAAAATCTAAAGATGTTATAGCAAGATCTTCTTGCCTATTAAGGCTATAACCGTTTGAAACTTTTATAAGCTTATAGGTTTAACTTATAAGATTGCATAAAAGGATTTTAAAATAATGATTTTATAACTACGGTATTTTTTATCGGAGTAGAAAATAAAGGTTATGGAATTCACAATAGGTGTTTTATGATGTAAAAACCTTTTAATAATTATAGTGCCTAGTTGTCTTGATGAACGGAACTATATTCGCTTTTACAAAAAATGGGGGCGGATAATATCATATCAGTAAATACTATCTACCTTATGGCATGGTACTAAAAAACGTTTTAATATTTATAGTTTAAAAGTACTTACCCCCAAATTAAGGGCAGCTTTTAAAGAGAAAAGATAAGCAAACAAAATTCAGAACCATTATAATATCATAAAGGCATGGGGTTTTACTAAATTTTTAGTAAAACAACGCTGTTTAAAGAATACTCTCTTCTAAAGATAATGAGATCAAAATTGAATTGGTTAATTTATAAAGGAATGACGTTTAGTAGAAAATGACAAGAGGTTTATAATAGCCTTTTCAATGAACGTTTAAACGTTTTAGAGACATAAATGAGATGTTTTATAAAAAAACATTTAAAACTGAGGTTTTGTAACAGTTATAACTCAGTTATCATTTGCTCTTAAGAGCATTTCATTTATGAAAAGTTGCTTTTAAAAATCAACGCTTGTAAATGTAAAAAACGGGTTTTGTTATAGACATTTCCTTTATACAAATTTCTTTTGATTATTGATATAAAATTAGTAAGTGTTGTGATTTTTTTGATAGATTCTAATATAGAATGTGAGTTATTTCAATTCACTCAGCTCTATTTTGAGCTTAGTATTTTAAAATATTTTAGAGAGGTATTTTATTGATACGTTTATAAAAATCAAAAGCATTTATAAACTCTCTTATTCAAGTGGATGACTAAGATTATATCCATTATTTACGTTTCTTTTGATAAGTTTTATGACTCACTTTATAGAAGTAATTTTGAAGGTATAAAAAATATCACTCCCCCTCAAAACATATTCTATTAGTTGAATTTACGATTTGCATTTTTGATATAGATTGTTTTTTGGAAAGTTGATAAAAATTAATATATTGAAATATAATAAACTTCTATTTTTTTACTGAAAAAATAAAATGATATTGGATAAAAGGCCCCCCAAAAAACTCTAAAACTAATATTTCAAAGCTTTATAAGATTTCACGATTGTTCATTGTACTGTCTTATGAGTTTTCACTAAGGGATGCCATCCATAGTGTAGTGTAAGGTGTCCACCTTTTTGATTACTTTCTTCAGAAATTTTACGAATATAGTTACAATGGCATAAAAGCTCTAACGCTTGCTTTACATCTGGAAGCGTTGTAAAAAACCATCATTGCTTTTGCCATATAAAACATTGCGTATAAAGGTCAGAATGCGAGAGGGGTGAATGCCCCCTATAATGGATAAGGTTGCGTGAGATATGTAAATGGTTCCACGTCTTATACGGTCATAGGTAAATTGATCATCTCCATTAAAAGTTTCGAAATAAAAAACAAGGTCTGTTTGATATTCCTTGCGTTCAATATTGGCTAAAAAACTAAGGAATTCATCACGAACCATTAAGAAATCACGAGAGTTTTCTTTTAACAATTCTCCAAGCTTTTCTACTATCATATCATTGACAATAAAACGAGAGGCATCATCATGTGGATTGTCTTTAGGGAGGGTTTAAGACAAAAGAGCACGGGCTTGTTTCAAAATCTCCTTTTTTGATCGCTTTATGAACTCATCTTTTTTTCTGCTTTAACCATTCTTTTGTTAATTGGTTTTGGTATTATGAAGTAAGGACGGGATGATCTTTACAGTGATTTGGTTCTCTTTGTTTTTCTTGAAATTATAATGCTTTCATCAAAAAAATTGCTCATAGTTTTCTACCTACTGTGCTGAACAAATAAGATATAACACGACAAATATAATGAAGTAGACTTAAGGTTATAGAAAAACTGTATATATCACAATTTATCAGGATAATGGATTGTTGCAATCGTACATTTTTTTATATATATCGCCACTGGATATGAAAATGAACGAAGCTTTAATTTTCTTGCTGCTAACTTGATGCTAAGCGGTGTGGAGAAAGAGTAAGCGGTGTTCTTATTCGTGTACTTCCCATCTATAGTTTCAAAAGCATTATAGGTGATAAATTTCCAAACCATCAATTTTGAGGGCTACTGTGTTAGCTACATTACCTGAAGATATACGCTCTTTAATAATACAAGCACCTATGGCTGGTGTATCGACTCCTGAGATGGCGGCTGCCGTATCTAATTCTGGTGCGGTTGGTTCGATAGCTATTGGCGGATTGGGGCCGGATGAAGCAGTTTTGTTAATTCAAAAAACGAAAGCACTAACTGATCGGCCATTTAATATTAATCTTTTCTGTCATGATCCTTTTTTGCGTGTGGATATAGCAAAGGATTCTCATTGGCGAACTAAGCTAAACGACCATTTTTTAGGTGGGGAAACGATTCTAAATACTCCTCTTAAGAATATATACACCTCTATTAAAAATAATAAGGCTTTAGCTATCGCTGTCGCTGCACAATCTCCTGATATTATTAGCTTTCATTTTGGTGTCCCTGATGATGATATCATTGACATCTTTCGACAGACTGGAGCTAAACTTATGGCTACTGCAACTTGTCTTGATGAGGGGAAAGAAATTGCAGTCAAGGGGTTGGATGCAATAATTGCTCAAGGCTTTGAGGCAGGAGGACACCGAGGGCAATTTAATCTTTCACATTTCGACGAGAAGTTATCAACGCATGCCTTGACTCGGCTTTTGTCTCAGCACTTGTCACTTCCTATAATTGCTGCGGGCGGTATAATGACTGGGGCTGATATAGCGAGCGTTATGCTCATGGGGGCTCAGGGAGTACAGTTAGGGAGTGCCTTTATAGGTTGTAGCGAAAGCGGTGCGAGTCATTGTCATAAAAATCTTTTGAAGTCTGATAAATCTATACCAACTGTTGTGACGCGAGCCATTTCTGGGCGGCCTGCGCGGTCAATAATGACATCATTTGTTCAATGGGCGATGAGTATTACTGATAAGGATATTCCGGAGTATCCTTACGGTTATGATGCCTTCAAGCAGCTGCAAAAAAGTATGCTTTTACGAGGAGATCTTGATATAGGTCCTTTTTGGGCGGGGCAAAGTGCTTTCTTGGCGCGTTTTATTCCGGCAGCACAAATTATCGCAGAGTTAGAAAACGAGTATGCTCACTATATACACGGCTAAGCAAAAGTGAATCTAAAGCTAATATGATAATGAATAAAACGGTCAAGTACGTATTGAGTGGATTTGCGGCATCCTTGGTTGGCATAGGTTTATCACGCTTTGCTTATACGCCTGCAACACCTTATCTTATAAGCCAAGGCTGGCTTGATGAAAATCATATTTTTTGGGTAGGTTCTGCAAACTTTTTAGGTTACTTGATCGGTGCTTTTTTATCCCCTTATATTTTACGCTTCACTTCTCCAAGATATGCATTGAGATTAGCATTCTTCATGAGTGGGCTGTCTTTTTTATGCTGTTGTTATCCATATGGAAGCTTGTGGTTCATGATATGGCGTTTTATTGTAGGCTTGTCGGGGGGGGTTTTAACAGCTGTGGCTGCTCCGTTTTTGTTATCGGCTATAGATCCCAAAGATCGTGCTCGTTCTGGTGGTATAATGTTCTCAGGAGTGGGGTTAGGCTTGCTATTGTCTGCTTTGTTTACACCTATGATAGCAAGTATTAAAGTATATTATTATTGGGGGGCACTTTTTTTAATCACTCTTATATTTTTTATAATAACTTATCGGTTTATACCCAACACGAATTTTGAGCATAATAAAAAGTCGTATAAGTCTAAGCGAATAGATTATTTCATCTATCTAACATATGGCATAAACGCTGCTGCCTTTATGCCATATATATTGTTTCTTGTGAATTTTGTTTTGCTTCGTACAATACCATCAACCTATTTTGCTTTTATCATTTGGCTAGTTTATGCCTTTGGTGCGTTTTTAGGAACCATAATATTGGGCATAGCAGCCAAGAAAACATCGTATTGCTCAGTGATCTTTTTGATGAATTTTGTGCAATTATTTGCCTCGTTTCTATTGCTATTGTTCCCTGATTTGAAGATCGCGTTGTTACTACCGGCTCTTATTATGGGGGCTGCTACTCCTGGTATTGTGCCTTTATATCTTGGTTTAATAGGAGAATTGTCTTCATCTGATCCACAAATTCAGCAGATTATCTGGAGCAGAGCAGTGTCAGCATTCGCCTTATCACAAGCAATAGCCGCGTATATGTTTACTTGGCTTTTCTATATAATAGAGAATTATATTCTAATATTCTCTATTTCGTCATTTCTTCTTTTTATTCTATGCGTGGGGTTTATACAGGAAAGATACTATGGCTATAAACAGAAAAAAAACCATTAATTGTGCTATCATCGGTTTTGGAGCGCGTGGCATTAGTTTTTATGAGAGGATAAATGCCTATGCTCGTCGTTATATAAGTAGTGTGCATATAAACCTGACAATATTTGATCCCAATGAACATGGTTGTGGATCTCATTCGCCAAGACAAGCAGATTATCTATTAGTCAATACAGTTGCATCGCAAATGACTATGTTCTTAGATAAAACTTGTGAAGTTTCTGGCCCATATACTAATGGACCATCATTTGCTCAATGGGCTAAAGATGCAGGTATCCGCAAAATAGGTTCTAACTTCTATCATATGGCTGAAGACTCAGATGTTGGAGCACCTATAGACGATAATGATTATCTATCACGTGCTGAATTAGGGAATTATTTACAATTCGTTGTAGATCTATTGACAGCAAACAGGCCGCGTAATGTTGATGTGTCCATTATCAGATCCCATGTGATTGATATTAAGCCATTATCAGAGCGTGAATTTATTGTTGTGGTAGAGGGGGATTATAAGCAGCCCTTTGAATTTATATTTATGACTACTGGGCATGGTACTAATATACTCACAGAAAATGAGCAACAAAAAATAGATTTTGTTTCTTCAAATAAGCATAAAAATCCCAACTTAGGGTTTATAAGATCTCCTTATCCTTTATCCATGATAGAAAGTATTAGCCCTGATGCTCGAGTGTTGGTGCAGGGTATGGGACTAACGGCGCATGATGTTATAGCCGAGCTAACTGTTGGAAGAGGAGGCCGATATAAAGAGAACAGAGGCCGCTTGGAATATATACCATCAGGGAGAGAACCTGTCATCAGTCTTTTCTCAAGACAAGGACTTCCGTTTTCTTCTAGAGCCATAAATGAGAAAGGGGTCTTTGGGGCTTATACAGCTGAATTCTTTACATTAGATTACTTCAAGTCTCTGCGACAGGAAAAAAAGCAATTTGATTTTTTTGAAGATGTTCTTCCAGTCTTGAAAAAGGAAATGTTGAGGGCATACTATCATGCCGTGGGTAAGACTGCCTGCATTGACTATGAAGATTTTAGGAAAATTGACGAAATATTATATCCTTTACAAGGTGTTGTATTCAAAAATGCTGTTGATTACAAACGCTATACCTATGAATTTTTGGAAGACGATCTCAAAAATGCTTACGCAGGAAATGTTTCTGGCAGTGTCAAAGCAGCTGCCGATGTCTTGAGAGATGTGCGTGATACCATGCGCTATTGCGTTGAATGGGGTGGTTTGACATCAGAGTCTCATGCTCGTTTTGTAAGTGATTTTGTCCCTATTATGAATCGTATAGCTGTCGGTCCGCCTTTAGTGCGGAACAGGCAGTTACTCGCTTTAATCGATAGTGGTTTACTTCGTATAGATCTTGGTCCTTCACCTATTTTAGAAATTGACGAGAAAAATTCTGTTTTCCGTATTGTTGGTACTTTTTCAGAAGAAATAACGACTCAAGTTGCAGATGTTGTTATTCAAGCAAGGATAGATCCATTTGACATAAATCTTGAGCGCTCACCATTAATTAGAAACCTCTTTAGTAAGGGTTTTCTCACAGAATATGTAAATGGAGACTATCATACTGGTGGCTTAAATATTGATAGAAATTATAACATTATCGATCTCAATGGAGGTGTGAGAAAAAATGTGTGGTCTTTGGGTAATCCGGTTGAAGGTCCTTGTTTTTTTACCTTTGTTCTGCCACGACCAGGTGTGAACTCTCGCTTTCTATTGGATTCGGATAAATGTATCCAACAGATGTTTAATGAAATAGAAGTGAATTATGTCATATCTAGGTAAATTAAATTCCTCAGAAAGTGTTTTGAGCCGCTAAGTAAACATTTAAGCGTGGTAAGGATATTTGGCAGCGTATTTTGGGGAACTCTCATGTTGATGATCGGTGAGAAAAAGTAAATTGTTGATAAATTGAAGAAACCGTTATAAGAATGGGTAACTGTTTGTGTGTAGAAGATATCCCGATTGAGGCGAAAAGGATAGAAGTTTCGCTACTGTGTTCATGCTTATGGATATGGGAGCGATTCTTGAAGTGAAACAACATGTCAGAGGTGCACTGAACAAGTTAAACTAAGGGAAACTACGTGAGGTCAATATTCAGGTAATGAATTGATTTATGATGATAAGTCATCACTATACACTTTGTATCATAATTTCGAATATTGTAATAGACTCTTAGTTTAAAGTCTCTTTATGTTGAATTAATTTTTATTCGCTTGCTTGTGACCACAAGGGTGTGGTGTATAGAGGACTAGAGAAGAGAGGTGTAAAAATGCCTCTCATAAATCACCTTGGGGTTGTCGCAACATTGTAAGTCTCACTCTTAATTTGAATAAAGTGCGCGCGATTACTAAGCACTTCTGCTTTATCCTGTACCAGCAATGGGCAAATTTGTTCAAGGATTTTTCTGGATTTTCTCATAGTCTCTCATCTACGCTTAAGAGAGCTTAAAACCTTACAAAGAGTGAATTTAGCTTTATAGGATAAAATATCTCATATATCAAAGGATAGCTCACTAATTTAATTCCTCGCATAGTTTACCTCTCCGCTTTCACCACATTCTTGTTCACATCTAAATTTGCTGTTTTTTCTGTGATGTTTTTCTTTTCAACTGAAGTCATGGAACATAATTTTCTGGTGCAATGTCAATAAAATGGAATTTTATTTATACGTGGGATATGGTGAATAAGCGTATATGCAAGAGCATATTTATCGGTGAGATATCGAGAATTTTGAAATGAACTATTACCTTAACTCCATTCACAAAATGCTTTTTAGATTAAGGATGTCAATGCGTTTTCTATAAGTTTGTTGCTGTAAAGGAGAGGAGTTGGTAAGCAGTGCCTAGGTTTTTTTTGAAGAGTCCACTCTGATTAGTGGAGAAGAAAATGTATGAGATACATTAGTTTAAATGGCTTAGATCTGATGAAAAAGTTTGAAGGTTTTTCTCAAATCTTTACCTTTTTTCTGTCGGTTATGTGACGATTGGCTAGGGACATATGATGCGCTAAGATGAGTTTTGTAGTCAAGACATGACAGGGTAGAAGCTAAAAAATATGACGTTAAAGTTGTCGAGGTGCAAGAAACTTGTGCTGAATACCAGCCTTAAGGAGCGTATTTTCTTGTGCTTCTCTTCAGAATGTTACCTGTGTTGTAGCGGGGGTATGGGATATGTTATCGGAATTGTAAGGTGTACAGGAATTCAAATGGTCTTGCAGTATAATATAATAGATTCTTCTTCGGATGTTTTGGGGCTTTTGTTGAATTTTGATTTTGCTACTTTTCGAGTTGGGAATTCACATTAGAGCCACGCACGCAATACGGCATCATTATTATATTTTCTAGCTCCTAATATTGCAACAATCCTTGCATTAAGACGATTCATAAGAGCCATTTTTTAGTCCTTTCTTAATAGCTTTTTATCCACGCGCTAATCCCGTTTTTAACGTGCAAGCGAATGATTTTGATTGATTCAAGATAAAGAGATTTGAAATGAGAAAATCTTACGTTATTTGAGTTTTTCCTTCAATATGAAATGAATAACAATAAATTATCATTATAAATCAATGTTTTGCATACACAGACAATATACACAAAAATTGCATAACCTGTAATTTTTCTATCCGTTTTCATGTTCAGACAGCAAGAAAAAAATAATAGGCAGATTTCTTTGATTATGCTTTTTGGTTGTGTGTTTTTCAATATTATTAATAAATTGAGAAACTGTTTCCAATTTTCTGACAACAGTAATGTTTTTTACTTGAGCATTTTGATAATTTTTAAAAAAGTTTTTATGTGTGCACACTCATCAAGTGTGTAGAATAAAATGAAAATATCAATAAATTCTCTTAAAGAGATAAAATTGTTAATTATTCTGTTTTACTCTTATCATCTGTTTTTATAATTTATAGTAATGAGAGCTTCTTCTTCAACCAAAAGGTGACAAATAAATTTATAGCAGGTTGAAGTAATAGGCTACTTCATTGTTATTGCATTTTAATAACTGTCACTTATGAGATAAAAGGTAAAGTAATTCATGAATGTTCAGCAGTTAAAAGAAATGGCGGCTTTAAAAGCACTTGAATTTGTTGAAGATGATATGCGGCTTGGCATCGGAACTGGTTCGACAGTAAATGAGTTTATTCGCCTTCTTGGTGAGCGTGTTGCAAATGGTTTACGTGTAACTGGTGTTGCTACCTCACTCTATTCTGAACAACTCTGTCGTAAATTCGGCATACCTGTCAGTACGTTAGAGAAAATAGCTGAACTAGATCTTGATATTGATGGAGCGGATGAAATTGGTCCAGGGATGTCTCTCATTAAAGGGGGAGGTGGAGCGTTGTTACATGAAAAAATTGTAGCATCGGCATCTCGTGCGATGCTTATCATCGCGGATGAAACAAAGGTTGTAAAGAAACTTGGTGCTTTTGCTTTACCCATTGAGGTCAATCCATTTGGTTTGCATACTACACGCAAAGCCATAGAAAAAGTAGCGGGTGGTTTAGGGCTTTCTGGAGAAGTTGTCTTACGAATGAATGGAGAAACACCTTTTAAAACAGATGGTGGCCATTTTATTTTTGATGCGTTTTGGGGGTGTATTTTGCAACCAAAATTATTATCAGATGCGCTTCTTGCAATTCCTGGTGTTGTTGAGCATGGGCTTTTTTTAGGATTAGCTTCGCGCGCGATTGTTGCTATGGCTGATGGAGAAATAAAAATTTTAGAACCATTTGATTTTTAGAGAAGACAGTTTACATCAAGATATGCTAACATAAAATATAGAAATTTTTAATAAAATAATGAATTTGAATTCTAATTGTTATCGGGGTAATCATTAATGAAAAAAATGTTTTCTTATCAGCGTTTTGCCGTATATTTTGGTGCGATTGCTGTTTTAGTTGTGAATGTAGGAATATCCCATGCACAGGGTGTGAGTGATCAGCATTTAGATTCAGCGAGAAAGACTATTAGTGCTATTCGTGCAACGGATCAATTTGATAGCTTTTTACCAAATGCAGCACGTGATCTCAAAGATGAACTCATGGGTGATGATCCAAATTTGGCAAATGCTATTTCTGATATTGTTGATAAGCAGGCACTTGCTTTGGCTAAACGACGCGCTGATTTAGAAAAAGAGATTGCTCATGTGTATGCAAAATATTTTACTCAGCAAGAGCTTGATGCAATCACAACATTTTATAAGTCTGATACTGGTAAGAAGTTTTTGACAGAAGTTCCAAATCTTGCACGTGATGCCTATTCCACGTTTGATACATGGCGTTCTGTTCTTATGCAGGATCTTATAAAAAATGTAAAAAAAGAGATGTCTGAAACACTAAATTTGGATAGTTCTATTACGCCTGAAAAACAAAACTCTTCAGAAAAGAAAAAATAGTTTGATTGATATCATTACAATAATGCGCGATTACTAGTTTGTTTAAAAACGGTGGATTTCCCGCCGTTTTTAATGAAAGTAAGCTTTTAAAGGATGTTACTTTATAAAAAAGGAAGCATTTGAAAATAAAGACACTTTTATTTGATAATGAATGATCATAGCCTATTGTTGCAGATATATAAGAAGGGATAGTTCGTGGGATCTTTTGACTTTGATTTATTCGTTATTGGAAGCGGTTCTGGAGGAGTGCGTGCTGCTCGTCTTGTTGGAGGACTTGGTAAACGTGTTGCTATAGCAGAAGAATATCGTATCGGGGGGACTTGTGTTATTTGTGGTTGTGTTCCTAAGAAATTGTATGTCTATGCCTCACAATATGCAAAAGAATTTCGTAAAAGCATTGGTTTTGGATGGGAATATACAAATCCAGTTTTTAGCTGGGAAAAGTTAGTTGCGGCTAAAAATGCAGAAATATCAAGATTAGAAGGTCTTTATCGCAAGGGACTACAAAATAATAATGTTCATATTTATGAAAGCCGTGCTGTTTTTGTGGATGATCATACATTAGAGCTTACTCTAACAGGTGAGCGGATAACTGCAGAAAAAATTCTTATAGCGACAGGGGCAAAAGTTGCACCAAGTACAACAATAAAAGGCAGTGATTTATGTCTTACTTCCAATGAAATTTTTGATCTTAAAAAACTCCCAAAATCAATAGTTATTGTTGGTGGTGGGTATATTGGCGTTGAATTTGCGAATATTTTTCATGAATTAGGTGTTAAAACAACTCTAGTCCATCGTGGTGATCTAATCCTTCGTAAATTTGACTATGATTTACGACAATTGCTTAATGATGCAATGATTGAAAAAGGGATTTCTATTGTCTATGGGACAACAGTTTCAAAAGTGCAAGCGATAGGTGATTGTTATGATGTTACTTTATCAAATGGACAAACGATTAATGCTGATCAGATTATGTTGGCTACAGGACGTGTACCCAATACAACAGGTTTAGGTCTTGAGAGAACTGGTATAGAAGTAAATGAGCTTGGTGCAATCGTTGTTGATGAAAGAATGACAACGAATGTACCTCATATTTGGGCTGTTGGTGATGTGACAGGCCATATTCAATTAACACCTGTTGCGATTTATGATGCAATGTGTTTTGTTAAAACTGTGTTTGAAAATGTTCCCACGACACCTGATCATGATTTAATTGCGACAGCGGTTTTTTCACAACCTGAGATTGGAACAGTTGGTCTTTCAGAAGAGGATGCAATACAGCATTATAAGCGTGTTGAAGTTTATCGTACAGTTTTTCGTCCTATGCGCAATGTTTTTTCTGGAACTTCAGAGAAAATGTTTATGAAGCTTATTGTGGATGGTGAAAGCCGTGTTGTTATTGGTGCACATATTTTAGGGGAAAATGCCGCTGAGGTGGCACAGCTTGTTGGCATAGCTCTGAAAGGAAAACTAACGAAAGATGTCTTTGATACAACTATGGCAGTGCATCCAACGATGGCAGAGGAATTGGTAACGATGTATAAACCAAGTTATCTATATGAAAATGGAAAGAAAATAGAGAGTTGAATAGCGTAAGTTATAGTAAGCAGCAAAGTCTTCAGTAGAATGAAGCTATGCGCGTAAGCTCTGGAGAGAGTGCAAATGACAAAAGAATGGACGCCGAACTCTTGGAGAGCAAGGCCAATTAAACAAGTGCCGGTTTATCCGGATCAAACTGTATTAGCAGATGTTGAACAAAAGCTACGGAGTTATCCTCCTTTGGTGTTTGCGGGTGAAGCACGTGATTTGAAAAATGAATTAGCCGCTGTTACACAAGGTCAGGCTTTTTTATTACAAGGAGGAGATTGTGCAGAAAGCTTTGCAGAACATGAAGCTGATAATATTCGTGATTTTTTTCGTGTCTTTTTACAAATGGCAATCGTTTTAACTTTTGGCAGCTTTAAACCTGTTGTCAAAATCGGTCGTATTGCAGGTCAGTTTGCAAAGCCACGCTCTTCAGACGTAGAAAGTAAAGAAGGGGTCGAGCTTCCTTCTTATCGAGGGGATATTATTAATGGTATTGAATTTAAGGTAGACTCTCGTATTCCTGATCCGCAACGGATGTCTATGGCTTATCGCCAATCTGCCGCGACACTTAATCTACTGCGTGCTTTTTCACAAGGAGGGTATGCTAATTTAGAAAATGTTCATGCGTGGATGTTGAGTTTCGTCTCTAAAAGCCCTCAAGGAGAACGTTATGAATTGTTAGCAGAGCGTATTTCTGAAGCGATTGATTTTATGCGTTCTATAGGGATTACTTCTAAAACAAATTCTTCATTACGTGAGACATCTTTTTATACTAGTCATGAAGCTCTTTTGCTCGGCTATGAAGAAGCTTTAACACGAATTGATTCAACTTCTGGGGATTGGTATGCAACATCTGGCCATATGTTATGGATTGGTGATCGTACACGTCAGATTGATCATGCCCACGTTGAATATTGTCGCGGTATTAAAAATCCACTTGGATTAAAATGTGGTCCTTCACTTGAGCCTGATGAGCTTTTAAGGTTAATTGATATTTTAAACCCTAAAAATGAATTAGGGCGGTTAACGCTTATTACGCGTTTTGGTTATGATAAGGTGCAGCATTATCTGCCCAAATTAATTCGTGCCGTTGAACGTGAGAAGCGTGAGGTGGCATGGTCGTGTGATCCAATGCATGGTAATACAGTGACTGTCAACGGCTATAAAACGCGCCCCTTTGATTATGTTTTAAAGGAAGTAGAGAATTTTTTTGCAGTGCATGATGGGGAGGGAACTTATCCAGGAGGCATTCATATTGAAATGACAGGTCGTGATGTAACTGAGTGTACAGGTGGAGCACATGCTATTTCTGTAGAAGATTTATCTGATCGCTATCATACACAATGTGATCCGCGATTAAATGCAGATCAAGCGTTAGAATTGGCGTTTCTTGTCGCTGAACTTCTTAAAAAAAATCGTCATACTGATTCAATAGCTTTTGCTGCAAACAGTTAGATAAAAAGTTGCGTCGTGTTTTTTATTTTTATGACTTATAGAAAAACAGATTCTTTTGGGAAAGGAATATTTTTGATGATTTAAACAGTATTATGATCATCAAATAAATGAAATGATACAAAGGCTTATGAAAAATGATTTTCGGGTGGCAGTTGCCCAATTAAATCCTGTCGTCGGTGATATTGAGGGAAATCTTTCTCTTGCTATAGTGGCGCATCAGCAGGCGAAGGAAGAGGGGGCGGCTCTTGTTTTATTCACGGAGCTTTTTATCAGTGCTTATCCACCGGAAGATCTTGTTCTTAAACCATCATTTATTAAAACATGCGAAGATGCTGTTAAAGAATTAGCTAAGATAACAAAAGAGGGACCTGGAATTATTATTGGTCTTCCACTAAGGCATGATGGTAACATTTATAATGGTGTTGTGTTCCTTGATGAAGGACGGATTGTTTTTGAAAGCTTGAAGTTTGATTTACCTAATTATGCTGAATTTGACGAAAAGAGACTATTTTCCCCAGGCCCTCGTCCTGAGCCGTTTCTCTATCATGGAATAAGATTAGGAATAGTGATTTGCGAAGATATTTGGAATGATTTTTTTCTTTGTGCGGAACTTGCCAATAAAGGAGCTGAAATTATTTTTGTCCTTAATGGATCTCCCTATCAACGTGGTAAAACACTAAAACGAATAGAAGTTATGCGTAAGCAAGTTCTTCAATCCGGCATACCGATTATTTATGCTAATCAAGTTGGTGGCCAAGATGAGTTAGTTTTTGATGGGGGATCTTTTGCATTAAATGGACAAGGCAAAATTGTATTTCAAATGAAACATTTTGAAAACCATATTGCTGTAACTCATTGGCAACGAAAGGCGTCTGGGTGGCAATGTGTTTCTGGTCCAAATGAAAATCTTCTCGATGGATTAGCTGCTGATTATCAAGCTTGTGTTTTGGGTTTGAGAGATTACGTTAATAAAAATCGCTTTAAGGATATTGTTCTTGGTCTTTCAGGAGGAATTGATTCAGCTCTTTGTACAGCAATCGCAGTGGATGCTCTTGGTGCTGAAAGAGTTCGCACTGTAATGATGCCCTATCATTATACTTCACAAGAATCGTTACAAGATGCCAAAGAGTGTACAGATTTTTTAGGATGTCGTTATGAGGTATTACCAATTATACAACCTGTTGAAGCTTTTTTGAATATAATGACCCCCGTTTTTTTAGGCTTACCATCTGATGTGACAGAAGAAAATCTTCAAAGTCGTATACGCGGCACTGTTTTGATGGCGCTTTCAAATAAATTTGGTTCAATGGTGGTAACAACAGGCAATAAGTCGGAAATGGCTGTGGGATATGCAACACTTTATGGTGATATGAATGGGGGGTTTAATCCTCTTAAAGACATTTATAAAACACAGGTCTATGCATTGGCACAGTGGCGCAATAAAAACCACTTGCCAAATTTAAGGGGACCAGAGGGAATTGTAATTCCTTCTCGTATTATAGAAAAGCCACCTTCCGCAGAGCTTCGAGAGAATCAAAAAGATGAAGATTCTCTTCCTCCTTATTCTATCTTAGATGATATCTTGCGATCTCTTGTGGAAGATGACATGAGTGTTTGTGATATTGTTAAACGTGGGTATTCACGCGAAACGGTTGAGAAAATTGAAGATCTTCTCTATAGTGCAGAATACAAAAGGCGACAATCAGCACCTGGTGTAAAGATCAGTTACAAGAACTTTGGACGTGATCGTCGTTATCCTATTATCAATCGTTTTCGCGATAAGAATTGAGTGTTGTTTTTATGGTAAGAGTTCGTTTTGCACCTTCTCCAACAGGTTATATTCACATTGGCAATATCCGTAGTGCCCTCTTCAACTGGCTTTATGCACAAGCGCAGAATGGAACATTTATTTTGCGCTATGATGATACGGATGTTGAACGTTCTAAACAGGAATATATTGATGCTATCGCCGTTGATCTTGAGTGGCTTAATATTCAACCGGATGAGATTTATTATCAATCTAAACGGTTTCCTCGATATGATGAAATTGCAAAAACTCTCAAACAAAGAGGTCTTCTTTATCCCTGTTATGAGACAGCAGAAGAATTAGATCGGCGTCGAAAAATCCAGCTTTCTCGTAAATTGCCCCCTGTGTATGATCGTTCTGCATTGAAATTAACAGCTGAGGATAAAAAACTATTTGAATCACAAGGTCGTAAACCTCATTGGCGTTTTCTTCTTCCCAATTTTGAAAATAGTCCTTTACAAACAAAGCGAACAGAAATTTGCTGGAATGATGCGGTAAAAGGAAGGCAGACAATTGATTTGGCATCTCTTTCAGATCCTGTTCTCATTCGTGAAGATGGAAGTTATCTTTATACGTTGCCATCTGTCGTTGATGATATAGACATGGCCATTACACACATTATCCGTGGCGATGATCACATTACTAATACAGGTGTTCAGATTGCTCTTTTTAAAGCTCTTAGTGCAGAATTACCAATCTTTGGCCATTTCAATTTATTGACAACAGTTTTAGGAAAAGGACTATCTAAGCGGAACAATGATCTTTCTATTCGCTCTTTACGAGAGGAAGGATTTGAATCTATAGTTATTCAATGTTTTGCGGTTTTGATTGGAACATCGCAAAATGTGCATCCCTATCCTCATCAAGCAGCGCTTTTAAAACATTTTAGCCTACAAGACACATCAAGATCCGTTGCAAAATTTGATACTGCTGATCTTGTTTCTTTAAATCGTCATCTTGTCCATGAATTAACTTATGCAGAAGTTAAAACACGCCTTGAAAATCTTTCTATTAATGGAGAAAAGGCGGAATATTTTTGGAATGCGATAAGAAGCAATATTGATAAAGTGAATGACGTTAGCTTGTGGTGGGAAATTATTCATGATGATAAGCATTTTGATACAGTGTCGGTTGAGGATCGTGCCTTCGTTCATCAGTCACTGGATTTCTTGCCTGAAGGTACATTAAATGACGAAAGTTGGAAAGTTTGGACGAAAGCATTAAAAGAAAAAACGGGTCGCAGTGGAAAAGCTTTGTTTATGCCCTTACGTCAGGCACTTACTGGAATGGATCATGGTCCTGAAATGGGAAAAATTTTGCCACTTTTAGGACGCGAAAAAGTCATTAAAAGACTTACTCTTCAAAGCGAATAAGAGAAGTACTTCTAAACATGTTATTCTCAAAAAGATAAACTCTCCGTTTAATCACGGATTTTTATGAGCATGAATGCTGGGATATCATCACCAAATCCAAGGGAGGTGTTATGCTTACTTTTTTGAGGACGATGTTGTTCACATGGTTTGACTTTATTATTTACGGTTTGAACATAAGATTCTTTATCTTCTTTTAAGGATTTTTTCTTCTGAACTATATGTTCCTTTTGAGCCGTTTTCTTTGACGATTTTGCAGGTTTTTTCTTTAAAACGCCATCATCTTGTTTATCATCGGTTATTAAAGTAGAGAGATCTCCATTGAGCCATTCAATCTTTTCGCTACTCATCTCTTCAATGGCACTAATATATTTTTGATCCGCGTTTGTGACGATGGTAAAAGCTTTTCCGCTACGGTTTGCACGTCCTGTACGACCAATTCGATGGATATAATCTTCAGCATGTGTGGGAACATCGTAATTGAAAACATGGCTTACAGCTGGAATATCGAGTCCACGAGCGGCAACATCAGAAGCAACAAGAAGTTTAAGCTTATTATTTTTAAAATCGGTTAGTGTGTTTGTACGCGAATATTGATCCATATCTCCATGTAGTGCGCCTACACTAAAATTATGCCTTACAAGCGATCTAAAAAGTTCTGAGATATCTCTTTTTCTGTTGCAAAAAATAATCGCATTTTTAAGTTCATCGCCTTCATTGTAGATAAGTTCTCGTAAAATCGCTCTTTTATTCCATGATTTGTTTCCAGATTTGACGAGCCTTTGTGTAATTGTACTCGCTGTTGAAGATGCTTTTGTCACTTCAACGGACACAGGAGCATGTAAAAACTGTTTTGTTAGTTTGCTGATTTCTGGCGCCATTGTTGCAGAGAAGAACAAAGTTTGACGTGTAAAGGGAGTTACTTTACAGATGCGTTCAATATCAGGAATAAAACCCATATCCAACATGCGATCAGCTTCATCAATAACAAGAATTTCAACTCCCATGAGAAGCAATTTACCACGTTCAAAATGATCAAGAAGACGTCCTGGTGTTGCTATAAGAACATCGGCACCACGTTCAAGCTTACGATCTTGCTGTTCAAAAGAGACGCCACCAATTAATAATGCAACATTTAAACGATGATTTATCCCGTATTTATCAAAATTCTCTTCAACTTGAGCAGCAAGTTCCCTTGTTGGTTCTAATATGAGAGTACGAGGCATTCGTGCTCTTGCACGGCCTTCTTCAAGCAGTGTGAGCATAGGCAAAACAAAAGAGGCTGTTTTTCCCGTTCCGGTCTGGGCGATTCCTAAAACATCTTTTCTTTGCAGTACATGGGGAATCGTTTCACTCTGAATAGGTGTTGGAACTGTATATCCCACTGTTTTTATGGCTTTAATAACCTTTGTGGAAAGACCTAAATCATCAAAACTGTTTAAAGGCGGTATCATTTTTTCTATCAATTGCTCTGCGATTTCAATTTCGCTATCGAATTATTCGTAAAAACTTAATTTACACTCTTCTGGAGGATTAAGAGGCCTTCACAAAAAAGTCAACTATAACAGCCATATACACATAGAAAGCATAATACAATCATTAATAGCGAAATTGTTCTGATAAAATACGTTCATCCCATGAATGATTAGAATCAAAAAGGATTGAAGCTGTTACTTCTGTCATCGTAAAAATAGTAACGGAATGGACAGATTTAACTTCAACATTATCAGCTGCAGCATTCACAGGACGTTTATCAGTTTCAAGCATATCAAAGCGTACTTTCGCAGTATTGGGAAGCAATGCACCATGCCAACGCCGTGGGCGAAAGGGACTGACGGGAGTAAGTGCCATGAGTGGAGCCATGAGTGGCAAAATAGACCCTTGTGCTGATAGATTATACGCGGTAGACCCCGCAGGTGTGGCAACAAGAATACCGTCACAGATTAATTGTTCCATGCGCACATTTTCATCAATGCTAATGCGAATTTTTGCTGCTTGATAAGATTGACGAAAAAGAGAAACCTCATTGATTGCTAGTGCCTCAATAATCCCCTGACATTCAGCTTCTGCAATCATGCGTAAGGGATGGATTTCCTTTTTATGCGCGGCTGCAATACGATTTGGCAATTTCTTTTCATGAAATTCATTCATAAGAAATCCTACAGAACCTTGATTCATACCATAAATAGGCTTTCCGGTGCTCATAACATCCCGTACTGTCTGTAACATTGTTCCATCACCACCGATTGCAATAACAACATCAGCTTCTTCTAAAGAAGAATTACCGTAAACAGAAATTAATTTATCAGTAGCTTTGAGGGCTTCCTCAGTTTCTGCAGAAATGAAATGAAAGCGATTTGGTAACGTAATCATTAAGAATTATCCTGATATTCACAGTTTATTTTTTAGCCTATTTAGGAGAAGTTTTGAAGCTGTATCATAAAAAAACGTTTTTGGAAGGAAAAGCATTATGTACGAAAACTAATTTGTTTAAGCTAATATATCATGGCAGGATAGGATAAAAAGATTGTATTATGATACATAATAATAGCTGCATATTAAAAAAAGAATAAGAATTCATCATTGCAGCTGAGAGTATGATCAGTTAAAAGACCATTATTCAATTGTAAGCACCCGTAGCTCAGCTGGATAGAGCGCTGCCCTCCGAAGGCAGAGGTCACAGATTCGAATTCTGTCGGGTGCGCCAAACTTTTTCGTTTTATTTTGTATTGTTTTGTAAAGATATGATCTGCGATGGAATAAAGCTGCTTTTATTGACGCAGATAAAGGGGCCGGATGTGTTATAAAAGAGTTTATCACTTACAATCACTTTTTCTTGTTATTTTAGAAATGGATTGAAACTTAATAACTGTTGTTTCTTATATTCCTCTTTTTTCTGTAAACAGAGTGAAAACCTTTTTCATTGTATAAATTTTTTTTTGCATAACTGGTTTTCTTTTCTCAGTTTGTGCTATTTAGAGAATATTGTAACATTTCTGCGTAATAAAATATTGAATCATTAAAGTTGTTGTAGAACTTTATTATGAAGAAAAATTATTTTATGTAATGCTAATATTTATGCTTTTTACACGAGTATTGGCATTTTTAGAACCTTGCGTAGATTTGCAAAATGTCTCTTTTAAAATAAGTATCATGCTGATGGTTCTTTAATAAAATTAAATTTTATTTAAGTTATAGTTTATTATAATGAACATATCATTTGTATTATGTATAAATGTAGTAAGATTTTTCTATTGACATTTTACAATGGCTAAATTTACTAATTTTTTTATATTTATGGGGGAATTGTGATATGAAAGATACAAACATATTCTTCAAATAACAAAAAAGCAAATCTCAGCTAGTGCTAAAAAAGCAGATATCAAGGATTTTTCCAAGAAATCAACGAGAGATGATTGATATTATTGTTTATCAATAAAAAAGAATGAGCAGAATTTATTTACATGAGTGGTTTGAATTCTTCTCAAAGAGTATCTACAGCGTTTTCATTTTATAGATAAAGAACAACGCTGTTAAGTATTATATTTTAAATAAACAAGAAAGAAAATTATGACTATCGTATTAAAACCGAGTGAGGTAACACTTAGCGAACTTGAGGCTGTTTATTTTAATGGTGAAGTAAGCAAACTTCACAGCGATACACACCTATCTATTGAAAAAGGAGCAGAGCGTATTGCAGAAATTTCTGCTGGAAGTGATCCTGTTTATGGCATCAATACTGGTTTTGGCAAATTGGCTTCGGTTAAAATTAATGCAAGCGATGTAGCCACTTTACAAAGAAACCTTATTTTATCGCACTGTTGTGGTGTAGGGGAACCTTTAGCTGAAAATATTGTACGTTTGATAATGACTTTAAAGCTTCTTTCTTTGGGGAGAGGAGCTTCAGGTGTTCGTTTAAAGTTAGTACATTTACTAGAAAATATGCTTACAAGAGGTGTAATTCCTGTCATTCCTGAAAAGGGATCTGTTGGTGCATCTGGTGATCTTGCTCCCCTTGCTCATATGGCTGCTGTTATGATGGGAGAAGGAGAAGCATTTTTTCAAAATATTCGCATGAGTGGAGGGAAGGCTTTAGAAAAAGCAGGACTATCTTCTATTGTTTTAGAGGCAAAAGAAGGTTTAGCTCTTATTAATGGTACCCAAACATCAACAGCGCTCGCTCTTGCTGGTCTTTTCCGTAGTTATCGGGCATTGTGTGGTGGGCTTCTTGCTGGAGCATTGACAACAGATGCTATCATGGGATCAACAGCACCATTTCATCCTGATATACACAGTTTACGAGGCCATTATGGACAGATTGCTGTATCACAAACATTGGAAAAGCTTTTAAAGGGTTCAGAAATTCGAGCAGCACATTTACGTGATGATGAACGTGTACAGGATCCTTACTGTATACGTTGCCAACCACAAGTTATGGGGGCATGTTTTGATGTTCTTATCGCAGCAGCCAAAACACTTATTATTGAAGCAAATGCTGTTACAGATAATCCATTGATTTTAAGTGATGGTACAGTAATATCGGGTGGAAACTTTCATGCTGAACCTGTAGCATTTGCTGCTGATCAGATCGCGCTTGCTTTATGTGAAATAGGATCCATTTGCCAAAGACGTATTGCTCTTATGGTTGATCCAGCAATTTCTTACGGGCTTCCAGCTTTTTTAGCACAAAATGCTGGTCTTCATTCAGGTTTTATGATTGCTGAAGTAACTGCTGCTGCTTTAATGTCTGAAAATAAACAGATGGCACATCCTGCCTCTGTTGATTCAACACCAACATCGGCAAATCAAGAAGATCACGTTTCAATGGCGTGCCATGGTGCGCGTCGGTTATTAGCAATGAGTGAAAACCTTTTTATTATTATTGGCATTGAAATGCTTGTTGCAGCGCAAGGAATTGAATACCGTGCACCTTTAAAAACAAGTTCTTTCTTGCAATCTGTTATGGAGCATCTACGTAAAAATATTGACTCTCTTAGAGAAGATCGTTACATGGCTACAGATCTTCATAAAGCACATATGCTTGTGCGTGAGGGGCAATTATTATCTCTTTTACCAGAAACAATTTTTCCTCCATTGTATCCCTAATGATATTATTTTAAAATCAATGAGGAAAGAAATTTTATCTTAGCTTTCCCCATTACAACATTTATGGAATTTGGTGACATTTTGCATAATTAAATAAATGCACAAACTCACTTAATTTATTGATACGTATTGTCGAGGGTATCAAATTATCTTTTTAGCGTTATGTTTTTGTAATGTTATATTATCAATATAAGCTTATGAGAGCTATTACTTTTGTTTTCCTAATAGACTGACTTTTTAGAATATTCTAGAGAAATTTAACAATTATAGATTATATTTTTTCCTTATGGAAATATATTATGATATGTTTTATTAAGTAAAATTAACAGTTTTATTAGCTATTCTGCTTTTTTTAGATGTTTTTATGAATCTACCAATTGTTTTTTTGTATTTTATATTACAATAAAGGACAAAAAAATGCGCAAAAACAATATATTATGTATTATAATAACTGCTATTTTTTGTTTTTCACAAACTATAGAGGTTAATGCAAAACTTTGGGCATGTAGATCTCAAGAAAGTATTTTCGTTACCATGGATACACAAAAGAAAAATATTCTGGTTCAGGGGACAGATAGCGCGTTCACTACTACTTCAGATCAAAGTGCTCAAGAAGATAATAAATTTACTATAAGAGAAAAAGTTAAAACAATTACTTTTGCTACAATAGCTGCTTTTCTTGGAGTATTTGCATTGAAGACGATTACAGTTTTAAAGAAATGGGTGGATCTTAGATTTTCGCAAGCTTTTTATAATTGGCAATCTTCACTTTTCAATGAGTAAGCTACTTTTACATTGGTATTAGAAGTTGTTTTACGTTATCATGAATTATTTATTGCTGTTATCAATGGATAAGAAAGAGTTTTCTTAAAATAACAAAAAAGTTTAACATACTCACACTTCAATGGGATGGTATGAATTTTAGAGATTCTATTTCAGTATACTGAAGAGAAGGGGGGAGTGGATATTATAATAAATCTCGGTTTTCTATAAAAAATAGAAAATACGAAACGAATTAATGACAATTGTAAAAAAATTCATTATCACGTTATCTCAATAAAATGATACACAATTGTAAGTTATAAAAAGCTTGAATCATTCGTAATGAAAGTATTCTTCATTGGCTAAGACGAAGTGTCTGGCGGGCCAGTATTCTATGCTTTTAGAAATATATTTGTGAAAGAAATATGAAGCTTTATTTATCACAGGGCTGGTGCTTGCAGTGCGAATTTTATCAAATTCAACAAAGAAGGAAAAAAATGTCAACAAATGAATTGAAACGGGGCATGAACAAGCGTCAAGTTATTTTTTTAGCTCTTGGATCAGCTATTGGTACGGGGCTTTTTTACGGATCTGCACAAGCGATTAAGCTTGCCGGTCCAAGTGTTTTAATTGCCTATTGTATTGCTGGTTTAGCTATTTTTATGGTTATGCGAGCTCTTGGTGAGATGATTATTTATAATCCAATGCCCGGTTCTTTTGCCCGTTATGCCGCGAATTACATATCACCCTTGGCTGGTTTTTTAACGGGATGGACATATGTATTTGAGATGATCCTTGTTGGTTTAGCTGATATTACAGCTTTTGCGACTTATATGGGTTTTTGGTATCCTCATGTTGCGCCTTGGATATGGGCACTTAGCATTACATTGATCATTACAGGAATTAATTTAGCGGCCGTAGAAGTATATGGTGAATTAGAGTTTTGGCTATCGTCCATTAAAATTATCGCGATCATTGCAATGATTGTTTTAGGAATAGCAATAATTTTATTTGGTTGGAATACAGATATAAATTCTTCTGCTGTTAGTATTCACAATTTATGGAAAAATGGTGGTATTTTTCCCAATGGTTGGTTTGGTTTTTTGGCTTGTTTTAGTGTTGTTATCTTTGCTTTTGGTGGTATAGAAATCATAGGGATGGCAGTAATGGAAGTACAAGATCCCCATAAAACAATCTCGAAGGCAATTAATTCTACTCCAATTCGTGTTTTGCTTTTTTATATTATGACTTTAGCTATTCTGATGTCCCTTTATCCTTGGAATAAAATTGGTCTTATGGATAGTCCTTTTGTTTCAATTTTTGAAAATCTTGGGATTTCATATGCAGCGAATATTTTGAACATTGTTATTGTTACAGCGGCTATTTCAGCAATGAATAGTGGAATGTATGGTGCTTGTCGCATGATACATGGATTATCGCAAGAAGGTTATGCTTTAAAAAAATTTCAACATTTGTCAAGAAACGGTATACCAATTCTTGTTATTTTGCTGATTTTTATCATTTTCCTTCTTGGTGTTGTTCTTAATTATTTTTACCACGAAGGTCTCTTTTTTCTTATTGCAGCGATGGCAACATTTGCAACAGTTTTTGTTTGGATGATGATTTTACTTTCGCAAATTTTTATGCGGTTTAAAATGTCTAAAGAAGCACAATGTGGTTTGAAGTTTCCAATTCCATTGTGGCCGATAGGGTCAGTGTGTTCTGTTTTATTTATGATTTTTATCTTTATTCTATTATGGTTTTTCGATGATACGCGACCAGTTTTGATTGTGGGTGTTAGTTGGATTATTGGGCTTGTTATTTGTTTCTATGTACTTAAAATTTACAATCTAAAGAAAAAGCAAGGTAAATTAAAATACGAGCAAGGATTAAATTAAAAAAACGAATTGAAATTTCAAAGGAGAAAAATATTTTCTAATCGCACTTCAGAAATTAAGGGAATATTAGAGAGCTTCATGGACATTTTACTGAGATAAGCAATACTCGAATATAGTATACCAAGTCTTCATAAGAAGAACTTAGAAAATAGAAACCTAAGAATCAATGCACGTTGTTTCCAAAGAAAAGAATTTTTTCATTTATCATCCTATAGTGCTATCGTCTTTCAATGCAGTATTTAAAAATGCTTAAGTAGCTCTTTTGTAAAAAATATTCGAAACAATATAAATAATACACTTTTCAGTTTTATTGCTAATGATCATTAATAATTTCCGCCTTCTTTTATTATTTGTGTAGGATTATTTGTTTACCCTATCATTCAATTCAGCTCTAGATTGTTTTGGAAAACTAGGATAAAGAATTAATAGGCTTACAAGCTTTATCGATTGCAAATAAATTTATTAAAAGAGGGGAAAAAATGAAGAAATTTTTAAAATTATTGGGCACCATGGCTCTCTTAAATACAGCGGGATGCATTAATCAACCACCTCCATCAACGCTGGCATTATGGGAAAAACCAGGTGTTGATAGAGTTATGATCCAACAAGCCTTATCAAAATGTGGCTGGAAACCAGTTTATGCTTCTTCTGAAAATATGGATTCACGTATGAGTGAATTTGCATCAATTTATGAGTGCATGTCCAAAGCAGGTTATCGCTACAAGTTGCAGGATTCAAAGGGGATTTATTTTGTACAAGCTCCACGAAGTGACTCACTTTTAACTAATCTCATGATAGCAGGATATCAGCAGTTTATGGACAATGATCGCTTTGGTGTGTCTAATGCAACGAAACAGGAACGCGCTTTGTTAACGCATTTTGAGAATGAAAGAAAACATCAAAAGACAAAAAAAATTATACAAAAGCAATCTTCAACATCACATACATCTTTTAAAAAATAGCTGGATCAAAAGCACTATATCGAAGAAAGCTACAAAATAACGCTCTTCCTAAAATAGAGAAAAGTTTTAGAAGGCTAAAAAATTGCTTTGATTGGGTGAATAGCATATGGGAGAGTGTGATAATATAATAATATCAATTAGTTAAATAAAGTTTCTCCTGTTAATATGCTGTCTGATTTTGTTAATGTTATGATTACTTTTCAATTTGGCAAGAAGAAACCCGTTAATTCTAATCTCGAGAAGTTTTATCAAGGAAGAGGCGTGTTAGGTAAAAATTGCTTGGTACGACTATTTAAGCTATTGGTGAGAATGTGTTGTTAAATTTTTTGATACGCCCGAAAGTTTGTTTTATTTATCCCCTCCTTATTTTGTGAAGAAAAAGTATTATAGCTCCGGAGACTTTGATAAAAATGATTTTATAACCACAGCAGAAATTCTCAAAGGTGTCCAAAGAAAATTTGTCTTGAGTTTGAATGATTGTGATGCTGTAAGAGAAATTTTTAAAGATTTTAACTTTTTAGAATTAGAGATCCTTTGGACAGCCGGTACGGCAAAAAAGACCCCTCGAAAAGAAGTGCTGATTCGCAATAATTGAAGAAAATTTTGAAAAGATTTGTTAGAATCAGCAGAAATATTTCTTCTCTAACAGGGCTTTTTAAATGGTTACATCTTTTGGCAAAAT
>NZ_BAABJA010000002.1:0-283059 GCF_039543065.1 Bartonella pachyuromydis | reverse complement strand
AGAAAGAGATCTTAGCCTTTACTCCAGAGAAAAATGCGGATCAAATAACAACAAATTAGATAAAATTGTATAAACTGTAATAGGTGGACTAAAAGGTGGTCTAAAAATCGTTATTTAAAGAAAAAAATCTATATATTTCAATACGTTAAAAGCAAAAAATGGTGCCCAGACGCGGATTCGAACCACGGACACGCGGATTTTCAGTCCGCTGCTCTACCAACTGAGCTATCTGGGCACGTTTCACAAAACACGTGAAACGTGTGCGGTTATAACATTAAAATTTTATCTGTCCAGTCATCAAAAGAAAAATAATGAATTTTTTATGAGTTTATCTCCATATTCTAGGCAATATAACGATGCGTTGTTATAAAATAAACTTGCTAGCTATATTACGATACGTTACTGTACCCTGATAGAAATGCTGTCTTATCGTGGTGATAACACGAGAAAATCTTTTGAAAGAATCAATATGAGAAGCATAATTTAAGAGGGATATTTTTTACAAGGTTTCTATGTATCTTAAGCTTACGAAATAAAGAAAAAGCATTTTTGATTTTTGTCTAAAGGGAATATTGGCTTTAGTCTTTATAATAATTCATTAAAGAAAGACAAGCCGTCTAAAAGGGGAGAAATAATGATCATGTTGAAAAAACCAAGTTGTCGTCCAAATAATCCGAATTTTTCTTCAGGTCCTTGTAGCAAAAGACCTGGCTGGACTTTTGAAGTTCTTAAAAATGCATTAGTTGGACGTTCGCATCGATCAAAAGAAGCAGAGTTAAAACTTGCTGAAGTTATTGATTTAACTCGTGAGGTTCTTGAAGTTCCTTCTGATCATCGTATAGGGATTGTTCCTGGTTCAGATACTGGTGCTGTTGAAGCGTCTTTATGGTCTTTATTAGGTGAGCGTGGCGTAGATATGGCGGCATGGGAAAGCTTTGGTTTTGGGTGGAACACAGATGTTGTTGAGCAATTAAAGCTTTCTGATGTGCGTCGTTTTGAGGCTCCTTATGGTGAGTTGCCGGATTTAACACAACTTGACTTTGATCGTGATGTTGTTTTTGCATGGAATGGGACAACTTCTGGTGTGCGTATTCCTAATACAGATTTTATTCCAGAAAAGCGGGCTGGATTGACAATTTGTGACGCTACATCTGCAGCTTTTGGGCAATATCTTGACTTTTCAAAATTAGATGTTGTTACTTTTTCATGGCAAAAAGTTTTGGGTGGTGAGGCAGCACATGGGATGGTGATTTTAAGTCCTCGTGCTGTTGAACGTCTTGAGAGTTATATTCCAGCTTGGCCGATGCCTCAACTTTTCTACATGACCAAAAATGGAAAATTGAATGAAGATATTTTTAAAGGGAAAATAGTTAATACACCTTCAATGCTTTGTGTTGAGGATTTTCTTGATGGGTTGAAATGGGCAAAGTCTTTAGGTGGTGCACCGGCGCTAAGGGCACGTGTCGAGAAAAATTTTGCTGTATTTGATGCTTTTGTTCGCAAAACACCATGGCTAGAATATTTGGCAAAAGATCCTAAAGTACGTTCTAATACATCTGTTTGTTTAGATATTGTCGACCCAGTGATTACTTCTTTAGATACTGAAAAGCGGGTATCTTTTATAAAAGCAATAGTGAATCGTCTTGATGAGGAAGGAGCTGCTTATGATATTGGTTCGTATAGAGCGGCTCCTCCAGGGCTTCGAGTGTGGACCGGTATAACAATTGAGGCTTCTGATCTTGAAATTTTAACACAATGGCTTGAATGGGCGTTTCAGGTTGAAAAAGCGCGACTTTAATGAATTGTTAGCGATTTTTATAACGCATTTTTTTCAGCAAAAAAATATGGGAGATTATGACAATTTTGCATATTCATCTGTTAAATAGACAATCTTCAAATGTTGCATGGATTGCTAAAGCGTGTGAAGGAAAAATGCATGATCTATTAAATTGGTGAAAATCACAACCAAAAATTCTCAATATTTTTGCTTTTATAGCAAAAAGGACTGATTGAAGATGAAGATATTTTATATCAAGAGTGTTTCTTTGTCTTTAATTATCGTAGATTTAAAAATTTAACTATCTGAAGATTGGGAAAAAGTCAAAATGAAGAGTCGCACTTATTCGAAGCTTTCGTTATAAGAAAACGTTTGTTTTTGAATGCTGGTTTTATTTGACAAAACACGACGGAGAAAGTTATGGCCAATGTAGTAGTTGTTGGTACACAATGGGGCGATGAAGGTAAAGGGAAAATTGTAGATTGGTTGTCTGAGCGGGCAGATATTGTGGTGAGATATCAGGGGGGGCATAATGCAGGACACACATTGGTTATTGATGGGGTTAGTTATAAATTATCGCTTTTACCGTCTGGTTTAGTTCGTGGAAAGTTATCCATTATTGGTAATGGGGTTGTTGTTGATCCTCATCATTTTGTAGAAGAATTAAAAAAACTACGTGAGAAGGGTGTGAAAATTACACCAGACATTTTGCGTATTGCTGAAAATGCTCCATTGATTCTTTCTTTGCATCGTGATCTTGATGCAATTCGTGAAAGTGGTTTATCGGGGTTAAAAATTGGTACGACAAGACGTGGTATTGGACCGGCTTATGAAGATAAGGTTGGGCGTCGTGCTATCCGCGTGATGGATTTGGCAGAAGCTGATACGCTTATGGCTAAAATCGAACGGCTTTTGGGACATCATAATGCTTTGCGTCGTGGAATGGGAGTTGCAGAGATTGATTCTCAAGCACTTTATGATGAGTTGATGCAAGTCGCCGATGAAATTCTACCCTTTATGGATTGTACGTGGCGTCTTTTAGATGACAGTGATCGGATGGGAAAGCATATCCTTTTTGAGGGTGCACAAGGTGCTTTATTGGATAATGATTTTGGGACTTATCCTTATGTGACATCATCCAACACAGTAGCTGGACAAGCATGTATTGGTTCAGGAATGGGGACTAGATCAATCCATTATGTTTTGGGTATTGCAAAAGCTTATACAACACGTGTTGGAGAAGGGCCATTTCCAACAGAGCAGATCAATGATATTGGTGAATTTCTTGGGATGCGTGGTAAGGAGTTTGGTGTTGTAACTGGTAGAAAACGTCGATGTGGTTGGTTTGATGCTGTCTTAGTACGTCAGATGGTAGCAATTTGTGGGGTTCAGGGTATCGCACTAACAAAACTTGATGTTTTAGATGGTTTGGATGAAGTCAAAATCTGTGTTGGTTATGAACTTGATGGTAAAAGAATCGATCATTTACCGTCATCCATGGGGGCACAAGCCCGTGTGAAGCCCATTTATGAGACATTAGAAGGCTGGAAGGAAGCAACAGCGCATGCTTTGAGCTGGGAGGACTTACCTATGCAGGCTATCCAATATATACGCTATATTGAAGAATTAGTTGGTACGCGGATCGCTTTATTATCGACTAGCCCTGAGCGCGAAGATACCATTCTTATTACAGATCCTTTTGAAAATTAATGATTATTTTTAAACTTCTGTGTAGATTTTTAATTTGCCTCTTGTCTTCTTTTCTATGAAGAATGGATTTAAGAATGAAAGAAAGATGCAAAAGAGCATTGTTTATTTTTCACATTCATTTTACATTACTGCGACAGTTGTATCAATATACAATATCAAGGACTATCAATTTAGAGGATTAAAAGAGAGACGTGTTGGGCTTTACAACTGGGATTTTTTCTCAGGTTGAGAAAGATTATAAAAGATATGGTAGATTTCGTTGGAATCTTAAAAAAAACAATCAATGCACAAAGCAATGCTACATCACAAGTGCGCGAACAGATTTATAAACGAGCTATCGAAACACTAGAACATCAGTTTGCAGCAGCGACAATACCACAAGCGATGGCTGATGAGCAAAGAAAGATTTTGCAAAGTGCTATTACAACCGTTGAGGAAGCATATTTAGCAGTTGAAAAGAAGCGATTTTCTTCAGTCGTTGGGTGGAGTTTTATAGATACAGCTGAAGATAACCAAAACATACAAAATTCTCCGTTTCCAAAAGAGAATGCGATTCTAGGGAGAGAAATAGAAGCAAGACAAAGTTCTGTTACAAGTTTAAAGGATAATAAGGCATTTAATGAGTTTTGTGCATCGGGGATACCAGATGCAGAACCTGTCAATATAAAGGATTATTTAGTTTCTCAGCATGTTGATGAGGAGATATTAAAAACTTCTCTTTTAACTCCTTCTTCACAAGGAGATAATCCACATATTGTTTCGCATATTTTTTCTCAAGCTGTACGTCGGGCTAATCAGTCATCGATGCAAAAGCGTGTTGTAATAAGTACTGCTGCTGTTGCTAGTTTTATTATTTTAGCTGTTGGTCTTTATTTTGTTGGTGAGCGTATATTTGTATCAAATAGTCATCAATCGTTGAGAGAAAATCTTCAAGTTTCTCATACATTACCAAAGACACTTTCAATCACGAAAAAGTTAACGAAACGCTTGTTAGAGGATGGGAGTGAAATTGATGTTGGTTTAGATCAAACAACAGATTCTTCAAATGAAGAAGGAACCTCAAAAGTTGTTACCAGCAATTTGCAGCCAGTTGAACAGGCGGGTGAAGCTATCTTTTATCAAGCACGTACAAATTATGATGCAGAAAAAGTAGCAACGGGAAGTGCTCGTTGGGCACTTATAAAGGAGTCTTACGGGAAAGGAGTTCCGGAAGAAACTGCGATACAAGGTGATATAACAATTCCCGATGAAGGGTTATCATTACGGCTCATTTTACGTCGTAATACGGATGTCTCTTTTCCTGCTGCATATATTATGGATCTTGTTTTTATTCCTTCTGATAAATTTTCAGGTCAAGCTATAAATAATGTTCAGGCATTAACTTTCAAAGCAAGTGAACATTCTATTGGTCAGGCTTTAGCAAGAACTGTTTCAACAAAGATTGGCGATGATTTTTTTCTTGTTGCATTGAGTGGCAATCGTCCATTTCTTGACCGAAACTTACAATTGATAAGGGAGTTGGATTGGATACGTTTGATATTAACGGATAAAAACGGACGCATAAATGAATTAACTTTTGCAAAAGGGCCAAAAGGGCAAGCTATTTTTAATGAAGTGATTGGACAATGGCTTGCGCAATCAAATAAATTAACAGTTCTTGGTCAAAAAAAATAAAACACTAACAAGGATGAGATAAAAGAGCACAAAAAGAACTCTCACAATCAAAACAATTTTATAGGTCAATTCAGAAGTGTAAAGCCAACATAGCACTACTTTAACTCTATTTTGAGAGTGTGCAAATAATTGGCTTTATACTTAGTTTAAGGATTTTACACATAATTTTGAGATAAAGCAGAGGCTCTAATAGAATCTTGTACTTTTTCAAAGGCACGCATTTCAATTTGTCTTACACGTTCCCGACTGATATTAAATTCATTTGAGAGTTCTTCTAGTGTTAATTGCTGATCATTTAAACGACGTGCTATGAATATGCGTTTTTCACGTTCATTTAGGCTATCTATAGCATTTGTAAGCATAGAACGACGATTTTCTAATTCACTTTGTTCAATCAAAGTTTGTTCTTGATTGTTGGAGTCATCCACCAACCAATCTTGCCATTCACCGTTTTCACCTGCGTTTGTGCGAAGAGGTGCATTAAGTGAAGTGTCACCACCAAGCCGGCGGTTCATTGAGACAACTTCATCTTCTGTAACATTTAATTTGATTGCAATTTCTTTTACTTGTTCTGCGTTAAGATCGCCACTATCAAGGGCTTGAAGCCTACTTTTTAATTTACGAAGATTGAAAAACAAACGCTTTTGATTGGCGGTTGTCCCTATTTTCACCAAACTCCAAGATCGCAACACATATTCTTGTATTGACGCTTTAATCCACCATATAGCATAAGTTGCAAGCCTAAAACCCCGTTCCGGTTCGAAACGTTTGACAGCCTGCATAAGCCCCACATTACCTTCTGAAATGACCTCTCCAATAGGCAATCCATAACCTCGATATCCCATTGCGATTTTAGCCACTAGACGCAAATGACTGGTTACCAATCTATGTGCAGCTTTTAAGTCATTATGTTCGCGGTAACGCTGAGCCAACATATATTCTTCTTTTGGTTCAAGCATTGGAAAACGACGCACTTCTTCTAGGTAACGATTCAATCCTCCGTCACCCGTCGTTACTGATAGTAAATTCATCTGGGCCATATAGCACCCTCCTTTTATGCGAATTCCCTTATAAGGCAAATTCTATTTCCGGATATTGTAAATATCTTTCTAATTTCATTCTAGCATAATTTTCAATTTTGTTCAAAAAGAGATATTTTATTGTGAAATCCTGAAAAGATGAAAAGTTTCAATTTATTTTTTTAAAATGCTGGATAAGTTCAGCCATATCTTGAGGGAGTGGTGAAGAAAAAGACATAATTTTAGCTGTCTCTGGATGTTCAAAAGTCAGGCTGGCAGCATGGAGCGCTTGCCGGTTAAATTGATCGATTGCATTCTTAATAATAGGATGAAGCTTATTCGTTTTTGTTTTAAAAGCACTACCATAAACGGTATCACCTATAAGTGGGTGTCCGATATGTGCCATATGGACACGGATTTGGTGAGTACGTCCAGTTTCTAGACGGCATTCTAGAAGACTAGCAACAGATGTTGAGTCCGCATGCGTTCCATATTTTTCTAAGAGAGAAAAATGTGTAATAGCATGGCGAGCATAGGGATGTTGGTTATGGACGACCGCCTGCTTTATTCGGTTATGGGGAGAACGTCCAAGAGATGCGTCAATTGTCCAAACATTACGGTGAGGTGTTCCCCAGATCAAGGCATGGTAACGCCGATCTAGTGCACTGGTACGTCCGTGGTCAGAAAATTGAGCACTGAGGCTTTTATGAGCAAAGTCATTTTTGGCGACGACCATGACACCACTGGTATTTTTATCAAGACGATGGACAATACCAGGGCGCTTAACCCCACCAATACCAGACAAACTCTTTCCACAGTGATGGATAAGAGCATTCACTAAGGTTCCTGTCCAATTGCCATTGCCAGGATGAACAACAAGACCAGCTGGTTTATTGATAACAATGACATGATCATCTTCAAAGAGAATGTCCAATACAATGGCTTCACCGCTAGGTTCTGCATCACGAAGAACAGGCATTGTCAATTCGATGATTTGGTTGGGTTTTAATTTTGTCTTTGGCTCTTTTATAAGGTGACCGTCAACTTTCAGATAACCTTCACGGATGAGGGTTTGTAGACGTGAACGTGACAAAGCATCATGATATTGTTTAGCAAGCCACTGATCAAGTCGTTGCCCAAGAGCACCTTCATCTGTTATTTTCTGTGTAACCATACGCTTCCTATTAAGTGTTTAATAAGACCCTTTTACCAGCATGAAATTGCTTTGGTATCAAGAAATTCTTTGATTCCCCAGTGTCCGCCTTCACGAGCACGTCCCGAAAATTTTACGCCTCCAAAGTAACTTCCACTGGGCAATCCACGTCCATTCACTTCTACCATACCAGAGCGTACTTGTGCAGCGATACGATGACATTTGTTGCGATCTTGCGATTGTATATAATTTGTGAGACCGTATTCGGTGTCATTAGCCAAGGCTATGGCTTCGTCTTCTGTATGAAAGGGAAGGATTGAGAGGACTGGACCAAAGATTTCTTCTCGAAAAATACGCATATAAGGTTTTACATGAGCAAAGACTGTGGGGCGTACATAATAACCACGCTCCATTCCCATTGGTAAACCAGTTCCGCCTGCGATAAGGGTTGCACCTTCATCAATTCCAGATTGAATAAGATCTTGAATTTTATCGTATTGTTGTTTAGAAACGACGGGACCAATATGATCTCCTGCTTGATGGTTTGGCCCCACTTTCGTCGTTTCAGCAATATCTTTGGCTGTTTTGATAGATTCGGCATAGATGCTTTGTTCGACAAGCATGCGTGTTGGCGCATTACAGCTTTGTCCACTATTATAAAAGCAGTGTCGTACACCGCGTTGAACAGCATCAGAATCAGCATCAGCAAAGATGATATTTGCTCCTTTACCACCAAGTTCCAGACAGACCCGTTTTAAAGTGTTGCTGGCATTTTTAGAGATATCTTTCCCTGCTTTGGTTGATCCAGTAAAGCTGATCATTTCTAGATCTGGATGGGCTGAAAGGTAAGCACCAACATTGGCGCCATCGCCGTTAATTAAATTAAAAACGCCTGCAGGCAAAGCAGCTTCATCTAAAATTTCTGCAAACAGCATAGCAGAAAGAGGTGCAATTTCAGAGGGTTTTAAGACCATAGTACAACCAGCCAAGAGAGCAGGGATAACTTTAAGAGTCACTTGGTTCATGGGCCAATTCCATGGGGTAATTAACCCTACAACGCCGATAGGATCATAATGAAGAATCGCTTGCTCATTTCCTTCTATTAGAATCTTTTGAAATGAAAACTCTCTGTAAGCTTTAATAAAATTGCGAATATGAGAACTACCGGTTGCGGTTTGTGCATGAAGTGCCATATCGATAGGTGCTCCCATTTCCATGGAAATGGTTTTTGCCATATCGCCTGAGCGTTTCTCATAGATTTCTAGAATTTTTTCAACGAATCTAAGACGTTCTTGAGGCAGAGTTGTTTTCCAACTCTGAAAAGCTACTTTAGCAGCATTAATTGCTTTATCTGCATCTTTTGTGCTGCCAAGGCTAATAACAGCACAAGCTTCTTCTGTTGATGGATCAATGACATGAAAATCATGAGGCGTGCTTGGATCGTCCCATAGACCATTGATATAAAATTTCCGCTTATTAAACATGATGAGCTCCCTATTTTTTCTATTTTTGTATGATTAAATTTCGTCCTATTTGAGCCTTTTTAAACAAAAATAACAAGGATAATCTTCTCGAAGGTAAAGGAATTAGCTTATTTTATAACAACAAGGTTAGAGGATTTAAAGCGCACACCCCCATTGTCTATATGACTTGTATTGAATGAAATGGGAAGGAAAGAGACATCTGAGCAATTTCTCTTTCATTTTTTAATCATAGGATTTTCTTTACGAAAAATTAACTATAACTCAATGAGATCCTAAATTCGGCAATTTATTCAATATTTATAGGAGAATTTTCATTAAGAAAAATAAGAACATTGTTTTTTGTTAAAAAGTGACAGTCAGCAAAAGGTTATTAACCTTCATATGATAATCTCTATGCATTCTTTTTGAAGAAATAACTATTCTCATTGCTATAAGTTTGTTGGATAATTATGCACAATTCGAAAAAAAAATCTATTTCTACGCCTTCTTTTTCTGATGAGACTACAAAATATATCTCAGAAGAGAATGAACCTGCTAAGATTGCTGAGATATTTTCTTATCCGGAGATATGGAAAAAGGCATTTGCCCTTGGACAAAATGTGCGCTTTACGCGAACACCAGAAGTTGAGATTTTACGTCGTCGCATAGAAACAGACCCAGTTTTTGCAAAACAGTTTAAAGTTTTTACAAAAAAAAAGCAGGAAAATCTTACGAATATTGTACACTGTAATAAGAATATAGAAAATTATCCTTCAGCACAAAAGGTCATCAATCCTCAATCGATAGAAAATAAAGCGTCAATTCGTCATACAACAGCTTTAAAGCAATTATCACAGCAAGCTATTCACAAACCACTTGAGAAGGTAAGCAGGGAGCATAAATTACCAGTAGAAAATATGATGCAAAAAACAAAACCTGTTTTGCATCTTTCTGATGATGCATTTTTCGAATGTGGATCTTTTATATTAGAACAGCTTGATGCACAAACTTTAGGAGAGCATGTAACATCGATTGATTGCACGAGTGAGCTTACACCCGATATAACTTCTACCTTTGATGAGTCAATTACTGCTCTTTACCGTGTTCTTGAATACCGCTTTCCACAATTTTATGATTCCATTACATCAGAATCTCCGGCCGAAATGACTCGGGAGATCGAACAAATTTCTCATTTAAAGCATGCAAAGAATAGTATTTTTAAAGAGAGTAACCCCTGTCATTCTGGGCGTACTGTTAAAGGGACTTTTGATAGATTAAGCGATGAAGAAACAACGAATAAGCTTGAAAATATGAGCAATGTTATTGAAGATACAACAGAAGGTATCACCAAAAACTTAGAAAAACTTTCTATATTGCAACCAAAAAGTAAAGTCTTCCGATCTGCTAACACATTGTTAAGCAAAAGTGATTCTATTTTTGCATTAAATATTCAGTCTTTTGACGATAATACTTATGAGTTTCCTCCGATCGATTTATTACAAGAACCTGTTTTTCATGAAGGTACGATGATTCCGCAAGAAACATTAGAGCGCGGTGCTGGACTTTTGGAAAGTGTTTTGGAAGATTTTGGCATTAAGGGTGAAATTATCCATGTTCATCCAGGACCAGTGGTAACAATGTATGAATTTGAGCCAGCCGCTGGAGTAAAATCATCGCGGGTTATTAATCTTTCCGATGATATTGCTCGTTCTATGTCTGCTATTTCTACGCGTGTTGCTGTGATTCCTGGACGCAATGTTATTGGCATTGAATTACCCAACGCGGTTCGTGAAACTGTTTATTTACGGGAATTAATTCAATCAAATTCTTTTCGTGAAAGCCAATTTAAACTCGCTCTTGCTTTGGGGAAGGGCATTAATGGTGAGCCTGTCATTGCAGAATTAGCAAAAATGCCTCATTTATTGGTTGCAGGAACAACAGGATCAGGTAAATCCGTTGCAATTAATACAATGATTTTATCGATTCTTTATCGCATGTCACCACAACAGTGCCGTTTGATTATGGTTGATCCTAAAATGCTAGAACTCTCTGTTTATGATGGCATTCCACATCTTTTAACGCCTGTTGTGACGGATCCCAAAAAAGCAGTAACAGCTTTAAAATGGGCAGTTCGTGAAATGGAAGAACGTTACCGAAAAATGGCTAAGTTAGGTGTACGTAATATTGATGGTTTTAATGCACGCGTTGCACTTGCAGTACAAAAAGGCGAAACGATCATGTGTACCGTACAGTCAGGATTTGATAAAGAAAGTGGAGAAATGCTTTACCATGAAGAAGCAATGGATCTCACACAACTTCCTTATATCGTGGTAATTGTTGATGAGATGGCTGATCTTATGATGGTGGCAGGTAAAGAAATTGAAAATGCCATTCAACGTTTAGCACAAATGGCACGCGCGGCAGGTATTCATCTTATTATGGCTACGCAGCGTCCTTCAGTTGATGTCATTACTGGTACGATTAAAGCAAATTTTCCTACCCGTATTTCTTTTCAGGTTACATCGAAAATAGATAGTCGTACAATTTTAGGAGAACAAGGTGCTGAAACACTTTTGGGGCAGGGGGATATGCTCCATATGGTAGGTGGTGGGCGCATTGTACGCGTTCACAGTCCATTTGTTTCTGATGCAGAAGTCGAAGCTATCGTTGCGCATCTTAAAATGCAAGGAAAGCCTGATTATTTAGCCACCGTAACGGATAGTGAAGAGGAAAATAAAGAGGATGCAGCCATTGATTCAGATGGTGGAATTTCTACGGAAGAAAATCTTGGTGATGATGGTGACGAACTTTATATGCAAGCTGTAAAGATTGTTATGCGTGATAAAAAATGTTCAACCTCTTATATTCAACGCCGGCTTGCAATTGGTTATAATAAGGCAGCTTCTCTTGTTGAGCGCATGGAAGAAAAAGGCATTGTTGGAGCTGCTAATCATATTGGGAAGCGTGAAATTTTAATAAATGATTACAGTAAGTAAGCAAGATAGTTTTTTAAATGATGACTTAAAAAATACGGAATGGTTGTTATTTTAGAGATTAATGTTTGTTTGGTTTTATAAGAACAAGTGTTACCACGCACTTGTTTTTTATTGTGAAATATTAAAAACATGGAATGGGGAGTAACAAAATAGAAGCAATATTTTGTATGAATGCTGCTTTTGTGCAGTGTAGAATGATACAAAAAAGGGTTGGAGATGTCTTTAACATTTTTAGATTATCTGGAATGTAAAGAAATTAAACAAGCCTTTATGCGAGGAAAGATGGTATTGGTTCTTTCTTCTGATTGTAAAAATATTCTTTGGTCAAATGGTGCGGCGGCATATTTTTTGGGCTTTTCTTCTGTATCGGCTATCATGAAAGAAAGCTCCTTTTTAAACCAAGTGAAATATCACAAGATATTGAAGGATGCGCAATGTGCAGGTGTTGTCGTATTGGACGGTTTAAAGCGCACAGCAGAATTTTCTGTAGTTTCTATTGATAGTATAGATTTGGGCAAGGTTTTTTTACTGGAATCTTTGCTGGCAGAAAAGATTTCTCTTATTGCTGGATTGGATGAGGCACCAATGTCCGTTGCAATAATTGATGAAGATGGGACAGTGTTGGAGGCTTCCTCTCATTTTTCATTTATTGATGAAACGGTCAAGATTCTCCTACAGACGGTTGATGATGAAATGCCAGTCAAAACCATTTTATCTATAGCAGATGTTCGTACACAAGTTGGCATTATACGTTTAAAGGTGAAACCAGCACATTTTTTAATTTTATATGCGCCACTAGAATCGGATGAGTTAAACAGTGATCAAGAAACTTTTCATTTTACGCCCCAATTTCTGCCACAACGGTTTACTTGGAAAATGGATAAGAATGGACGGTTTTGTGATATTTCAAAAGAGTTAACTGAAATTGTTGGGCCTCTTTCTTCCTCTGTTTTAGGATTAAGTTTTCATGAACTTGCTCATCAGTTTAATGATGAGCGATATCAAATCCTCAGTGGTTTTATTGCAGAAGCTTTACCTTGGAGCAAACAAATCGTGTGTTGGCCTGTGGATGGTTGTCGAGAACGGCTTGATGTTGAATTGTCTGCGGTGCCAATTTTTAATGTTCAACAACAGCTTAAGGGTTTTCGAGGCTTTGGTATTTTGAAAATACAAGAGGAACAAAAGAAAAAAGATGAAAATCTGTATATGAAAACGTCGAATCTTTCAGAAAGTGAACGTTCAGCTTTTCATGAGATTGCAGAACGATTGCGTGGAGAATTGCATTCATCTGTAGATAGATCGCATTTAATTGAAGAAACAGTTGTTCAGTTGCCAAATGTACAGATATTATCAGAAAATACTACAGACCAAACTCAGATAAAAGAGCCGGCCGTTGTTTTATCATTGTTGGATACAGCGACGAAGGGTGTTTTTTGGTTGGATGGACAGGGGGATATTCAATCGGTCAGTCGTGCAGCTTTAACGCTAACGGGTTATGAAATAAATGAATTATTAGCACAGCCATTCTCCTCATTATTCACTTCACAAAGTCAATCTTTAGTAGAAAAATATTTTAAGTTAATCTGTATGAAGGGGAAAAATCAGGTTTTTCATCACGATGAAACAGCTATTTTAGTAACAAAAAGGCACAAAAATATAAGAGTTTCTATGACGATTATATCTCTAGCACGACAAGATGATTATGCTGTTATATTACGTGATATGACAGGATCAATTTTACCAAGTGATAAACGAGTAGAAGAGAATAAAACAGTTGGTGTTGTTCATGAAATGCGGACACCTTTAAATGCTCTTATTGGTTTTGCAGAAATTATGAGAGATGGTCGTTTTGGTGTGATAGATAATGAGCGTTATCGTGGATATTTACGTGATATTATCTCATCTGGAAAACATATATTATTACTGATTAATCAATTACTAGAATGCTCGAAAGCCAATTATTCTAGCTCAAATAATCAGATCAAGGCACCTCTTATATCTGAAGGATTTGATGTCATAGCTTGTTTGCGTGCGAGTATGGCATTTCTTGAGACACAGGCTAATCATAATGGCATTATCATGCGTATTGTTGCTCCAACGCGTGTACCATCTATTGGTGTATCACAACAGACATTTCGGCAGATTATATGGAATCTTCTTTCTAATGCCATTCGTTTTACACCATCAGGTGGGCAAATTATTGTTCATGTTTCTTATGAAAAAAAAGAGCGTGTAAAGATTTCCGTGAGTGATAACGGTATAGGGATGAGTGATGAGGAGATCGTACAAGCACTACAACCTTATGGACAGATAAAGCGCAAAGATGGGCGCTCTGGTGACAGCGCTTTTATGGGAACTGGTTTAGGGCTACCAATGTGTAAAGCTATGGTAGAAGAAAGTGGTGGCCAACTTTTGTTATTTTCAAAACCCAATCATGGAACAACTGTGGAATTGTTTTTTCCATATGTTTTATGAAACATTCAAAATATTGATTTATATAGATAATTTATCATTATGCAGATTGAATTAAAAATTCAAATAGTGAAGATTCTCTCATTCCAAATCTCTCTGTGTTAAATCAACAAAATCATTCTCCTGCAGGTCATAAGTGGAATGAGCGTGCGGATGAAATTGTATAAGAAAGGACAAAAAATACCTCTTATGAATATTCTCAAATGCAAGAGTCGTCGCACCATTGGGGACATGCAAATATAACAATGATGCTAGCTTGCTTCTCCACAAGCGTAAAGATATGGGGGCTCAGCAGACCACGTATAAATTCACTTTTTCTTAGCCAAAAGATCTCTGATTTCTGACAAAAGTTGTCCTTCTAAAGACATCTCTTTAGAGCTTTCCTCTTCTTGTTGTTTTCGACGGAGTCTATTCATAGCTTTAACAAAGAGAAAAAGCACCCAAGCAATAATAAGAAAATTGATAAGTAAAGTGATAAAGTTACCATAGCTAATGGTTGCCCCAGCTGCTTTAGCCGCACTCAATGTTGCTTGTTTTTCACCGGCAAGCTGAATAAACATATTAGAAAAGTCGATCCCACCTGTAATAAGCCCAATGATTGGCATAAAGATATCATTAACGACTGAATTGACCAAGCCACCAAAAGCACCTCCTATAATCACACCGATAGCAAGGTCAATCATATTCCCTTTTAGGGCAAATTCTTTGAATTCTTTAAGCATTACGTTTTCCCCTTTATGAAAAGATATACGATAATTTTAATTACCGCTTTTGATGAAAAAGAAAAGGGCGGTTTTCATTTTCTTAATAAGCATCATATTACAAAGAATAAAATTTTTTGCCAATAATATTATGGTATATCAAAAAATCTCATGAAGACTTCTATATGAGTTAAATAACTTCTTATAGAGTTTAGAATAACAAAAATATTTTTTAAATAAAGATTTATCAGTTTTCTACTAGAGAAAAATACACTTAAGTTATAAAATTATTACAAAATGTTTATAATAACTTTTTGCAGAAGATTTTAATTTTCAATCTCTACACAATTGCGAAAAAGTAAGAAAAATTTTTCTCAAACCAAAATGCTTTTTTCTTCTTTACAGTGTGTAAATATAAACGTGAAGGGCAATGATGTTATCAACTTTCAGTTATATTATAAACTTTCTTGTAGTAGTGGTACGTTGTTAATTGAGATGATATGCCATCTTTATCAACGATCTTTTATATTGAAAGATTTACGTGATGTGCAGTAGATTAGTTTTGTGTTTGGAGAAGAATTCATGAGTTTCTTTCGTTGTATTGGTCGTTCTGCTTTATTTATGTTGGACCCAGAATATGCGCACCGTTTAGCAATTATAGGTCTAAAAAGTGGACTGAGCAATTGTGACAAGATTTTCGATAAGCGTTTTTCTGTGACTGTTGCGGGTCTTGAGTTTGAAAATTTTATCGGTCTTGCCGCGGGTTTTGATAAGAATGCAGAGGTTGTCGATGCTATTTTTCGTTTAGGATTTGCTTTTACTGAAATAGGTACAGTTACGCCAAAGCCTCAAGCGGGAAATCCTAAACCGCGGCTTTTTCGCTTAAAAAAAGATGAGGCGATTATTAATAGAATGGGCTTTAATAATGATGGGCATCACATTGTTTACAAAAGACTTCGAACGTATAATCAATTTGGTATTGTAGGAATCAATATTGGAGCTAATAAGGATACGATCAAGAAAATTGACGATTACACTGCTGGTATTGCGCACTTTTATGATGTTGCTGATTATTTTACAGTGAATATTTCTTCGCCAAATACACCAGGTTTACGCGCTTTACAAGCGCGTGATAGTTTACATCTTTTGGTAGATGCGATTTCACAAGCGCGTGGTATACAAAAGGAAAAGCATGGATTTTCTGTTCCTATTTTTTTAAAAATTGCTCCTGATTTATCGGAAAAGGAGTTGGATGATATTGCTGAAGAAATACAGCATTCTGATTTTGATGGTGTTATTGTTTCCAATACCACCCTTTCACGCCAAGGACTTAAAAATAGCCTCTTAAGTACTGAGGAGGGGGGACTTTCTGGGCGTCCACTCTTTGAGCTTTCTACTACTGTACTGGCAAAAATGCGTAAAAAATTAGGGAAGGACATTGCAATTATTGGCGTTGGTGGCATAAAAGATGCACAAACAGCTTTGGAAAAAGTGAAAGCTGGTGCAGATTTGGTACAATTGTATAGTGGAATGGTTTATGAGGGACCAGATCTTGTAGTAACTATTCTCAAAGAAATTTTGCAGTTTATGCAGCAAGATGGGATTGATAGCATAAAAGCTTATCGTGATCAGAGTGTTGAAGATTGGGCAAAACGTGCACTTCCTTTGTGAGGAAACTATTTTTTCTGATGAAAACTATGAGATTTTTTTAAAGGGGCTTGCAAACTCTTTTGATCTTCCTTATGTCACAGGGGTAAGGAATAACTATTTACACAGTAGTAAACAGTTATGGTACATTTGCTTTTATGCGGTTGTAGCTCAGTTGGTTAGAGCGCTGGTTTGTGGCACCAGAGGTCGTAGGTTCAAATCCCACCAACCGTACCATTTTCCTTTATGCAACTATTCTCATTTCTTTTGTTTTTTTGCCCTTAATAACTCCGCACTTCTTGGCCTTTTTTTACGTGTGAGTAGTAACAGAACAAAAAGCCTTTCTTTCGTGTTTTTCCTTTTTTTGTCCAAAAAAAACAAAGCGTCTTAATGAGCAGAGATCTTGTCTAAAAAGGCATTTGCTCGATTTATTATTTATTTTCAATGGAATAGAGAATTTCTGCTTTTGAGTGTGCAAGTGCACTTTATGATGAGACATAAGATGCGAATCTGTAAGCTTGGATGTCAGTAGGCTTATAGTAACAACAAGCTTAGATATATAGTTGGCAGACACCGTCATGATTTGAGTTTTTTTTCTAGATTGTGTTTAGCTATGCTGCATGTGAAGCAATTTTAAATTTATACGTGGTGATATGTCGTCAAATTGGAGATTCAGTGCTTCGATTTCTCAGAAATGTGACGTGCACCAGAATATAGCCATATTGAGGATGGGCTTGCGCCAATTGATAAGCTTATTGATAATGTTTGTAAGTGCCATAATAGCGCGCAAAAAGAAAGAGAAAATCGCTGTCTTTATTATGCGAAACAGCGCGCCAATTTAAAACGCGAAATGATTGCTCTTGCAAAGCAAGGTAAAAAAGCAAAATGTCAAAATGTGGTAATGCGAATTGATCTAGCTGACTTGCGTAAGCGAAAAGAGATAAAACAAGCACAAGAAACTTTGAAAAATAAAGAGAACAGCTTATACGAGACTTTGCATGAAAGTAAATTTGCAGAGGATATAGAAATAAATAGGATAAAAGGAATTGCGACGTACAAAAGAAATATTCATAGACATATTTTATACTAAGCATAACGGAGAAGCACAAAGATGAGTATAATAGCGGGTGATGGATTAACTGGAGTATAAGTGGGTATTGCTAGGGCAGAGTTTTTGGTTAAGAATTGCACTCCGTACGCTATAAGCTCTTTGCATCCTTTATATAGGCGTTGAGGTTATCGCTCAATGCAACGTAAATGGTCTGTTTTGCCTTTAGCGCTTGTTTGGCTGCGTCCATAGTGCTGCTGCTCTATCAGCCGTTATGGTGATAATTTCCTCGTCCAAAGAACAGATCAATTGATTGCGTCATAGGGTATGTGTGCCTTTTCCGACCAATGTTTTTTTTAAAGCAGCTGTTACCTCGTGGCAGGGTTGGGTGTGCCTATATGATCAGCTTTCCAAAGAAATGGAAGCGTTATCGCGATAGCCACCAATAGTAGTCCACCGATAAAGGTAGTTGAAAATTGCAATGATATAAAAGAACTAAGGATGCCAACCAAAAAGCTTCCTACCGGCATTCCAGTATAGCCTATCACCCGAAAAGCAGAATTAGCTCGCCCGAGAAGCTGCTTTGGTGTGAGACGCTGCCTGAAGGCGGTAACACCAATAAACCATAAGCTTGCTCCAACGCCAGCAATAAAGGTGATACCCCATACGACGAGAGCACTTTTTGAAAAGGCAGGAATAAGCAGCAAGGCAACCGTTCCTAAGCCGTCAGCGAGAACAGCTAGGCGCACCGGTGCATAGCGTATACGCGGCGCAAAGAGAGCACCTGCCATTGTACCAAGCGCGTAGGCTGCAAACATCACGCCATATTGGCTGCTATGGAGGCCCAGATACCGACCGTCGGTAACGAAGAAGATGAACGAGGTTAGGAATGCACCAAATACCACCGATAGAAAGAATGTGAGTACTGTAAGGGAAATAAGATGCCGATTTGAAAAAATGAAATGAAAGCCGGCAATTATATAACGGAAAGTGAAGTTTTCTTTATTAAATGCTGGCGATGTCGGAACAGCACAGCGAGCGGTAAAAATCAACGTGATAAAAAGCACGATTAACAGGCCGAAAAATAGCAATGTGCTATGCGCTAAAATGCTGCTTGTTATGATAGGGGCAAGAAAAAAGGAGACACAGAAATCTAAAAACAAAACAATTGAGTAGAAGGACATTAATCGTTCTCCCTCCATGATAAGTGGTGGAATTGTCATGATATAAGCTTCGGCAGAAACGACGATGAATCCAGCAATGGTTGCATAGAAGAAAATTTGTTCGGCTGGAGAAATCAGTATCATAAGCAGTACGAACAGTACAATATGCAGTAGCATGAAGATGAGGAGAGCAGAGGTGGCAAGTTTTATTTTGTCGCAGCGATCAAGTAAAGCACCTGCAAGGATGCCGAAAATTGGCCACGCTAATGAGAAGAGACTTTGCGCCCAACTTACTCCGACTACGCCATATCCAGATTGTCTTGCTAATAGCGGAATGGCAGTGCGCAAAGCACCGCTGAGTAAGGTGAGCAGAATAACTGTTAGGCAAAAATAACGTATGTTCTTATTGGCAAAAAGCGTGAACATTCTTTTCTCCTTAAGATGCCACACAGATTTCCGCTGGTCTATCAAGTACGGCGGTTGTATTCAGCATGTTTGCGATATAGTCATCGAAGATATTCCTATCTGCTTGAGGTAGAAGAAAACACATGAGGTTGGAATACTATTGCCAACCACACTGAGTCAGCTAGAGATCGTTACCACTTTCTACGATAAGGTCTGCGTCTATGAGCTGTTGTAGATTATTGTATACGAAAAAAGGGAATGCGGTCCAGTCAATTCTTTCTTTGTTGGCATAGTCGTTATAAGGTAGCCGCATACACAAATCCTTAGAGACTTGTCGCTCCGCTGATACCCAATTGTAGTATACTTTGGATTTTCCTTTAAGTTGTATGTCGGTAATGTATCCGCTTCGACTGGGATTGGTTCGTGTGACGAGTGAGCCGAGAATCGATAGTGCTGACGTCCCGAAGCCAACCACCTAATCGTCATGATAATTATGCAAATATTTGTGATATCGGAAATAATTAGCGGAACTTGTTTTAGCGAGCATTAGAGGAGTGTTATTAGCAATTTTGATATAGGAATGTCGGCTTGCTTGTGTTGATTATTAGGGTTGGATGATGTGAGTATCTTAGTACGTTTTCATCAATCCAAAACCGACTTATTTTAGACAAGAGTTAAATGTGTCCTTTGGGATTATTATTATGATTAGTCATAGGCACCCTTTTAAAAAGGGGGCCATATGGATGAGCTTGGAACATGGTATTTTATGGGGGCACTTGCCTGCATATGCATTTTCGTATAGGTTGATTGAGCAGTTGGCTTTATGATCGAAGCCGTTGTATGTTTTTCATGTTTTTGCTCTCATGCAGATGATAAGATAATCGCGGAATGTGTGCAGCGTAATAAAATTGATTCCACATCTGTAAAATGAGGTCATAAAAGGCGATCATATGGCGGTCGTGGGTCTGCGGAAAAGTGTTTATGATCATGTGATTTGTGAGAGCGTACTGAGAAAGAATTTGCGCAAAATCTCGATAATGTTTCTGATGTAAGATTATTTTTTTAACTGCCAAGAATTTTTAAAATAGCAACGTTCATTGGCTCTTATACGTCAGATTGAGCAGTATGAGCGCGCGAGGGCGAACAAAAGCTTTATTTTGGCTGGAGACAAAAGGAGCAAGCAGCGAGTTTGATTTGCGGCTTAAAGAATTGATGAAGATCAAATGCGGCAAGGCACATTTTGAAGCACTAGAAACGGACGTGGCATATAACCAGATGCCGGTGTCCAGTTGGCACGACTATAAGCGCGGGGTGAGGGCAGAGCTGGCAGCTGAGGCGGGTAGTATTACCGCGCAGCGCGTAAATGATGCTAACGCGCATGTACTAAGCACCACCGTTGCCGCACAGTAGGGAGACAAGCACATATGGGCAATTCCGAGTATTCACTCCTTTTGATTGTACTGTATCGTTTCTTGTATAAGAACGTGAGCTGAAGGTTAGTGTATGTAAGTTTGTATATTACATACTACATTTATATAGTAGTTACCGTATATTATATAAATTTTCTTTATATTTATAAATAACAGTTTTAAATCACTATTTATTGTTATAAGTTAACATGTATGGAGAACGAGGCATTAAATGGGGAGGGGTAAATGCTTACAGTACTTAATTCAGTGCGTGACCAGCAGTTTAAGAGAGATGGTTTGCGGTTTGAAGCCAATTTTGTAACTGATATAGAAGCTCCGTTTGGTTAGTTTAATCAGAAGATTATGTCTAGCGAAGGTCCGCTTATTTCTGACTTTGTGACGCATGAGAGCAGTTTTAACTACAGCACTTATGGTATCCACATTGGGCAAGATGACCGTCTGACCTTCATGGGAGATAATGGTAAGTATATTCATGGGCATTTTGTTGATTGTCGGGAAGGAAGCCCAACTTTGCATCATCATGTAGCGATAGCATTTGCACCGAGTGTCTATCGCCGGCTTATTGTTCCACGAGGTGTCGCTCATACTTTTGATAACATAGAACGTATCGTGACACGGGATGAGCCTATTTGATATAGTGATATTGATAATCCTGCGTAAAATATCGACAATGATGTTATCTCTGTGGATAGAAGTAAAGAGCTCGAGTCTTTTCCTATAGTGAGGGGTAATGCGCATAGGTTGCCTGATAACGGACATCTATTCTTGTCTAAAATATCACAAAAACTTCTTAAGAACCTAAGAGTTATTTAGCGCATTACCCTGTCTATATTGATGGAGAAGAAAGATTTATTATGCTAGAGCCGAAGGCATGGGCGGATGATAGTACAGAGCTAGAGCAATTATTAATGGTTCCATCTGCGCTAGGGATGGGAGTGGGACGCAACCGTTATGCGCTTACGGGTGCGAAGTCTTGGACGCTGGTGCCGAATACGGAAGCATGTGTAGCAGATATTTTGAACCTTTCTGCATGCTGTGATGAACGACAAGTGCATAAAACCAAATATGTACATGCACGTACAAAAAAGTTGTACACTTTTCTTAACCACCAAGGATTAGAGCTTGAACTTGAGTTTGTTGATTTACGCAAGGGCTCTCAAAGTTTTGGGACTGTTTCGCGACTACAAACAATCTGCGATCCCCGATTTCATGTTTCTATTGAGCTAGGCGTAGCTTATTCGGCTCGGTGTGCTAAAGATGTTTTGGTTCGCTGTGAAGGGCAAGTTTTTGTATATGAGAATGAGCCGCGGATGGATATTCCAATGTTTGGTCAGGACGCTATTGTGGTTACCGATGCTTTATTAAGAGATGGTCTCAATTGTCCCAAATTGCGCTGCCCAGATACGATCCTTTATCAAATGGCTAAATATGAACAACAAAACAGCTAGGCTGTTGTTGTAGAGTCTGCACTCGCTGCTGAACATTAAAGAGAAGGAGAATAAATATGGAAAAGTAACAAAATTTAGAATTAAAACTATGGAAAGAAGAGTTAGAGCTTCTTGTAGCCTCTGCTAAGGATGAAGGCGAGCTTGCGGCATTGGAAGCTTTTCAAAAAGCTATGAGTCCGCATTTCGATGATCCAAGTGCTTTGCGAACGCTTTTAGGAAAAATTACTATGAGCCTATTTTCTTTGGACCCTAATTTAGGTGTGCAGAATTTTGCATCGCTAGAAGAGCTAAAAGCGGCACTGCCAGCTCATGTAGAGTTTGTCGCCGCTTAATATGAAAGAAGCTGGGATGCAGGTTCGCTTTTTCAGTGAAGAAAGAAGAAAACTTTCGATTTTTATCGCGATCGGTTGTTTTCTTCTTTTATCGGAAGCCATTTATGATCTCGTTTTTGCCAATATCGCCTACTCGCTTACAGGGAAAACGACTTCCGTCACAACTACTTATGCGATTGGGTATGTTGCTGAAATCATCGTGATGATATTGGGGGCGGGTTTTATAGATCAGTTTAACAAATGGCGCTTATTCATCGCTACGCAAATATTAAATATTATGGTGTTTGCGTTGGTGATGATTGTTTTGTCGCGTGATTATATTCATATTATCTCTCTATGGGGTTTTGCTTTTTTTGTTGATCTTATCCATCATTATTCGCGGCTGATTTTTTTTCTCTTACGCCTTTTCTTTTTATTAAAGAGCAAATCTTTTTGGTTAATTCTACTAAAGCGGTGGCCTATGGCCTTGCTAATACTATTGGCCCTACTTTAGGTGCTTTGGCCATTCTCTATATAGGCTTAAACACTTCTTTGTTAGTCTCTATTGGTTTGATGTTGGCCAGCCTTATTTTTACGCTTAGCATGGCGGTGCGCAGTCCTTTAGAAGAGCAAATTAAGGGCATACAAACAGTTCAAAAAGCTGGTTTAAAGGAGCGGTTTAAGAAAAGCATATGGGGTACAGCGTGCGCTGTTTATCAATTGTTGAAGCATCTTCGTTGGCGTGTATTTCTTTTGAGCTATTCGAGTTGTGTTTTAGTGATTGGTGTTTTGGTGTTGTTGTGGGTATCATTTTTACGTGGTTTCCATGGCTTTGCAACCCAACAAACAGGCTATTTATTTAGTGTTGCAACAACAGGCGGTATTATTGTCGCACTGGTTTTCCGCCGCTATGGGCAGAAAGCGGGTATAGTGATGGTTTTACAGCTGTCACATTTTATCATGCTAGGAGGAGTTGTTTTGGCGCTTGGGATACGAGGGAATATTTATATGGCGGGTGTTGGCATGTTTATTTTTTCCTTTGGCTCGTCCTTATATTTTCGGTCAACAGAAAGCGTTATGCAAATAGCGATTCCAAAAGATGTTTTTGGCAGCTGGTATGGTGTGATTGATTTTATCACGCGTTTTTTGGGCTTGCTTGGTATTCTTGTAGCTGGTTGGGCTTTTGATACTCTGGGCGCTTACGCCCTTTATAGTGTTCTGCTTGGTTTGTTATTTGTAGCGGCCTTTGCGTGGCGTGGTAATAAAATAGCATGGATATCGGCCTTGCCAAAAACAGAAGCAGATATTCGCTAAAATCTTATTTGCATCGGGTAAAGTTTAGTAGATAGATTTTTCAGTTATAAGTCTTTTGCATCTTTTTAGTCTATGGGGTGCAGCTGGATTGCACTCCGTTACTTGCGGCGGGATAAGTAGTTTTTATTTCTTCCTTTGTACTTCAAATTTTTACTATAGAAGGACGCCTAGCGATAAAATGATTACTGACGTTTATAGCACCATAGGGGTCAAACTTGATCCTGCTCGGACACTACATATTGGCATGACTTTTTTGGCAAAGCAGGATTGAAATTGGATCAAGAAAAAAATGATGAATTATTGTCTTGTCCCTATAAAGAGCGTAAAGAAAATCTTCGTAGATATATGAGAATTGAAAATAAGTTCACGTGTCAGCTTGAGGAAAATATGCAGGATGCATTTTATGAGCGGTATCTTGCTATCTATGCTCCTCTTAATGCTCAACGAGATTATCAGGGAGTTACCATACAGTTATGGCGCAAAAATAGTAGCTCAAAATATCATCACGGCAACTAAACGACTGTGTGAACGCCAGCCTTATGGAGACGAGCCATTTTTTATATTCGATGTTGATTCTGCGCTGGAACGGGTTCTGCGTTTGCAAGCGGTCTGTCAGCAATATTTTCCGGACCCAGTTATCGCTGTTTCGGTTAAGTCATGCTCGTTAGGTTTGTTGTTGCGACTAATCGCTGAGCACGGACTTAGCGCAGAAGTATGCTCGGCAGATGAGCTTCAGCTAGCTTTAAAGGCTGGTTTTACTGGCGATAAGATTGTATTGAATGGGCCTTATAAATCTCTCAACGATTTTTCTCAAGGGATTGCTAAAAATGCACTGATTCATGTCGACAGTCCGCACGAACTCAAGGCCATAATTGATCTGGTTTCTGCTACTGACCGCGTAGTGGGTCTTGGCTTAAGATTGGCGCATTTTTACAAAGATAGCCAGCGTTCTCGTTTTGGAGTGACAGTGGAAGAATTTGAGGAAGAAATCGTTCCCTTGCTGCAATCTTGCAGGAATGTTTATCTTAAGGGCTTTCATCTTCATATCGGTTCAAATCTGGAAAGTCCGGCACGAATTATTGAGAATTTTCGTGATTGGCTTCCTTTCCTTTTAAAAAATATGCCTAAGGGAGGATATCTTGATATAGGGGGCGGATTTCCAGCAGACTCCTTCTCAGCAGATGCTGAAGTTATGGCTACGAAACCACGGGAGTTTTTCCAAGGAATTTTTAATGTTTTATCTGAACAAGACCCCACTTTACCTGCTAGATGGAAATTGTTTTTTGAGCCTAGTAGGTATATCAGCGAAGATCATGGTTATACTGTAGGGAGAACTGTGAGTATTAAAAAGCGCGGTCAGGTCGATATTATACAGACAAATCTTAGCATTAACTGGATACCTTCTGTGCGTGTTTGGCATCATTCGCTTGTGCCGTTAGAGGAGAAAAAAAACGCTTGTGGTAAACATGCGTCAGATACTAGCAGGTTTTAGCGGTTTTGAAAATGATTGTCTTTTTTTTAGGGAAGATTATGGTTTGGGCAAAGATCAGTTGTTTATTATTCGCGGTTGCGGTTCTTATGATTTACAAACTGCTCATGAATGGACGCGTCTTAAACCTCCCGTATATGCTTTATACAAAAAAGATATCGTAACAGCTAGGCTTGCAGAAAATGCCTTACCAGCTGGATGAGTGGATTTATTGCATGCAGAGGAAGCTATTAGTGTGGATAAAAATATTCAACTCGCACCCGCTTCCTCGAGATACGCTTCCGAACTTTTTAATATCATAGATCGTAATAGAAAGGAATTCAGTCAATATATGGCTTGGCCACGTTATGTTATGAATGAACATGATGAAGCTATTTTTCTTGACGTTTGCTTTTTGCAATATCAGAAGAATGATGGAAAAACATATGCTATTTTGTTTGATGAAGCTCCAGTGGGATTACTTTCTTTCAATAGGATTGATAGTGGTAATAAGATCGCTTATATTGGCTATTGGCTATTGGCTATTGGCTATTGGCTATTGGCTATTGGCTATTGGCTATTGGCTATTGGCTATTGGCTATTGGCTATTGGCTTGATTTAAAAATTCAAGGAAAAGGGATTATCACTAAATCTGTGAAAGCCTTGATACAGCCTTATTTGAAATCTGGCGAAATAAAAAGATTTGGCATAACATGCTCAGTAGACAACCCAAAAAGCAACGCAGTAGCGCAGCGCTGTGGCTTTGAGCTTGAGGGCAGATTGAGAAAAGCTGAATTGTTGAACGGCGTTTTTCATGATCAGAATATTTATAGCTTTATAATGTGTGATTAGCTAAAAAAGTATTTCTTGATATATTGTATGGACTGTACCGATGAGGTAAATTGTCAATACTGAATAAAATTCAGTTGCGCAACTAAGAAGTCATATATACAGCGTCTGGAGAGAGGCAAAAAAAATCATTGAGGGGGTTAGTGCTTTAAATCAAGCTAGATTTGTTATCAGAATAGGAAATTTGCCTTTCGTTCATCTGTCCACCAATGCTGAGTGTTTCTCGTTGTCTCAAGCGTTTATCGCAGTTGCGGTAAGGCGCAGTTAATGAGACGTTATGATTGGGTATCTTACTGTATAGATTTAGCAAGCAGAAGTGGTGATGTATATCGCTTTTTGTGGCCATGAAGAGTAGAGATGTCATAATTACGCTGAGCATCCACTATAAGATTTTATACGATTATTGCTTGCCAGAATGGCTTTAGGACTTTTGTTTTTTACAAACAGAACGTTAGCGCCGATATATCGTGTGCAGTGCCATTTTTCACTATGTTTAATATGATAAGCAGTTTATAATGATAACAAGGTCTCTTTCGCCTTGATGAGAGTTGCATATTCTCTAAAATGAAGTTGATAAGAATTTTTAGTAACGCTTAAACATGAGATGATACCATAAGAGCGGGCTTTGATTGTTTTTTTAATTGGTGTGTTATGGCTGTGAAAAATGGTAAACAAATGAAAAAAAAGGGTTCTAAGCCTGTCGCTCGTTTCCTAAAAAATTTAAGGGGTGTAAACAATTGGGAGCAAGTTTCGCAGTGGCTCGCTTTCCGTAAGGTAGAAGATATTGAATGTATTACGCCTGATCAAGCGGGTGTGCCTCGTGGCAAGATGATGCTTTCTAAAAAATTCACCTCGGAAACATCATTGGCATTACCTTCAGCGGTTTTTGTTGCAACAATTTCGGGAGATTATCCTGAAGATGGTCATGGTTTTGAATATCCCAAAACAGATGGTGATTTACGCCTTGAGCCTGATTTGTCTACATTAAGCATTGTACCGTGGGAAGATGCTCCCACAGCACAAGTGATTTGTGATCTTGTCTATCAAAATGGACAGGTTGTGGATTACACACCACGAAATGTTTTACGAAAAGTCATTGATTCTTATACGAAAATGGGACTAAAGCCTGTTGTTTCACCGGAAATTGAGTTTTATTTGGTAGAAAAAAATCCAGATCCTGATTATCCTTTAGTTCCTCCAGTTGGCCGTTCTGGACGTTCAATTGGTGGGGGACAAGGGTATTCGATTGCCGGTGTGAATGAATTTGATGAGTTCATTGATGATATTTATCATTTTTCGGAAGCACAAGGGTTGGAGATTGATACACTCATTCATGAGGAAGGGGCAGGTCAATTTGAAATCAATTTACGCCATGGTGATCCAATCGAATTAGCTGATCAAGTTTTTATGTTTAAACGAACAATTCGTGAAGCAGCACTAAAGCATAATATGTATGCCACTTTTATGGCCAAGCCTATTCAAGGGCAGCCAGGTTCTGCGATGCATATTCATCAATCAGTTGTTGATAAGAAGACGGGTATGAACATTTTTACACAAAAGGATGGTGAAGAAAGTGTTTGGTTTCGTCATTTTATTGGTGGGTTACAACGACATATGGCAGGAGCACTTGTAATGCTTGCTCCTTATGTAAATTCTTATCGACGTCTTATGCCGGATATTTCAGCACCTGTTAATTTACGATGGGGATATGATAACCGCACCACAGCGTTTCGTGTACCTCGTTCTGCTCCTCAAGCTCGGCGTGTTGAAAATAGGCTTCCCTCGTCAGATGCTAATCCTTATTTAGCTCTTGCAGCTTCTTTGGCTTGCGGTCTCATTGGATTACAGCAAAAGCTTGAACCCGACGAACCAACAACAAGTAATGTGAATGCTGATAACATTGAATTACCGCGTGGTCTTATTGAAGCGGTCAATTTATTTGAACAAGATACAGCGATACGTGCTATCCTAGGAGATGTGTTTGTCAGTACTTATGCTGCAATCAAACGACAGGAATTTGAAACTTTTATGGAAGTAATTAGTCCGTGGGAGCGCGAATATCTCTTGCTTAATGTTTGAGGTTTATCACGATGATTGATTATAATCCGATTTCTCCGGGAATTTCGTGGTATGAGGATACTTTAGAAGAGCGCCCCTCTTATCCATTTTTAAATGAAAATATACAGTGTGATGTCATTATTATTGGAGGTGGATTTACCGGCCTTTCAGCTGCTTATCATTTAGCGAAGTCGGGAGTGCAGGTTGTTTTATTTGAAGCTTCCCGTTTTGGTGATGGTGCTTCAGGGCGCAATGGTGGACAATTAGGAACGGGGCAACGACAATGGGTAGAAACACTAGAGAAAAAATATGGTTTTGAGCGAAGCAAGGCTCTGTTTGATTTGGCTGAAGAAGCCAAAAGAGATATCTTATCTTGGTGTGCAAAGCCTGATTGCCAATGCGATTTTATGGGAGGGCAGCTTTCTGTTACTCATAAAAAACGTGAACTAGCATCTTACCAACGGCATATAGAGACAATGCAACGTTATGGTTATCACGGTCTTACTTTTATGGACAGGGATGAAACTGCAAAACGGCTTGGCTCCTCTTTTTATCATGGTGGTATTTATGATGCGAATACGGGCCATATTAATCCCTTAAAGCTTATTGTTGGGTTAGCAAAAAATGCGAAAAATGCTGGTGCTAAGCTTTATGAGAAAACACAAGTAACAGGAGTAGAACGCGGTGGTAGCCATTGGAGGGTGATAACAAAACGGGGGAATATAAAGGCGGAGCATGTGTTACTTGCGACCAATGCTTATAAGCTTGGACTTCAAGGATTGATTGAGAAAAAGATTTTTTCTATTCGCTCTTATATCGGAGCAACGAAACCTTTGGCAAAAGAGAGTCCGATTCTTCGAGGAGGAGAATCGGTAGATGATTCTCGTTTTATGGTTCGCTATTTTCGCAAAAGCATTGATAATCGCTTATTATTTGGTGGAGTAGAAAGCTATGATAATCAGTATCCTGCAAATTTAGAAAAACGTATAAGACGTCAGATGACTGAAATTTACCCTCATCTACACTCTGTTAATCTAACCCATCATTGGGGAGCAACTGTCGCCATTACGGTTGAACGTATGCCTTATGTTCGCCAACTTTTCTCAAGGATGACTTATTGTGGTGGTTATTCGGGCCATGGCGTTATCCTTGCTCCTTTTATAGGGAAATTGTATGCTGAATGGTTGACGGGAAAACGCGAGCGTTTTGCTTCTTTTCAAAACTTAAAAATTTCGTCTTTTCCAGGGGGAAGAATTTTGCGTTATCCGTTGGTGTTTTTGGCAATGCACTGGTTTTCTTTGCTAGATCATTTTTAATGAATTACCCTTTACAATGAAGAAAATTAATGGCTTGTTTAAGATCTATCTGCTTTAATGATGTGAGCCTCTCTAAATTGTTCCAGCTTTTATAATTGAATGGGAAGATAGACAAATTTATGGTAAGTAAAATTATTCCAGTCTCTCCATTTGATTGTGTTGTTTTTGGTGGTAATGGTGATTTAACATCACGCAAACTTATACCTGCTCTCTATCATTGTCAGTGTGTTGGACAATTGAGCGAGCCAACGCGTATTATTGGAGTTGCGCGTTCAGCATGGAGTCATGAAGAGTATCAAAATTTTGTTCGCACTTCTTTAGAAAAACATGTTAATCAAAAAGATCTCAATCAAATTGAACTTCATCGTTTTCTTGCGCGTTTAAGTTATGTTTCTGTTGATGTTACCTCAAACCGAGGATGGCAAGATCTCGCTCTATTGCTGTCAAAAGATTCAGCTGATATTCGAGCTTTTTATCTAGCGGTTGGTTCTCCACTTTTCCGTGATATTGTGGAAAGATTAGGGCAAAATAATCTAGTGACGCAGCAAACACGGATTATCATTGAAAAACCTATTGGCCATGATACCAAAACAGCAGTTGAACTCAATGATATATTTGCAAAAGTATTTCATGAAGATCAAATCTTTCGTATTGATCATTATCTTGGCAAGGAAACTGTTCAGAATTTGATGGCATTGCGATTTGTTAATACGCTTTATGAGCCATTATGGAATTCCAATTATATTGATCATGTTCAGATAACGGTTGCTGAATCTCTAGGGTTGGAGGGGCGTGCAGAATATTATGAAAGTGCAGGTGCACTACGTGACATGGTGCAAAACCATATGTTGCAGTTGCTCTGTTTGGTGGCTATGGAAATACCATTTACTAATAGAGCGAATGCTGTGCGTGATGAAAAACTGAAAGTTTTGCATTCTTTAACGCCTCTTGGTATTCACAACGTAGAGCAACATACTGTACGTGGGCAGTATCTTTCCGGTATCTTGGACGGTGTTCTTATGGGATCTTATCTTGATGATCTGGGAAAAAAATCCAGCAAGAGCGAAACATTTGTAGCACTTAAAGTTAAGATTAACAATTGGCGTTGGGCAGATACACCTTTTTATTTACGAACTGGTAAGCGGATGTCCACGCGGATGTCTGAAATTGTTGTTGTTTTCAACCCCATTCCTCATAACATTTTTAATGTAGATTCGGATGAGATTTTTTCTAATCGGCTTGTTATTCGTCTTCAGCCTGATGAAGGAGTAAAACAATGGTTGATGATTAAGGATCCAGGTCCAGGTGGCATGCGATTTCGTCATATTCCATTGGACATGAGTTTTGCGTCTGCATTTTCTCAGCGTAATCCTGATGCTTATGAACGCTTATTAATGGATGTTATTCGTGGTGATCAAACACTCTTTATGCGTCGTGACGAGGTTGAAGCGGCTTGGCGTTGGATTGACCCTATTCTTGAGGGGTGGCGGGTAAGAAAGCAGCCTATTCATGGATATGGTGCTGGTTCATGGGGACCATCTGCTTCAACGCTTTTGATGGAACGCGATGGACGGATGTGGAATAATTTAGTTTAGAGCAATAACGATGCATGGAATAAATATTGACCATTTAAATTTTAAAACACCAACAACCCTTGCTTTGGCGTTGGCCGACCATGTTGCAGCAGAACTGAGTGTAGCGATTCTGGAGCGTAAGCGTGCGATTTTAGCAGTTTCTGGTGGAAAAACACCAAAACTATTTTTTCATTATTTATCAAAAGCTGATATCGATTGGCAAAATATTATCGTCACTTTGGTTGATGAACGTTTTGTACCTGCTCATCATGAGCGTTCAAATGAACATATGGTACGGCATCATTTGTTACAAAATTTTGCCGCTAAAGCGCATTTTGTAGGGCTTTATCATGAAACACGTACCGTTGAGCTTGCTGCTTTTTCAGCAGCTAGTCGAATCAATACTTTATCTCAGCCCTTTGATATCACTGTTTTAGGAATGGGAAATGATGGACATACTGCGTCCTTTTTTCCTGATGCGGATCGTCTAAAGCAAGCACTTGATCTTCAAACACGAGCACTTGTTTTACCACTTCATGCAAAAAGCGCCATTGAGCCAAGACTCACCTTAACTTTGCCAGTTATAATTCAATCGCGTTGCATTATTCTTCATTTTGAGGGGGGGCAGAAACGCGATTGTTTTGAAGCGGTTTGCCAAGATGGATCTGAAATGGAAATGCCTGTTCGCGCTGTTTTACGCAATGCCCATCATCTTGTTCAGGTTTATTGGTCTCCGAATGAAAATGAAATAAACGAAGTGAATACATGATCTCTCATCATTGATGATGAGATCTGTAAGTAAAAAGGGGGGGAAACATGGCACTTTCCAAGACAATTGCTCAGGTTACACAAAGGATTTATGAACGTTCTCTACTAACGCGAGAAATTTATTTAAATCATATTGCGAAAGCACAGACCAATCGTCCCAAGCGAAGTTTTTTGGGTTGCGCCAATCAAGCGCATGGTTTTGCTGCTTGTAGTCCAATAGACAAAGAGCGTTTGAAGCGTAATATTGCTGGGAATATTGGTATTATTACTGTATATAATGATATTCTTTCAGCACATCAACCTTTTGAGTCTTTTCCTCGCCTAATTTAAAGAAGCTGCACGCTTAGTGGGTGGTGTTGCACAAGTCGCAGGCGGTGTTCCCGCGATGTGTGATGGTGTAACACAAGGGAATGCGGGGATGGAATTTTCTCTTTTTTCACGAGATGTGATTGCAATGGCTACCGCTATAGGCTTATCATACGATATATTCGATGCCGCACTGTATCTTGGGGTTTGTGATAAAATTATACCTAGTTTAATGATTGGTGCGCTCACATTTGGTCACTTACCGGGAATTTTTATACCAGCTGGCCCCATGACGAGTGGTCAAGGGAATGATGAAAAAGTGAAGATACGCCAGCTTTACGCGGAAAATAAGGTAGATCGTCAAACATTGTTAGAATCAGAAGCACGTTCTTACCATGAACCAGGAACATGTACATTTTATGGGACGGCTAATTCAAATCAGATGATATTGGAGATGATGGGGTTACAGATGCCAGGTAGCTCTTTCATCAATGCGAATACACCATTGCGTGATGCTTTAACAAGGGAAGCTACAAAGCGTGTACTTGAAATGACAGCTCTTAGTGATAATTATAATCCACTTGGTATGATAGTGGATGAGCGTTCTTTTGTGAACGCTATTGTAGGCTTAAATGCAACGGGAGGATCTACCAATCATACGATTCATTTGATTGCTATGGCTGCTGCTTGCGGTATTCGATTAACATGGCATGATATTGCAGAAATTTTGTCAGTTGTCCCTCTTTTAGCACGAATTTACCCCAATGGTGTGGCTGATATCAATTGTTTTCATGCTGCTGGTGGTGTGGGATTTGTTATTCGTGAGCTCATTGAGGCGGGATTAGTGCATGAAGATGTTTGTACAGTTTTTGGTACAGATCTCAATTCTTATGCAATTGAAGTAAAGCTTGATTCTGATGGTCATATAGTCCGTGAGCCTGCTATCAAGGAAAGTGCTCATCATAAAATATTAGCAGGATGGAGAAAACCATTTCAGTCTGAGGGTGGGATTCGTGTTTTATCGGGCAATTTGGGGACAGCTATTATGAAAGTTTCATCTGTTAAGCGTGAGCATTGGCGTATTGAAGCTCCTGTTCTTGTCTTTAATGATCAAGAGGAATTGCAAAAGGCTTTTAAATCTGGGGTATTGAATAACAAAGATTTTATCGCTGTTATTCGTTATCAAGGGCCAAAAGCCAATGGCATGCCAGAACTTCATAAATTAACAACAATTTTAAGTGTTTTACAAGATCAGGGGCAAAAGATCGCATTGGTAACGGACGGTCTCGTATGTCAGGTGCATCAGGAAAAATTCCTGCCGCAATTCATGTGACCCCAGAAGCTTTGGATAATGGTCCTCTTGCGCGTTTGCAAGATGGTAATATTATTTGTCTTGATGCGCATGTGGGAAAGTTAACTCTTTTGGAAGATTTATCAAAATTTAACGCACGCGCAATTGTAACGCCTGATTTTTCAAAGAATGAATACGGTGTTGGGCGTGAGCTTTTTCATGTTTTTCGCAAGTGCGTTAACCGCGCGGATCAAGGGGCATCTGTTCTTATGACATGAATAAAGTACGAAAAGAACGACAGCGATATTTATACAATCAATATTTAAAATTTGGGCACAGGTAAATTATGTGCTCGAGCAGCCGCTTTGAGCGTATTAACCATCAGCATAGCAATTGTCATCGGTCCAACTCCTCCTGGAACAGGGGTGATTGCAGCTGCTTTTTCTTTTATTTCTTCAAAATCAACATCACCAACAAGACGCGTTTTCCCCACACCTTTTTCTGGAGCAGCAATGCGGTTAATGCCGACATCAATTACAACGGCACCTTTTTTAATCCAGTCTTTTTTGATCATTTTTGGGCGCCCTACAGCTGCTACTAAAATATCGGCGCTACGACACACATCATCAAGATCACGGGTACGACTGTGGGCTATTGTTACAGTGGCATTGGCTGCTGTTAAAAGGGCGGCCATAGGTTTTCCGACAATGTTAGAGCGACCAACGACAACAGCATCAAGACCAGATAAGTCTTTTCCACATTGTTGTTCAATCATCATCATGGCGCCAGCTGGTGTACAGGGTATGATAGCATCATCAAGGGCATTGGCTGCTAATTTTCCTATATTGATATAATGAAAACCATCAACATCTTTTTGGTAAGCAACAGCTTGTGTGATACGATCCGTATTGATGTGGGAGGGTAAGGGCAGTTGCACTAAAATGCCATGAATTTTAGGATCGGAATTTAATGTTGTAATAAGTTGAAGGAGTTCTTGTTCTTGCGTTTCTTTGGAAAGCATATGCTTGCTTGAAAAAAAACCACACTCTTCAGCCTTTTTGCTCTTTGATGTCACATATACTTGGCTTGCAGGGTCATCACCAACAATGATAACGGCAATACCAGGTTGTATATTACAGTGATTACGGAGTTTTGTTGTTTCAGCCTTAACCTTTACAATAATCTCTTCAGCGAGTTTTTTTCCGTCAATAATATGATTCATGAGAGAGATCCTTTCGATAGGGCTATTTGTTTTTGTGTAAAGCATTTGCTGACAATACAATAGGGTTTTATAGCAATACTCATATAAGAACTATAAGAATGGTTCGATAGTGTTATATGGATTCTATAGTTTTTAGAAGATTTTAAAATAATTGCTTTGTAAAAAAGCAGCAATATTGCTGTTTGAATAAACTTTGGATAAAAACAAGAAGAATGAAGTTCTCAAATAAGATAGAGCAAAGTTTAATATTATAAGAAGTTTTTTTACAATCATTTAGATTGTTTTTTATCTGTTGCTGGGGTGAAAGTGTAGAGGAATATTGTGCGCGCCAGAATAATAAAATTTTTGAGCGGAATTTTTGTTACCATTACTTTTGTGTTTGGAGTTGGTATTCTCATTTTACCTTATCTTGTGTCTACAGATGTGATCCGTATTCGTTTAGCGCAGGAGTTGAGTGCATGGACAGGCTATAATGTGCAATTGCGAGATCCTCCGCGTTTGAATCTTTTTCCCTATCCTAAAGTATACCTTTCCGGTGTTACTTTAACAGCAAAAATGAATCACATTGTACCATTGATGGAAGCTGAATCCATAGAAGTTGATCTATCTTTGATAGATCTTTTGTGGGGGCATATTTCTTTTTCAGAGACGCGTATTGTACGTCCCCAATTTGTTATGGAAAGACCTATTAAAACAGTAGCAGATTTTTTTGAGAGATTTCCACGCTCACAAGGTGCGTTAGGATTAGCAATACGCAATGCACGTGAAATATTGAAGCATAATCCGGATGATCCAGATATAGACCGCCTTTTGAACCAGCCTTTTGGGCGGATTGCTATTGAGAATGGTGTGCTCGTATATCATGATAGTATCTCCAATATAGCAGAAAAAATAACAGGACTAAATGCGACTTTAGATTGGTCAGAATTGAGCAAAGAAGCTCGGTTTCGTGCAGATGCTCGTTGGCATGGGGAATTAACAAAATTATCTATTGATACCGATCAAGCGTTGCTGCTTTTAGCAGGAGGGAAAAGCCAAGTTAAGGCAAGTCTCAATTCTGTACGTGGTGGTATAACCTTTATAGGACAGGCACAATTGTCTGAATATTATATTTTTGACGGAAAAGTATCGATGCATTCTCCGGGATGGAATCAGACGTTATCTTGGATTGGAGGAAGTCAGTTTTGGGGACATAGGTTAACAGAGCCTATTGTATGGGAATCTCGTTTTTTAGCGCGGCCGATGCACATCCAAATGGATAATGTTACATCTATGATAGGAACAGTAAATGCGCGTGGAGCTTTGGAAATTGATTTTTATGATCGTGTACCAATTATAATGGGATCTTTAGCATTTGATAACCTCGATTTTAATCTCTTAAGAGCAGCGTTTTCTCCCGTTAACAAGAAGAGTCTACTCCTTGATATGACAATTTTTGATCGTATCGGGGTGGATGTAAGGCTTTCTGCACCGCAAGCAAAAATAGGCAATATCACGCTTACCAATTTAGCTGCTGCAATACAAATAAGAAATGGGCATGGTATTTTTGATCTTGGTCATGTAAATATTTTGGGTGGATCCCTGCAAAGCAATATAGAAATTGCACCAGCTGGTGAGAAAGTACGACTTGAAGGACGCGCGACAGGGACTTCAATTGATATGAAAACTGCTTTGGAGGTTTTGGGGATTGTCCCATTTGTACAGAGCAAAACAAACTTTACTATGACAGTACGAACGTTCGCCCGTTCTTGGTCAGAATTTTTTGCAAAAATGCAAGGTGAATTAGCACTGAATATGTCTTCTGGTCGGCTATTAGGATATGATTTAAATGATTTACAAACAAAGCTTTCAAAAAGTGAACAATTTCTTTTAATAGGTAATAATACCCTTTTAACAGCGTTTGATCTTTGGAATATTCAAACCAGCTTTTCTGATGGTACGATAAAGATAACAGAATCATTGATGCGTACAGCAGACTGGAATTTATCGATTTGGGGAATAATTACATCTACTATCATGCAAAATCAGCAGAATGCTTTTACATTACAGGCACAGTTGCGAAAAAGTCATAGTTCAGAAACTCTATGTAGAGATGTCGAGTGTCTTGCTAATAGCCTTGCACAACCTTCTACTTTTTCTCTTAGCTCTCAAGGACAAAAGCACGGTAATTTCTGGATTGTAAAAGATATCGATGCAGATTAACAGCTCGTAGCAAGAGTTTTAGAAAATTTCTAACAAATAGAACATTGTTGTAGAATTTTTAAAGATAAGCTAACCTGCATTTATTGAAACTTTAGAAGAAATACCATAACCATCTTTGCTGATTGTATGATCCTCATCAGCTCCAACGGAGCCAATTCCTACAGTAATGAGAACAAAGGCTAACAGAGTAGTAATAGTAATAATTGTAGCTTTTTTAGCAGTCATATTTTCCCTCCAATCATACAATCAATGATTGAATATAATGATAAACGGTATGTTGTTATAAAATTGTAGATAAACAGAATCGTTTATTGTTCGATTTGTTCCACAACTACCTCATAAAGCTAAAAAATTCTATAATTCTTTCATATGTTATAGCTCTATAGATATAATTTTTTCTTTTTGTTATATGTTTTTTTCATTTTCTCGATAATTATAATGGGTTTTGGTACGATTTTTTATGCGCATAAATTATAAACTTAAAAGATTATTTATCCGACAACCACTTGCTTTGAATGAAGAAATAAAGATAGAGGGGGAGCAAGCTTCTTATCTTGTACGTGTTTTGCGGATGCAAGAAGGAGCGGAAATTTTACTTTTTAATGGACAGGATGGTGAATGGCTTGCTAAACTCATTATGATTAAGAAAAAATTTGTTGTGGCTCAGCTTATCCATCAAGAAAGATTACAAACGACGCATTCGAATCTCATTTACTGCTTTGCTCCAATCAAAAACGCGCGTTTGGATTATATGGTGCAGAAAGCTGTTGAAATGGGGGTATCGACTTTGCAGCCTGTTATAACGCATCACACACAGGTTACGCGTATCAATATGGCGCGCATAGAAGCTAATGTTGTCGAAGCTTCTGAACAGTGTGGCATTTTATCTTTGCCTGAATGTGCAACTGCTGTTTCATTGGCAGAACTTTTAGCAAATTGGAATACAACGCGACCGTTATTTTTTTGTGATGAAGCATGCAAATCCTATAATCCATTACATCTTCTACAAAGGCACGAAATTACAACATCTGGTGTTCTCATCGGACCAGAAGGCGGTTTTAGTGAAAAAGAGCGAGACTTTTTAAAAAAGCACTCTTTTGTAATTCCAATATCTTTGGGACCACGTATTTTACGTGCTGATACTGCTGCTGTTGCTGCTTTAGCTCTTCTTAATGTTACGGTGGGGGATTGGTCAATTAATTGAGAAGCGTGTAAGAATTATTCTAAACGATTCATTTAAATGATGTCACTGATGATAGGATACAATAAGTTATGGCGCTTGATATAAATGATGAGAGTGAAATTGATAACTTAGATTCCTTGGTGAGATATTTCCAAGGGGGATGTAAAGAAGAGCATGATTGGCGTATTGGTACAGAGCATGAAAAATTTCCGTTCTACATAGATGGTTTTAGCCCCGTTCCCTATGAGGGTTCAAGTGGGATTCGTGCACTTCTAGAGGGAATGCAAGAAGCTTTAGGATGGCAACCTATTTTAGATGAGGGGAATATCATTGGGCTTATAGGATCAGTTGGTCAAGGTGCCATTTCTTTAGAACCTGGAGGACAATTTGAATTATCTGGTGCACCACTCAAAACAATTGGTCACACTTATTGTGAGCTCATGGAGCATTTAGTGCTTCTCAAGAAAATTGCAGCACCATTGGGCATTGGTTTTTTGGGAATGGGTGCTAGTCCAAAATGGACCTTAGCACAAACTCCGCGAATGCCTAAATCACGTTATAAGATTATGGCTAATTATATGCCAAAAGTGGGTCATAGTGGTCTTGATATGATGTATCGCACATCGACAGTTCAGGTTAATCTTGATTTTTCATCTGAAACTGATATGCGGCGAAAAATGCAAGTCTCCATGAAGCTACAGTCTGTTGCGACTGCATTATTTGCCAGTTCACCTTTTACAGAAGGGAAGCCAAATGGCTTTTTATCTTGGCGCTCTGAAATTTGGTGCGACACGGATAATCAGAGATCTGGAGTTCTTCCTTTTGTGTTTTCTGAGAATTTTGGTTTTGCTGATTACGTTGAATGGGCACTTGATATACCCATGTATTTTGTTGTGCGGGACAGCCATTATTACGATTGTACACATATAACATTTCGTCAGTTTATGAATGGAGCATTAAGAGGGCAGATTGCAAATTTAGTACCCAATATGGGAGATTGGATTAATCATTTATCGACTTTATTTCCTGAAGTTCGTTTAAAAAGATTTTTAGAAATGAGAGGAGCTGATTGTGGCTCTTGGCAACGTATCTGTGCATTGTCGGCTTTTTGGGTTGGACTTCTTTATGATAGTGAAGCACTAAATGAAGCTGAGGCATTGACAAAAGATTGGTGTTTTGAAGAAGTTTTGGAGGTGCGTGAACGTGTTCCTAAAGAAGGATTAAGAACACCTTTTCGTCAGACCACTATTTTAGAAATAGCCCGTCAAGCTGTTGCTATTTCATACAAAGGCTTAAAAAATCGCAGACAGTATGATGCTGATGGTTTGGATGAGACAATTTTTCTGGATCCTTTAGAAGAAGTGATTGCAATGGGACAGACAGATGCGGATAGGTTTTTGTCTTTTTTTCATTCACTTTGGAGTGGTAGTGTAGAACCTCTATTTTTAGAATGTGCCTATTAAATTTTTAAAGAAAAAGACTGCTTTGCATTTTTAAAGAGATGCGTATTGTTATTACTCATTTATGGCTTCTCTTTAGAGAGGTATTGCATCTGGCTATCAAACCCATTTCCCATCCGAATTCAATGAAAGGGTATAATGTTAACAGTGATTGGGCATTGTCATTTTACTTAATAGATGTAATGGATTGGCACCATTATAATATTACTTCAATAAAAATTGTATATCTGCTTTTAAAATTAATATGGCTCATAAAGAGGCATGAGCTATTTCTTAAACGTCTCTATCAACATAACGATTGTTCATTCGTAATGCATAAGAAGACAATTTTTAAATTTACATAATGTGAATTCAAAGTAAAAAATTAATTATAATAAACTTAGTTTTATTTTTATATTAAAATATAGCATTTATGCCATATTTTATATGATAAATTATGGCATTTGAAATAAAATCATAAGCACAAATTTTTGTGCTAGTAAGAGAGATAAAACCTTTATTATTAGATAAAAGAATATATTTCCCTATTTCTATCTTTTAATACAGTATATCCTGCAAAATATCTGTAAAGCAAAAAGGCACACAATGGCTGTATTTTACGAGTTAGAGGATTGAGTGTTATCATTCTCTCGTATCCGTAATATGCTTCTATCGGTTGATCTCAATAGGAGAATTAGAGTTTTTGTATACTTAAACATTGAACTATGAAAGTCCATTTTACATTTTACTAAAAAAATCTCTGCTAAATTATTCCAATCAGCATCGTATTTAATTACATTAGCTTGGAAAGCCTTAATTATTTTTAAGCTGTTAGATACGAAGGACAGCCTTTTCATCAAAATCAGCAAAATGTCCGCAAAAAAGCAAGCGTTTAAAATAATATTTTTAAATGTCTAGCTCTAAAGGCTTAATTGTCAACACTATTAAATATTTCTCACAGTATTTATTGTTATATTCTTTAGATATAACGAGTTCAATTTCTCTTTTTAATACCATTATGTATCTTTTATCGGTCTTCTAATATCTTATAAAGCATATTATATTAAATGAGGCTATAATTTTAGTATATCCAAATAATACCAATACAGATAACAAAACTTACTTAGGAATCAAAAAATTGAGTTTTTATTTATAATAAACAGAAAAATTTTAAATAAAATGACTATGGTACCAAATGTTGCTTAATTATTTTATATCGATTGTATAGTATGTGCTATTTTATTGATAATTTATTCCAATTTATCTTAAACACTATACACAATATTTATATAATAAATTGATTTATAATGCTAACTTATTGTTTTTCATATTGAATGAAAATTTCCGGATATTATAAAATTTTCTCATTTTAAATCCCCTGATGGTAAAACAATTAAAACCATTTTTTGCATATTGCAAGCGAGATTGATGTGTAGATAAAGCTATTGAAAGAAGGAGTAAAAATGCCTCTTATAAGCCATCTAAATAGGAGGGGTTTCGAAAAATTTGGAGCTAGTAACTAGTAAACAGTATGATTGTACCGGCTTATATCTTGATAATTTTTAAAGAGATCGGTGCCCAATGTCTTTGCATTATACTATTCAAAGGTTACATTTTTGCGGTGGACTTTGGAGCGTTGAGAGATATTTCTTTAAAACCAATGTACGAATGCGCAGCACAACAGCATACTATGGTGCTTTATAAGGGGTGTGATTCCATTAAAAGAACGCGATAAATAAAAGAAAAGGAGTTTTCATCTAAAGCCGAGGAAAGATATATAAAGGTTCTTTCCAATAGAGTGATGGGTATTTTAAAAGAAATGATAATAAAAATAATTTAAAATATTGCGCATAAAATTGGCAAAGATGATGTAGGGATATATGAAGGAAAATAAGCTATAAAATTATCCAACAATTTAGATAGCTTTATGAAAAATTTTGTTTTTTTATAAAACAGAAAAAATGCTCATATTATTTATCTAATCAGTTATACTAGAATTATGTTTTAGTTTTGAGATATAATGTACACTCTATTTAATTCATAAACGTTTATGGATTAAAAGAAGGATAATTTCAATTAATTTTTTATCTTAGTTAAACAGCTATTAGTAGATAAAAATTCCTCTTTTAGCCGATAAATTAAAAAATAATGATTTTGTAAAATATTTGTAAGCTTTATATTTCATTTTCGAATATCAAGCATTGATTTTAAATTGTGCATATTATTCATCTCAAGCATAACAAGAGTGGGCATAAACAATGACATTTAATTTTTTTATTAATCTATTTCTATTTGTTATTTTCTTATTATGGCTTGCACAAAGTAAGAAAATGGAATGGAGCCTCTCACTACGTGTTATGCTAGGGCTTATTCTTGGTTTGATTTTTGGAAGTGTTTTGCAGATTATATATGGAGAAGGTGAAGCCACTTTGTTGAAATCCGTTGAATGGTTTAACATTGTTGGTAATGGCTATATTTTATTACTACAAATGATTGTGATGCCATTGGTTTCTATCTCTGTCGTTTCAGCAGTTGCTCATTTACATTCTGTTTATGCTGTTGGCAAAATGAGTATAATGACAATTTCAATATTGCTTTTTACCACGGCTCTTTCAGCGTTGGTTGGCATTTTAGTCGTTAATGCCTTTGGGTTAACAGCAAGTGGTTTGATCTATGAAGGGCAAAATATTTCTGCTGTTCTCGGGGATCGTATTTCTCAACTTGGAGATATGAATGTTCCAAAGATGATTTTATCTTTGATTCCTAAAAATCCTTTTGCTGAGTTAAGTGGAGCTAAACGTACATCCATTATTAGTATTGTTATTTTTGCATCATTTTTAGGCGCTGCGGCTCTTCTTTTAAAGAAAGATGATCCAGAAAAGGGAGAAAAAGTACTTTTATTTATTCAAGTGACACAAGCTTGGATTATGCGGTTGGTCCGTATTATAATTGCTTTGACGCCTTATGGTATTTTTGCACTGATGACTAAAGTAGGAGCATCTTCGCACGTTTCAGATATTTTAAATTTATTGGTTTTTATTATTGCGTCCTATGTTGGTATTCTTCTTATGTTTGGCATTCATGGTGTGTTGCTTGGCATATCAGGAATTAATCCCTTTCGTTTTTTCAAAAAAGTTTTACCGGTTTTAATATTTGCTTTTAGCAGTCGTTCGAGTGCTGCGAGTATTCCTTTGAATATTGAGGCTCAAACGCAATGGATTGGTGTACCGCAATCAATAGCCAGTTTTGCAGCTTCTTTTGGAGCAACAATTGGACAGAATGGTTGTGCAGGTCTTTATCCAGCAATGCTTGCATCTATGATAGCTCCTTCTATGGGGATTAATCCTCTTGATCCTATGTGGATTGCTACTCTTGTTGGTGTTGTAACCTTGAGTTCTATTGGTGTAGCTGGTGTTGGTGGTGGTGCTATTTTTGCTGCATTAATAGTATTGCCCATTATGGGTCTTCCTGTTTCATTGGTTGCTGTACTTATGTCCATTGAACCTCTCATTGATATGGGGCGTACAGCTCTCAATGTAAGTGATTCAATGTTGGCTGGAACGATAACCAGTCAGATGTTACGGACAACGGATAGAAGCATCTTTGAAAAATAATTTCCGTGTTGAATCTACAGTTTTTTAGACTGTTTTACTAAAACATCAGCAAGAGATATTTGTGCTGATCCTGGCTTTATGGGTTTTTGCTGATTTGGATGAGGAGCCCAACCAGACAGCCAAATGAAAGAAAAATGCGCACGAATGCGGCCATCAGGATCGCTAAATTGCTTTGCATAAATTTCAGCTGCGCGGAGAAAAAAGCGTTTGGATACGGGACGCCGTGAGCGATTGATGAGCGCATTTTGCATGCCCATAGCTTTAAGATCATTGATGAGATCAAACATTGTATTATAGCGTATGGTAACATCTTCAATATCTGCGACGGGCAGAGCAAAACCAACACGCTGTAAAAGAGCACCTATCTCACGAATATCGGCAAAAGGATAGATCCTAGGGCTTGCTCCGCCATAGATTTCCATTTCAGCTTGTAGAAGACACTCACGTAATTCTCTAAGCGTACCAGCTCCTGCCATAACAGCCAGAAATAAGCCATCTGGTTTAAGAATATTTTTTATCTGATTAAGAACGCCAGGGGTATCATTGGTCATTTGTAATGAAAGAAGTGATACAATAAGGTCACAATAATGGGGCGGAAAATCAAGAAACTCTCGAGAACGTAAATGAAATTTTTTGTCATGGCTTTGATAAAGCATATCGGTTTCAACACGTTCTATAAAATGGACTTTTTCAGATTTCAGGAGAGCTTGCGCGGCAAGATCTGTATGGCTGTGTAGATCGAGCGCTAACGTAAAGAGACGATCAATAGTACTAAGGCGCCTAAAGAGATCTTCAGCCATATAGGATAGTAAAAAGTCATGTCCTTTTTTTGCTTTTTGGAAAGCACGTTTACGGAATTGTTCAATGCGGTCGTGATCAAAAATGAAAGGATGCGACATATTGTTAAAGTCTCTCAATTTGTAATGCGTACATTTTGAGAAGGTTCATTTTTGTGCAAGCTCTGTCAAGCTTAGGATGTGAATGAAAAACAAATTTATAAGAAGTAAGAGTTTTTAAAGGAATTAAAGTTAAAAAATGTAAAAGGATTTTTTGTATAGGGAAGCTATAAAAGCCTAAATTAACGATGTTATGCTTGCAAGAAGTGGCTTTAAATGGCGGGGGTTTATTAAGTAAGTTCATTGAGCGCTTGCTCACAGTTTTGTATCCGCCTCTTTGTCCTGGATGTAAGCAAAGAGTTTCTGCTTGTGGTACGATTTGTCCTGAATGTTGGAGAGGGCTCCAATTTATCACAAAACCCTATTGTCCTGTTATGGGAATTCCTTTTGTTTGTGATATGGGGGATGGTTTTCTCAGTGGTGAAGCTCTTAAAAATTCCCATCCTTTTTCGCGTGTTCGTTCAGTTATTGTTCATAAAGGTGTGGCGCAAGCTTTGGTAACGCGGTTGAAATATGGAGATCATGTAGAACTGGCATCTTTCATGGCGAATTGGATGATATCTGCTGGGCGCGAGATTATAGATGATTGTGATGTTATTATTTCCGTTCCTTTGCATTTTCGTCGTTTTTTGAAGAGACGTTATAATCAATCTGCTGAACTTGCTCGTTATATTGCAGGAGCGCGAAAAAAAATTTTTAAGCCTGGCTGGCTTGTGCGTTGTCGACATACCCGTCCTCAGGTGAATTTATCGGCAAGGGAACGAAAACTGAATGTATTGAACGCCTTTGAGGTTCCTGATAAAGTTAAAAAATACTTAAAAGGGCGCTCTATTTTGCTTGTGGATGATGTTTTCACAACAGGTGCAACAGTTACAGCAGCTGCTACAACATTAAAGCGTGCAGGTGCGCGTCAAGTTGATGTATTAACATTCTCGCGTGTACTAAACGAGGCTTCTATTTTTCCTAATTCTTGAGAGAAGCCTTAAACCAAAAAGAGTTTGAAAATATTGGAGAATAACATAATGAAAGAGATCACACTTTATACACGTCCTCATTGCCCTTATTGCACAAGAGCACGAGATTTACTTGATAAAAAAGGAGTAAAATATACAGATATTGATGCTTCAACTTCTCTTCGCCAAGAAATGGTACAGCGAGCCAATGGACGTAACACATTTCCGCAAATTTTTATAGGTGATTATCATGTTGGCGGTTGTGATGATTTGTACACTCTAGAAGAAGAGGGGAAGCTCGATTCTTTGTTGCAAGACGTAGAGAAATTATAACTAATATGCTTTCTGGGTGTTTTTTGCCAGAAGCATATAGTTCACATCCATATCTTTTGAACGATTCCAGCTGTCATTGAATGGATTGTAAGTAATACCGACCTCATCAATAACAGTGAGAGCGTTTTGGGATAGGAAATTTTTAAGCTCTTGAGGTTTTAAGAATTTTTTATAGTCATGGGTTCCTTTGGGAAGCCAACGAAGGATGTATTCAGCGCCTATAATAGCTAATCCCCATGATTTCCATGTGCGGTTGAGTGTCGAAACAAACATCACCCCTTGTGGTTTGAGCATTTTTGCTGTGGCTGTTATGAAGAGATTAACATCAGCCACATGTTCAACAACTTCCATATTGAGGATGATATCAAATTGTTCTCCGTCATTGGCAAGTTCTTCTGCGGTTGTGGTACGATAATCAATGGAAAGACCATTTTGGGCGGCATGAATTTTCGCAACTTCAATGTTTGTATGTGCGGCATCAGCTCCCACAACCATAGCACCAAGACGTGCCATTGGCTCGCATAACAAGCCACCACCACAGCCAATATCAAGAATTCTCAAATTTTCGAAGGGTATAAGTGAAACAGGATCACGATTAAATTCTAAACAGATTTTTTCTCTAAGGTAAGCAAGACGCGTTGGATTAAATTGATGAAGTGGGCGAAATTTCCCTTGTGGATTCCACCATTCCGCAGCAATACGTGAAAAATGTTCAATTTCATTTTGATCAATAGTCGTATGCTTTTTATTTGTCATGTCGCTCTCCTTTCTCTTTTTTATGATTAAGTCAGGTGGATTTCATTTAAAAGTCAAGAGAAATTAATATAAACATAACGAAACTTGCACAAATGATAGATATTCGGTATGTGAAAGGGTAGTTTGCTAATATGGTAGTAAGTCTCTATACTCACTGTTGTTTGAGGTAAGAAATATATAAGGTAAGAGTGTGAGTGATGGCACGCATTGTCATGAAATTTGGTGGAACATCTGTAGCAAATATTGAACGTATTCATAATGTTGCACGGCATGTTAAGAGAGAGGTGGATGCAGGCAATGAGGTTGCGGTTGTGGTATCCGCGATGGCTGGGAAAACCAATGAGCTTGTTCAGTGGACTTGTGAGGCTTCACCAATATATAAAGATGCTTACGAATATGACGTTGTTGTTTCTTCTGGGGAACAGGTAACGGCAGGTTTGTTGGCTCTTACACTTCAAGAAATGGGAGTGAATGCTCGTTCATGGCTTGGTTGGCAAATCCCTATTCGCACCGACAGTGCGCATAGTCGTGCACGTATTACAGATATTGATGGATCTTTTTTAATACAACGTTTTCAGGAAGGTCAGGTAGCCGTTATTGCTGGTTTTCAAGGAATATCTCCAGATAATCGGATTTCTACTTTAGGGCGTGGGGGATCAGATACGAGTGCTGTTGCTATAGCGGCAGCTATACAGGCGAACCGCTGCGATATTTATACAGATGTGGATGGTGTTTATACAACGGATCCGCGTATAGAGCCTAAGGCACGTCGTTTATCAAAAGTTGCTTTTGAAGAAATGCTGGAAATGGCTTCTCTTGGTGCAAAAGTTTTACAGGTTCGTTCTGTTGAATTGGCAATGGTTCATAAAGTCCGTACTTTTGTACGTTCGAGTTTTGAGGATCCCGATGTATTAGATATGGGGGATACAATGAATTCTTCTGGAACACTTATTTGCGATGAGGATGAAATCGTGGAACAACAAAATGTTACTGGTATTGCTTTTGCTAAGGATGAGGCACAAATTTCTCTCCGTCGGCTTGCAGATCGTCCGGGGATCTCTGCAGCAATTTTTGGTCCCTTGGCTGAAGAGCGAATTAATGTCGATATGATTGTGCAAAATATTTCTGAAGATGGCTCAAAAACTGATATGACTTTTACTGTACCATCAGCTGATGTGGACAAAGCCGTTGCTCTTCTTGAAAAAAATCGTAAAGAAATTGGGTTTGATGTTATCCAATTTGAGAGTGATCTTGCCAAGGTCTCTGTTATTGGTATTGGAATGCGCAGTCACGCAGGTGTTGCAGCTACAGCATTTAGGGCTTTGGCTGAAAAAGGTATTAATATTCAGGCAATCACAACCTCAGAGATTAAGATTTCTATTTTGATTGATAGTGCTTATACTGAACTTGCTGTGAGAACATTACATGCTGTTTATGGACTTGATAAGGGATAAGTATTTTTTAGTTCTAAAAAATATGAAATATTCGTGTGTGTAAGACAGTAAAGAGCATATCATTAAATTTCCAAGAGAAGAGAATTAAATACCATCTTTTCAAAATATATATGTTAGATAGGAAATTTTGTGAATGATAAGATGATCCTATAGTTTTGATTTCAGAGGATTATTTGCGCAATTATGAAAAAGAGGGTTAATAAGATGCATTCCACTGGTATTTTGTGTTCTCGCAAAGTTATGTTAAAGAGTTTCATCTGTACCCTCCTAGGTTTAGTTTATTTTTCTCATAAAAAGTGAATAAAAATCTCGAATAAATGTTTGTGCAATAGTTACTCTTAAAGAAATATTTGTCTAATTGGGAAAATGTGTAAAAAATCTCTTCCTCTTTTTTATAATGATTTATTTGCTTTTGTAAATCTTGGATATAGAGCCTTTACGTCCAATACATTAAAAACTTTTCTCCTAGCTTTTTCCTAGTCCTAAATAACGAAGTTTTCTACCACTATAGATTTAATAGACAATCCAATTTTTCTGATTGGTTCCACTTGCTGAGTATCTGTATGGTTCACTTCGTAGGTTTTACAAAAAATTTCTGCTTTGAAGATTCACTGTATTATCTAAAATACTGAATATATAGAGTCTGATATTATTGTTCCAAAGATGATATTTTATAGCACAATAGGATAATTCTCAATCAACCAAAGGGGTGTTCATTCTGTTTTGAAAACCACAGTTGTCCCAATGGCCATGGGTTGAGATACTTAAAAGCTTTATTTATTTTTTCCAATTATCTGCAATGAGCAATTTTCTCTGTCATTATCGTTTTATTGATTCTCTCCATGAGTAGTATTTATCTGCATTTGTTGACTAAGATTTTATCATTTCACGCAGATAAGAATATATTGCGATATGCGGATAATACATTATTTTTATTACATTTCTTTTATAAAATTTATCAGAAATATAGATTTTTAAGGGAAATAAGCCTTTTTCACTTACGTATTACTTTAAATTGAAGAGATAAAACAGGTTTTAAAATTTTTCTTCTTTATCATTACAATAAATTTCAGTGCAATAAATAAACTAAATTACTTTTTAAAAGCGAACATAAAATGCAACTGTTATTGATTTCATTGAGAACTATGAAGAGCTTTTTTATTGCGTTTTATGTAAATGAATCCATATCCAAGACCTGCAAGAGCCGATAAACCAGATCCACAAAGGACACCAATTTTTGCAGAATCAAGCAGGATAATATCCTTAAAAGCAAGCATTGAAACAAAGATGGACATTGTAAAGCCAATTCCTGCTAAAAATCCAATGAGTAAAATACCTGCCCATGTCATCTGAGGAGGAAGGCGACATAACCCTGATTTTACTGCGAGATAACTGGCAGCAACAATCCCACAAGGTTTACCAACAAAGAGACCAATCACCACACCAAGAACAATTAACAGTGACTCATGAGAAGAAAGATCAAAATTTGCAAAACTAACACCAGCATTTGCAAAGGCAAAAATTGGCATAATGGCGTATGCAACCCATGGATGCAATGCTTTTTGAACACGTACTACTGGTGCAATCATATCGCGTTGTCCTTTGCGCATTTTTTTCAATGCAGTTGAAATATGATGCAGATCTGTTTTGGCATTTTTTTCTTGAAGAACTTGCATTGCATTGCTTAACATGGTGAGCGGCGCTACAAGGGTACGGGTAGGAAAAACAGGGGTCATCATGCCTAAAATTACGCCGGCAAGGGATGGATGAACACCTGTTGCCATTAGCCCCCACCAGATGATTGCACCAGGCAGAATATAAAGCCATGCTGATGCAAGGCCAATCCATTGAAAAAAGAGCACTAAAGCAATACCTGCTGCGGCAATAATAAGGCCACTAGGGTCAATATTTGTTGAGTAGAAGAAAGCAATAATAAGAACAGCAATAATATCATCAATAATTGCTAAGGATAAAAGGATGATGTGAAGGTTAGAAGGAATTCTTTTTCCAAGGAGAGCCAGAATGCCTAGCGCAAAGGCAATATCTGTTGCTGTTGGCACAGCCCAACCATGCGTATGCCCCCCATTAAAGTTCAAACTAAAATAAATAACCGCTGGAAGACAAACTCCACCTACTGCTGCGACGATTGGTAGTACTGCTTGTTTAAAGTCGGCAAGGGCACCTTCATGAATTTCACGTCGAATTTCCATTCCTGCGACGAGAAAAAAGATAGTCATAAGAGCATCATTAACCCAAAAATGCAAATCCCACGAGAGGGAAAAACGGCCAAAGCTAAAGCCAAAAGGTGTATGCCAAAAGGCTTCATAAAGAGGAGCATATTGAGAATTGGCAAAAATGAGAGCAGCAGCAGCAGCTAATAAAAGAACAATACCGCTGAGAGCTTCGATATGGAGAAAACGCTCGATAGCAGAAAGTGCTTGGTTGGTAACACGAGAAGCACGATTAGGTAAGCGATTTGAAGATAAATCAGACATGAACAACTCCAATTATCGGCGATTTCACAAATATATATTTTTGCACAAGCTACTCTGTATGATGCTTTTCTGTATCATACAAAAGAAAAAAGAGGAATAAAGCTTTTTAAATTATAGACAACAACATCATGTTGAATGCGAAACATGGTTTTTAATGAGATACTTCATTTTTTACATTGAGATGTACTTTGCTCAAAACTGTGGACAAATTGTTTTGTAAGGCAGATTCAAGATCAGTTATTGTGAGTCCTTTTTTGTCTTTTGCTTGAACTTTTACAACTAAGGTTTGAGGATTTTTAGCAAACTCACCAAAAGCCTTTGAAATTTTTTCTGCTTCGTCATGATTTTTTAGCAATAGTTTTGGAGTTTGTGTCATCATCAGATAGAAATTATCATAGAGTTCTTTTTTGAGATCATGTTTTGTATCACTAAGATTTTGTGCAAGATAAGAAAAAAGCTTATCAATAAAACCAGCATCTGTATAGCTTATATCAATATCCGTAAGACCAAGATTTTGAGAAGCAGCGATCATGAAATCTTTTTGAGCAGAAAAAAGTTTTTCATCAACATTAACAATTTTTGCTACTATTTTTCCAGTTCCGATATTTTCTATGTTGAAAGACATTGCATTAAGAGAGAGCATATGTTTTTTTTCATCATAAGAAACGTCTAATTTTCCTGAGAGATCAAAACGTTCAAGATTTATTTTTTTGAGTAAATTGAGGTCTTTTTCTTCTATTTTTTTAGGTAAAACTGAAAAATTATTAAGAGAAAGAAGAAGTTTTTTGGGTATGGGCTGTTTCCACAGGCTTGGTTTAAATTGGAATGATTCAAGCGTTGCTTTCAACTGTGGTATATCAATGGTGAGGTTATTCATTTCCGCATCAGCTGAGGTAATAGCGAGCAGTGTGTTTAGAAGAATGGCATTTCGTGCTGTTTTTTCAACGTCCTGATTGTTTTCTTTTCTTGCGTTAAGGTAAGCTTTGATCAATTTTTCAGGCGTTTGTTTAAGTGGCTTCATTTTTAGACCAGATGTTTTAAATTGCCCGAGAGAGAAAGAAGCATTTTTTTCTGCTTCTTGAAAGAGATCAACTTTTATCTTACTCAACGAAATGGGGCCTGTAATGGTTTTTCCTTGAGTGAGAACATTGTTTTTCCCCATAATAATAGAATATGCATAATTAATATCAATATCATGCGCTTTTATTGCATCACTTGTAGCGACAAGATGCATCTGTTTATCACCATTTTCCGCTATCGTTGTAAGGTCTATATTTTTGATACCAACAGAACGAATATGGCCCTTTTTTAAATCAGAAAGCTGAAAGCCTTTTATTTCAAATTGTTCAATATTTTTATTGGTATTTTCTACCGAGAACTGTATGTCCGGAGCAATGATTGAGGAAAGTTCGATACGCATAATTGATTGTAAAAGGCGCGATGTGATTGTGTTATCCTTTTCTTTTAAGAAGACACTATTAAGAGAAATTTGAGGAATTTTTACATGAACATCACGATATTTTAAATCAACATTATAAAATGTAAAAGTGCCAGGAATAAAAGAAATAGGAGGACGGGCAGAAAGTGCACCAATTTTAAGTGATATGTCGGAAGGGGTTGGGAGCGTAACATTTGTTAAATTAACTTTGCCGATGATGCTGACATCGGATGTTTCTGCTCTTATAAAGCGACGTGCTATTTCTCGTTTCACAAAATTGTTAAGATAAGGTTTTGCCATATAAAAGCCACCAACAATTATAATTGTTAAGATAGCAAAAAATCCAATAACACAAGTTAGCCAATATCTTAGATTACTGCGATATCCACTATTAAGATTAACCATTATTTCTTCTTTCGCTTTTATCATTTTATGTGAGAATATAAACAAGTTCCTTTAAGCAACGACAAAGGTTCAGACAGAGTATGTACCAAACAGTTATCTCCCTCCACTCTCTTTGTACATGTAGAATCATTCACATCTTTTTAGCAATATGCTTTTATCAGCTGTCACCAAATTTCTTTAATTTCAGCGTTTTATAGAAAAGCCTTCATAATGAGAGAAGAGCAGCTTATGGCGATTGCGATTATGCGTATCATTTAGTTATTTTAAACTGCATCTATGTCAGCTTTTATCTTGCTGCTATTTATAGGAACAGTTAAAAAATAAAAGATATGTTGTTATTCATTGTAATCTAACGGGGAGAGATGGGTGTCATGACAGAAGATCAAATAATGGCGTTTTCTATCATTATTCTCATGATGGTTGTTTTTATTTGGGATAAATTCCGTTATGATCTTGTTGCTATTTGTACATTATTAATTGCTTGTACTGTTGGTCTTGTCAGTCCGAAGGAGGCATTTAGCGGCTTTAGTAATGATATTGTTATTATTGTAGGAAGTGTGTTTGTTGTCAGTACTGCTGTATCGCGTTCTGGTATTATGGAGTTTATTATCCAACGAATATGGCCAGATGTGAAATCAGTGCGCCTTCAATTGACTTTTTTGGTTATTTCGGTAGTATTTTTATCAATGTTTGTGAAAAACATCGGTGCTTTGGCTATCATGCTTCCTATTGCTTTTCAATTTGCTCGCCGTTCTCAAGTTTCACCTTCTGTTTTTTTGATGCCTATGGCATTTGGTTCCTTGTTGGGTGGTCTTATGACACAGATAGGAACTTCTCCCAATGTTGTTATTTCAGCGATGCAAGAGCGTTTAGCGGGGGTTCCTTTTACTATGTTTGATTTTACGCCGGTTGGTGCAGCGGTTGCCACTGTTGGAGTATTATATGTGGTATTTTTTTCTTGGCGTTTACCTGTTCGTGTTCGTTCCGGTGTATCGTTTGATGATGCTATTGATATTCGTAACTATGTTTCAGAAGTACATATTCCCGCAAATTCACCGATTGTAGGAAAAACCATCGTTGATTTGGTTAAGCCATCAGGTGGTGATGTCATGGTGCTTCAAATCATCAGAAACAAAGTATCTATTTCACCACTACCAGATTTTGTTTTGTCTGAAAACGATATTGTTTTGCTGGAAGGTTCGCACACAGGGTTAGATAGTGTGATGAATTCTGCTCGTTTAGAATTTTCTACGGATAGAACTCTTTCTACGGGAGATAAGGACAGTGACATTGATATTATTGAGGCAGTCATCACACATAATTCTCCTCTTATTGGTTTCAGTACAAAAGAGTTTTCACTCTTTGATCGCTATAATGTCAATTTTCTTGCGTTAAGTCGTCAGCATGAAAGGATACGGGGAAGGCTTAGTGATATTGTTTTTCATTTTGGTGATGTGATTGTTTTGCAAGGGCAAGATATGATTATTCCAAATTTGTTACGGGAATTGAAATGTTTGCCCTTAGCCAAACGTAATATTGTGTTTGGTAATTTGCGACATGGTTTTATTTCTTTAGCTATTCTGTTTATAGCGATTATTTTTACAGCTTTTCATATCGTTCCTGTTGCCTTTGCCTTTTTTTCTGCTGCTGCAGCAATGGTTATCTTTCGTGTTTTGCCAGCCCGTGATTTGTATCAAGCATTAGATGGCCAAATATTAGTCTTATTAGCAACTCTTATTCCAGTAAGTGAGGCGCTAGAGAAGACAGGATGTACAGATCTTATAGGGCAATGGCTCAGTGAATTGGCAGTATTTTTTCCACCATCTGGTGCTTTAGCACTTATGCTTGTTACAGCTATGTTGGTAACACCATTTTTGAATAATGCAGCCACAGTCATGATGGTAGCACCAATCGCCTCAAGTTTTGCTCATTCTCTTCATTATAAGCCTGAAGCTTTTCTGATGGCAGTTGCCATTGGTGCAGGGTGTGAGTTTCTTACACCTATTGGACATCAAAGTAATATGCTGGTGATGGCGCCAGGGGGATATCGTTTTAGTGATTACCCACGCTTTGGGGCACCACTAGCGGTCTTGATAGTCATTGTTGCTGTTCCAATGCTGATGTGGATTTGGCCATTACAATGAAATGCTTTTAGAAATTGTAAGTATCAAACACAAAATTTTATCAATCGGATGAAGATTAAGTTGAAACAATATCATGTACATAAAGAGCTTTATGTGAAGTTTAAATCTTTAGTGAACTTCTCTTATGGGCTTCCAATATTTTTTATCTTGGATAACAGAATTTGTTTATCGGGTTATTAGTTTTTTCAAACATGAAAATAAAACAATGTTTTGTTCAGGATTTTGTAAGAGATTGCTTTCCCATTATCATTGTACAATCAAGAGTTTTGAAAAATGTAATAGAACTGTTGCTTTGAAGTTTTTAAAGTGGTCGTATATATAGGGAGGGAGATACAAATAACTCTTGATATAATGGGCGAATATAGAATGATGGTTAAGGTAATCATCATTTCTCTAAAAAATTTAAAGAGGCAAAAAAACGTAATATGAACGAAAAGGCAGTTACAGTATTTTTTATTGAGACCGTTGCAAAAGTCCAAATAATTCGGATAGATATTGTTTTGAGACTCATGGGTGGGAAATTTTAAATTTTTTAGCTAATGAGGGCTATTATCTTTAGTTTATTTATGCGTAAAAGCACAAAGAAGGTAATTTTCCAAGGTATGATATATGTCGTATGATAGTTTTATTGCTGAAGTTAACGCGGAATTTCGTCAGGAAAAGGCGCTTGCCTTTTGGAAACGTTATGGTTTCTGGATTATTGGGACGGTTATTCTTTTTATACTCATGATAGTTGCTTATCAAGTTTATCATCATGAGCAAATAAAAAAAGCCGGTTATATTGGTGATGCATTTGTAAAAAGCCTTGATTTTGCAGATACACGTCAATTTGATGAGGCGATAAAGCAATTGGAGGATGTTAAAGTCTCTCACTTTGGAGGATATCCTTTTCTTGCTCGTTTGCATGAAGCTTCTTTATTCATGGAACAAGGCGATGTTGTTAAATCGGTGGAGGCTTTTGATTCTGTTGCAGCTGATGAAAGAGCACCGCAAATTTTGCGGAAAGTTGCAAAAATTCGTGCTGCCTATATTTTAGTCGATACAGGAACCTTAGAGGATGTCAAAAAGCGTGTCAAAGATATGGCAAATGATATTGATCCTATGCGTATGACAGCAAGAGAGGCTTTAGGGTTAGCCGCATATAAAGCAGATAAGATGGATGAGGCAGTTGATTATTTTCGGAAAATTTCTGCAGAGGGTGCGCTGGGATCAAAAGTAACGGATCGGGCTCGAATTATGCTTGAGCTTATACAAGCTGAGGGCAAGGCAAATAAGGAATAAATTCTATGAGCCTTACCATTGCTATCGTTGGTCGCCCTAATGTTGGGAAATCAACGCTCTTTAACCGGTTGGTTGGGCAGAAATTGGCGTTGGTTGATGATAAGCCAGGCGTTACCCGTGATCGGCGTATTCATGCGGCGAAACTTCAAGATTTGCGTTTTGATGTGATTGATACAGCTGGGTTGGAAGAGGCAGCTGATCATACCCTTGAAGGGCGTATGTGTTCTCAAACAAAAGTAGCTATTGATGAAGCAGATCTTATTTTATTTATGTTTGATGCGAAAAGTGGAATAACACCGACTGATTTAAATTTTGCTTCGTTGGTGCGCAAATCGGGAAAACCAATTGTACTTGTTGCCAATAAGTCTGAGGCAAGAGCGGCAAAAGGGGGGGAGTATGAAGCATGGTCATTAGGTTTAGGGGAGCCTTGTTCAATATCTGCTGAACATGGTGTTGGGCTTACAGATCTTCGTGATGCAATTGTAGACGCTGTCGGCACAGAGCATTCTTTTAAAAATAATAACGAAGAGGAATCTATTGCTGTCGCGCCAGCATCTGTTGGTGATGATGTGGAAGAGTTGGAGGAAGAGGGGGGTATTTACGATGAAAATAAGCCCATTCGGATTGCAGTTGCAGGGCGTCCCAATACAGGAAAATCAACCCTCATCAATGGTATGTTAAAACAAGATCGGTTATTAACAGGACCTGAAGCGGGGCTTACGCGTGATTCTATTTCTGTAGATTGGCAATGGCGTGATCGACATATTAAACTTTTTGATACTGCAGGTTTGCGTCGAAAATCAAAAATTCAAGAAAAATTAGAAAAACTTTCTGTCGCTGATACTTTACGTGCTATTCGTTTTGCAGAGGTAGTCGTGATTGTTTTTGATGCAACGGCACCTTTTGAAAAGCAAGATTTGCAAATTACTGATCTTGTGATTCGTGAAGGACGTGTTCCGCTTATTGCTTTTAATAAGTGGGATCTTATCGAAAATAGTCAAGAAACACTAATTGATTTGCATGAAAAATGTAGCCGTCTTCTCCCTCAGGTTCGTGGTTTAAGAGCTGTTCCTTTATCAGGTCAATACGGTCAAGGTATTGATAAACTTATGGAAAATGTCATGATGATGCATCGTGTATGGAATCGTCGTATTTCTACAGGTAAATTGAATCGATGGCTTGAGACTGTCGTTGCGCATCATCCTCCACCAGCCATTTCAGGGCGTCGACTTAAGATTAAATATATAACACAGGTTAAGACACGTCCTCCTGGATTTATGATTGCCTGTTCGCGACCAAAGGTAATGCCTCAATCATATTTACGTTATCTTTCCAACGGATTACGCGATACGTTTGATATGCCTGGTGTTCCAATTCGCATATCGTTACGAGCAGCTGATAATCCTTTTGCAGAACGTTCTAAAAAGAAATAATCCTTCTTTGAGTTAAGTAAAAACACATTGAAAAGTTAATTTTTTCATAAATTATAATGTGTTAGGATCAATAATGAATTGATCAATTTAACAGATAACCGCGTTATTTTTAATAAAAGAAAAAATATTTCTTTATTGAGAAATAGATTGATTCAGTTTGTTGTAGCGCAAAACGTCAGCCTTTAGGATGGTGATATAAGGTATATAAAACTGTAAATATGTGAGTTTTTTTGTTGTGTGACGAATATTCAGAGCAGAGTTTATTCAAAGAGCCTATAAGGAATCGTGTGCGTGGTCAACAATAAGCCACTTTCGAGAAATGTCAGATTGTTTACAGATAGCTACTTGTAAGAATCCTCGTATTTTAGGGAAGTAAAAATTAATTTATCATGATAGTGACGTATCGTAATATTCCTATTTCAACTGTTCTTACTTAGAAAAAAGAAAATTGTTTACAGATATTATTGTGAGAGGAAGAAATCTGTAAAACAAAATCATTTTTGGAAAACATGTCATCCTTTTAATAAATTATTTCTAAGGCAGCATAAGTATGATAGCAGAATAAACGCAGTAATGAGAGGTGGAAAGGCATATTACAGTGTCGGTTTGTGTAAAGCGAACTGCTAACATTTATCATTGTTGGATGGAAAAACATATTTACAGCGGTCTATTCAAATAAAAAGCAAAAATATTTTTTAGTTTGTTACTCCAACTGTAAAGAGATCATAAAAGAAGCGGTTACAGCTGTAGCCGTTATATTGAAGGTTCTGTTTTATAGTCCTAATTTACGCAATAGTTCATAATTATTGTCGAAGTATTATATCTTTAAATAAGAAATTTCTAGACTATGTTTTATTTGCTAATGACAGATGAAATGCACAATAAATTTATATTTGAAGGTTGTGCTATAAGAAGGGATGAAGTTCGTTTAGGTGAGGTAGAAACGCATTATTCGCAGATGAGAGATCATTATTTTAAGATGTACAAGTGATTGAGATTGATAAAACGGGAAGGCATATCATTTATTACGATAAATTGTGATAGATTTCTTTTAGCGTCTTGACGAATAAATTCGCGAACAATATGATGCTCACAATTTTGTAGAGTGTGTTTTAACTTTGCTTTTTAACGAAGGAGCTGATGATGGCAAAGGGCGACAAACCCGTCGTGCCAAGAGAGGAAGCTGAAGGAAAAAAGCAAGGAGATTGTTTTCATTCAGAGGATTTGGGATGTCGTAGTCAGAAGTTAGGTTTAGCTTTAATGCGTAAACAGGCATTAAGGAGACGAGAGTATCAGAAAAAGGGGGAAGAGAAGCAAAGTGGGATTGCACGTGCAGTTAAGCTTTCCAGTGAGTTTTTGGCGAGTATTATTGTAGGTGTTGTTTTGGGGTTGGGGTTTGATAAGATAGCAGGTTCATTGCCATGGGGGTTGGTATTTTTTCTTTTTCTTGGATTTGCTGCTGGTATATTAAATATTCTTCGGTCTGTGGGTTATATCTCCCCCAGTCAATTAGAGCAAAAAGGCGGATTGCGCCAAGATAAAGGGACCAATAAAAGGTCAGATAAATGAGGTTGAAGTGACATCGCACGCTCCAGATCCTATTCATCAGTTTGAGGTTTCGCGACTGATTAAGATTTCCATAGGAAATATGGATTTTTCATTTACAAATGTATCACTTTTTACAGTGGCGACGGTTGTTGTAACGTCAATTTTTCTTTTCATGTCATCATCAAGTCGTGGATTAGTTCCAACACGGATACAGTCTCTTTCAGAGATGGCGTATGAGTTTGTTGCATCAACTTTGCGAGAATCATCTGGGGTACAGGGAATGCAGTTTTTTCCTTTGGTTTTTTCCCTATTTAGTTTTATTTTGGTTGCTAATTTTATTGGTCTTTTTCCTTATTTTTATACGGTTACTTCTCAGATTATGATCACGTTTTCACTGGCGATGTTGGTTATTTTGACGGTGATAGGTTATGGCTTTTATAAACATGGGATTGGTTTTTTAAAGCTGTTTGTTCCCAGTGGTGTTCCTGTTATGATTTTGCCTCTTGTGACAATGATTGAGGTTATTTCTTTTCTCTCTCGTCCTATCAGTCTTTCGCTTCGTCTTTTTGCTAATATGCTTGCTGGTCATATTACTCTCAAAGTATTTTCTGGTTTTGTAGTTTCAATGATTGGGGTAGGAGTCATAGGCATTGGCGGTTCGGTTTTACCGCTTATTATGACCGTAGCGATTACTGCTCTTGAATTTTTAGTTGCATTTCTTCAAGCTTATGTCTTTACAGTTTTAACTTGTATGTATCTTAATGATGCAGTTCATCCAGGACATTAATAAAACTGGCGGTTTTCCGTCGAATGGTATAATTTCGCTTTAAAGGAGAATAACATGGAATTGGTGCTTGCAGCAAAATATATTGGTGCTGGTCTTGCTTGCTTTGGTATGGCGGGCACAGCTTTAGGTCTGGGTAATATCTTTGGTAGCTATCTTTCTGGTGCGTTACGCAATCCATCTGCTGCCGATAGTCAGTTTGGCCGCCTCGTTTTTGGTTTTGCTGTAACAGAGGCTTTGGGTATTTTTTCATTGCTCATTGCTTTGTTGCTTCTTTTTGCAGTTTAATTAGCTTAAAGGAGGGTGTGTCGGTTTTTCTTAAAAGGCAGACATACCCTTTTAGCTTTTAGCAGAAGGAATATGGATGAATTGTCGTCAGTATCAAGAGCTTTTAAGTAAGTTGTTTGAAGGATAAAAGAGGATGTTTTTTTCCAGCGCTTATGCACAGACCACTGAAACATCGATAGAGCATATCAAGAATGCAGCAGGGCATGGAGATCGTGTATTCCCGCCTTTTGATTTTGTGCATTTTGGTTCACATCTTTTTTGGTTGGCAATTTCTTTTGGGCTTTTTTATCTCTTCATCTCTCGTGTGATTGTACCGCGTATTGGTGGGGTTATTGAAACACGTCGAGATCGAATCGCATCTGATTTGGATCAGGCCATGCGTATGAAGCAAGAAGCAGATACCGTGGTTGAAACTTACGAGCGCAAATTGGCAGAAGCACGTTCAAAGGCGTATGTTATTGCACAGGCCGCTAGTGAGGAGATAAAGGAAAAGGCTGAACTTGAACGAAAAGAAATTGAAGCAAGCTTAGAGAAAAAGCTAGCAGATGCTGAGAGAAAAATAGCAAAAATACGAGATAAAGCTATGCAAAATGTTGGCTCAATTGCTGAAGAAGTGGCTTCTGAAATTGTGAAAAAATTGATTGATGTTGATGTTAACAAAGAGGTTATTCATTCAACTGTTAAAGCTGCGGATTGCTAAAGGATACAGAGATGACTGATACTTTTTGGGCTTTTGTTGGATTAGTTCTTTTTTTGGCTCTTTTGGTCTATTTCAAAATTCCGCAGATGGCTGTGAGCCATCTTGATGCACGCGCAAAACGTATCAAAGATGAGCTTGATGAAGCTCTACGCCTTCGTGAAGAAGCGCAGGAATTGCTGGCTGAATATCAGCGCAAACATGCGGAAGCAGAGAAGGATGCACAAGAAATTATTGCAGCAGCCAAGCATGAAGTTGCATCTGTGGTTGCTGAGGCGCGTGCAAAAGCCGAAGAATATGTGAGAAACCGCAATAAGTTGGCAGAGCAAAAAATTGCTCAAGCAGAAGCCGATGCGATAAGGATGGTTTCTTCATCTGCTATTGATTTAGCCGTTTCTGTTGCTCGTATGCTTATCGTCAAAGAATTAACTTCTAGCAAAGAGAATGAACTTATTGAAGAGGCTCTTTGTGAAGAATCCCTTACTAAAATGAAAACATATCTTAATTAATAGCTAGAGGTTTTTAGAGAATTGGTTCGTTGCAGTGCAATTACTTTTGAGGAATTGAGTATTTCGTGCCTTTCGAATTTATTTGGCGGTATTGATGAATATGCTTTATTGAGGAGTGTCTCTGCAGCTTTCAGGCTTATTTTGGAATGCTGCTCATGAAGGGGATAACATAACGATCTATAAGGGACTGTTATCTTTACCTTTATGAAAACACCGAGATTTTTTTGTTTTGTTTATAATCTCAGGATGCTGCAACTGTTCTTGTATTAAGACGCTTATAAGAAGCATATTTATCTTCTTATCAAAGAGTTTTTTCCGTATATTTATTTTCTTTGTGAAGGATAAGAAAGTCTCTTTTCATCATGAAGAGAGATATTCTTACTTGTTTTATATTTTCATTTAAATATCTAAAATATTATTATTATTAATTCATTCGTTGTCTTTTGAAGAATTACTAAAATTTTTAATCAATTGTATTCTCTTATGCTATCAAACGCTATCATTTAAGGCTGTAATATAATGTATATGAAATTTTATACATGAGATGTTTGTATGAGGTATAGAGATGAATGTTCAGTATGTAGATTGTTTTGTAGAACTTATGAAGTGAATCGCTAAGTGAAATTCGTCAAAAGAAGCTGAAGTGTTGACAGATAGGCACTGATAAAAAACTTGGTCGTTTAAAGCATAAAATAGGTCAAAGGTTCATTTCATTACAAATTTTACAATGAATGAAATTTTCTCAAACCTTATACTAAAACTTTTCCATAATATTTTTTTGAATGTTTAATAAAAAAACTCTTCAAAAAGAGGTAAGCTTTACTTTAGCATTTTCTCAGTTGAGAAAGTGTTTAAATTTTAGACTACAAGTTTTGAAAAGTCCACGACCGCTTTTGTAGTGGTATAGATACGTCCAAGAAGGGCGAGGCGATTAGTACGAATATTGGGATTTTTATCATTCACCAATACTTTTTCGAAAAATCTATCAATCAATTTTCCTAGTGGCGTTAGTATATTGAGTGTGTGTGATAAGTTTGTTGCACTAATGTCATCACAAATTTTATCTTCTATTTCAGTGATTGCTTGATAGAGTTGTCTTTCTTCTGTTTCAATAAAGAGTTCAGGGTTAATTTCATTTGTTATGATTGTATTTTTTTGAAATTCATTCTCAAGAATGTTTACGGTGCGTTTCATAGCGGCTAAAAAACTGCTTCCATGACTTGTATTGATAAAAACGATGAGTGCTTCAACACGACGTGTGACGCACAAAAAATCATCAGCACCTTTACTTAAGACTGCTTCGATAGCATCATAGCGCGCACCTTCCTCTTTGAGATAGATTTTCAAACGCTCATGAAAAAAGACCAACAGATCTGATAAAATATATTCTACTTTTTCTAGAAAGTGAATTGGTGATTGTGTATCTTCCCTTTGAAATATTGCATATTTGTTTTTTTGTTGTAAAAAAAGATTTGCAGCCAAATGAAACAATGGCATAAGATTAATTTTCCAGTCATGCAAAAGAACAAGTCTAATAATTCCCAATGCCGCTCGTCTTAATGCGTAGGGATCCTTCGATCCAGTTGGTTTTTCATGAATCAGCCAAAAACCAACCAGCATGTCAATTTTATCAGCCAGTGCAATTGTTATAGCAAGAGGTTCTTGCGGAATACGATCTGTTGGACCAAGAGGTTTGTAGTGGTCTTCAATTGCTTCAGCTACGCGGGGATTTTCTCCTTGAAGAAGAGCGTATTTATGTCCCATGATACCTTGTAGTTCAGGAAATTCGCCAACGATTTCTGTTTGCAAATCAGCTTTTGCAAGTACTGCTGCTCGTTTCGCTAGCAAAGGATCTGCTTGCATCAAAGGGGCAATTTTTTGTGCGAGTGCAGCAATACGTTCGACTCTTGCACCTTGCGTACCCAATTTTGCATGGAAAGTTACATTTAAATGATCGAGTCGTGCCATTCTTTGGTCGAGAGGCTTTTGTAAATCAAGATCAAATTTTTTTACAGAAGCTTCTAAGTTTTTAATATCAGGTAAATCATGCTGGTCTGTTTGCCAAAAATAGAGGGCATCAGAAAGACGAGCACGAACAACTTTGCTATTTCCTTTGGAAATTTCCTTACCCTCATCACGAGCAAGGATATTAGAAACAAGAATAAAATGATGAGAAAGCTTGTTTGTTTCACCTTGTTTTCGAGTTACAAAACATTTTTGATTAGCCCGAATGGTTAAGCGAATAATTTCTGCAGGAATATCGAGGAAAGATTTGTCAAAATCCCCCATAAGCACCACAGGCCACTCAACGAGTCCTGCGACTTCTTCTAAAAGGGCACTATCCTGAACCAGTTCTAAGCCATTTGCAAAGCAAAGATTTTGGGCATCTGCCAAAATAATATTCTTTCGCCTTTCAGCGTCAAGGATAACTTTATGAGCCTCGAGCTTGGCGATATAATCTTCAAAGCGGCGTATTTGGATTGGTTTCTCATCACTTAAAAAACGATGCCCGTAGGTCAGATTATTGCTTTTAAGGGAACCAACAGTAAAGGGAACAACATGTGTTTCACCAATTTCTGGTCCAAAGATGCAAAGGATATTCTGTAAAGAGCGAATCCATTTCAATGCACCACTTTTTTCTGAATCTTTTCCCCAGCGCATAGATTTCGGCCATGGGAAGTTGCGAATAATATTCGGTACAATATCAGCAATAATTTCCTCTGCATTCCGGCCTTTTTTTATGATTTTAGCAATATAAAAATCACCTTTTTTACTATCATGCGCAATATGTGCTTCAGAAATATCACTTAGTCCTGTTGAGCGTAGAAAGCCATCAATCACATGTTGTGGTGATTTTGTACTGGGTCCTCTACGTTCTTCATGGATATCTTTTGAACGCAGTGAAAGACTACGGATGTCTAATGTTAACCGACGTGGGGTCCAATATTCACGGGCCGCTTTATAGGTTAAGCCTGCATTGACAAGTTGATCTGTTACAGATTTCTTGAGATCAGTGGCAGCTTTTTGTTGCATACGTGCAGGAATTTCTTCGCTGAAAAGTTCAAGAAGAAGATCAGACATCAGGCTTCTCCTTTGATATGGCTTGTCCTGCTTTAGTGCATAAAAAGGCTTCTCCACAGCGGCGTGCGAGATCACGAACACGCAATATGTAGCTTTGTCGCTCAGTTACAGAAATAGCGCCACGTGCCTGTAAAAGATTAAAGATATGGCTTGCCTTAATACATTGATCATAAGCTGGAAAAACACACAAGTGCAAGCCGTTTTCACAATTTGGTTTTCCTGCCTCAAGAAGTGCAATACATTCGCGTTCTGCATCGATAAAATGTTGATGGAGGAGATTGGTATCAGCAAATTCGAAATTATAGTATGAATATTCTTGTTCTGCTTGTAAAAAAATATCTCCATAACTTATTTTGTCTTTTCCATCTAAGCCATTAAAGTTGAGATCATAAACATTATCAACACCTTGGATATACATTGCTAAGCGCTCAAGCCCATAGGTGAGTTCTCCTGAAACTGGAGCGCATTCAATCCCGCACACTTGTTGAAAATAAGTAAATTGAGAAATTTCCATTCCATCACACCAACACTCCCATCCAAGTCCCCAAGCTCCAAGCGTTGGACTTTCCCAATCATCTTCAACAAAACGAATATCATGAAGTTTTGTATCAAGACCAATAGCTTGTAGCGACTTGATATAAAGTTCTTGTAAATTGGCAGGAGAGGGTTTTAGAAGGACTTGAAATTGATAATAGTGCTGTAAGCGATTTGGGTTTTTACCATATCGCCCATCTGTTGGGCGTCGAGAAGGTTGGACGTAAGCCACTTTCCAAGGGCGTGGTCCAAGAGAGCGCAGTGTGGTGGATGGATGAAAAGTTCCAGCTCCAACTTCCATATCGTAAGGTTGCAAAATTGCGCATCCATAATGAGCCCAATAATTTTGCAAAGCTAAGATAAGTCCCTGAAAAGAACGTTTTGGATTAAGATGTTCAGGCAGTTTCACACTTTATACTCTTTAAAATACTTTATACTCTCTAATATTTAAGCAATAGACAGAAATCAAAAGAATTTCAGCCTCTGTTATTGTCTATTATTTCATGAGCTTGTGGTCAAGCATCGTTGTTTATTGCAAGCCAAATTTCAATTTTTTTTCGATTTTTTGGGAGTCTTTTGCTTCGCTATCAATTGCATGATTCCACTGAAAGATTGCTTCACGTTTTCTCCCCACTTGCCAATAGGCATCGCCTAAATGATCATTTAATGTTGGATCTTCAGGTTGTAATTTAACAGCATTTTCTAATATTTGCACAGCTTTGTTATATTGCTTAAGCTTGTAATAGGCCCATCCTAGAGAGTCTAGAATATAACTATTTTGCGGCTGTAAAGCAGAAGCTTTCTGTAGCATGTGGAGCGATTCTTCAAGTTTTTGACCACGATCAACAAGGGAATAGGCTAGATAATTAAGAACTTGTGGTTGATTTGGAACAAATTCAAGTGCTTTTCGCAGGTCAATCTCAGCTTTTGGCCATTGATCTAGATGCTCAAAGGCAATACCACGCTGATAAAAAAGCTTCCAATCATCTCGTTGAAAATTTTTTATCTGCGCAATAGCATGATTTAGAACTTGAGTAGCTTCTAAAAATTTATGATCTTGCATATAGAAAGCAGCCAACGTTATCAGCATGGCACGATCATTGGGGAATTTTTTATTTAACGCGTTAAGTAATTTGATAGCTTCATTGTAATTATTATGATTTGCCAGAAGAAATGCAAGATGGAGCTGTCCATCTTTATAATAAGGGGACTTAGGCGGTAAGGCGCGGTAAAGTTTCATTGCTTGATAAGGATTATCTAATTTAGCAGAAATATGCGCAAGTTGAAACAACGTTGCATCATTTTGAGGATATAAGGTAAAAGATAACTGTTTGAAAATACGTGCAATTTGTCCTGAGTTTTTGTAATTGAGAGCTGTTCCAAAGTTATACAATACCTCACCAGCTCCTTGTTGAGGTGTTTTAACTAACCTTTCTAAAGAAGCGCCTTTTTCAATTTTTTTTCGGATATTTGTAAGGGCCTCTCGGCCAGACAACATTTGTTCTCCATATTTGATAGTTTGAAGAGCCTGATTGCGCATATTATGGCGTAATTGAAATGAGGCGTAGGCTATAATAATACGCTCATAGGTATTAGGGGCTATAAGATTCCCTTGTTTGTTATTGAGTGCTCGTATGAAATATTTTTTTGCTTCTTCTCTACGTTCTGCAAGGTCGTTCATAAGCGCAAGATGATAATGTATAAAAAGGTCATACCAGACAGGTCCTTTGATTTTTTCAAGATGAGCAATCGCTTGAGTTTTTTGTCCAGAACCGAATGTGACCCATGCACCGATGAGTTCAGGTATTGGATTATTGAGTGCAGGAGGTTCTTTCAATTGCAAAAGAAGTTGGGCATTTTTGTAATCTTTTTTGATAAGACTTTCTATCGACAACGTCAAAGAAACAAAGGGAGTTATAATGTTTTTATCTTTAAGCTTTATTGCTTGCTGAACAGCTTCTTTAAAGTTTCCCACAGAGAGCATAGCCTCAAGGAGCTCTTTTTGTGTTTCAATGTTATCAGGTTTATAAGAGAGTGCTTGTTTAAAATAATTGATGGCAAGATCTATTTGATTTTCATGATTTGCGACCCTTCCAGCTAAATATGCTCCTGTAAACGATGTCGCATTTATGGTGGTGTTTATTTTGCTAAAGGTGGCTGATGGCACCAGCATGATACCCGCGATGATAAAGAACGTTAAAAAGCGGGATATTTTTGCATTGCACATAGAGCTAATCCTTTTCAAGATAATCGATGGATTGTATGGTTTATAGATCATGTCCAATTACTTTGTTGAAAAATATTATGTTTCTTGCGAACTATCAGTTTACACGTGCAATACAAAAATCAACAGCCTCAACGAGAGCATTGTGAGCAGGATTTTTGTCTATGGAAGAAAGAGCCTCAATTGCACGGGTTCCATAAAGACATGCTTGTTCTATTGTGTCTGTAAGGCTATCATATTTTTCGATCAAGTGCCGTGCGTGTGAAAAGGATTCATTATTATTATTACCATCTTCAAGAGCTTGTTTCCAGAATGTTTTCTCTACCGTATTACTCCGTGCATATGCGAGGATAACAGGCATTGTGATTTTTCCTTCTCTAAAATCATCTCCTATATTTTTTCCCAAATTTTGAGCAGAACCACCATAATCAAGTGCATCATCAATCAATTGGAAAGCTAGTCCTAGCAATGTTCCATATTCGCGCAATGCAGAACGCTCTTTATCTCCGTAGCCAGCAATAATTGGTCCGACTTCAGCGGCAGCTGAAAAAAGTGCGGCTGTTTTCGCATTGATGACTTTGAGATAGTCTGAAGCACTGGTTTCGATATTTTTTGCAGCAGAAAGTTGCATTACCTCTCCCTCAGCAATAATTGCAGCAGCATTTGCAAGGACAGAGAGTGCTTTTATAGAACCAACATCAACCATCATTTTAAAAGCTTGTCCCAATAGAAAATCACCAACAAGTACGCTTGCTTGATTTCCCCAAATCATTCGCGCAGTAGACTTCCCTCGTCGTAACTCACTCTCATCAATTACATCATCATGTAATAAGGTTGCTGTATGCATAAATTCAACGGCTGTTGCAAGTTTTATATGCCCATCATTTTGATAACCAAACAGATGAGCGGAAGCTAATGTGATCATTGGACGTAACCGTTTTCCACCTGATGAAATAAGATGGTTGGAAATTTCAGGGATCATTTCAACCTCTGATTTTGCCATAGAGAGGATCAATTGGTTGACGCACTCCATATCATTTTGAGTAAGACTCATGAGAGATTGAAGGGATATTTGATTATTTTTTGTTTGATCTAGTTTTGTAGCTACACGCAATATGTTTACTCCCAGAGTATTGCAATGGACATATATGAATTCTATTTTGCCCCCTAACATAAAGGGGGTTTTGTTTTGACACAAGCTTTGGATGATATTGCAAGAAATGTTTTTAAGTTTGTGTAATGTTGTTGTGATGAGATTCAAGAGTAAAAGTTGGCGACAGCTTTGTTTAAAGCACTGAATAAGAAAAATGCAATTTAATAAACCTTAGGCTTTAATAAATGGATAAAACAACGAATCAGAATGATGAAACCATAGACAGTTTTCATCGTGGGAAATTTTATTTGGTTCAACCACGCATCCAAGGTCATCGTTCAGGGATGGATGCTATGTTATTAGCCAGTTTGGTTCCCAGTAATTTAAAGGGCAAAGTTGTTGATTTAGGAGCGGGGGCTGGTGCAGCAGGGTTAGCAGTTGCGGCGCGTTGTCCACAAGTTCATGTTACATTGGTTGAACGCTCAGCTTTTATGGTATCTTATGCACACAAAACGCTTATGCTTAAACAGAATGAAAGACTAGCTGAGCGAATTTGTTTATTAGAAGCAGATGTTACTTTGAAAGGGAAGAATCGTTTAGAAGTAGGATTGGTGGACAATTCTTTTGATTTTGCGATTATAAATCCACCTTTTAACAATCCTGCCGATCGTAAAACACCTGATAAACAAAAGTCTGAGGCACATGTTATGTCTGAAGACATGTTTGATCATTGGTTACGAAGTGCAGCAGCAATTGTTAAGCCAGGTGGATATTTAGGGTTAATTGCACGTCCGCGATCACTAAATGATATTCTCTACGCTTTAAAAGGACGCTTTGGTGGTATCTGTATCATTCCCGTTCATGCACGTGCAACAACACCAGCAATTCGTGTTTTATTTTATGCAAAACGAGGAAGTAGAGCGGCTCTGTCTATATTACCAGCATTGATTATGCATGAGGATAACAGACACGCTTTTTCACCGCAGATTGATGCAATCAATAATGGATGTATAAGTTTTTGGGAACTTTTTAAATGATATCTTGTATTTTTCAAGTTATTATTTAAATTCAAACTTAACCTTTAACCCTCTAAAGGAGATTTAGATTTTGAGTGAAGTGGGATGTGATACTATATTTTGGACTTGTGTAGCCAATTTTGTGTTTAGTTATGTTGTTCCCTTTTTATTACTTTATCTTTTCTCCTAGCTTATAAGGAAGTTTTGTTTTGATGGAAGTTATCAAAAATCTTATTCCGCATCGTTTTTATTCTAGTAAACTTGAAATCCCTGTGGTGCGCCTTCATGGGGCGATTATGGATTCAACGACACTGATGTCACGGACGCTTTCCTTGGGGAGGTGTGCGAATCTTTTAGACAAAGCTTTTTCATACAAAAAAGCACCAGCTGTTGCACTTGTTCTTAATTCTCCTGGTGGTTCTCCTGTGCAATCACGTTTTATTTTTAAGCGTATCCGTGATTTAGCAGAGGAAAAAAAGAAACAGGTTTTTGTATTTATTGAAGATGTAGCTGCATCGGGTGGCTATATGATTGCTTGTGCGGGGGATGAAATTTTTGCTGACCCTTCTTCGATTGTGGGCTCTATAGGGGTTGTTTCAACATCCTTTGGTTTTCCTGAACTTTTGAAGAAAGTTGGTATTGAGCGGCGTGTTTATACGGCAGGAAAGAATAAGGTTACGTTGGATCCATTTCAGCCTGAAAAGAAAGCAGATATTGAGCATTTGAAATCTCTACAGCTCGAGGTTCATCAAACTTTTATTGATTTAGTCAAAGAGCGGCGTGCAGCGAAGTTATCAAATGATCCAGATATTTTTACAGGAATGTTTTGGAGTGGAAAAAAGGGAGTTGAGCTTGGCCTTGTTGATGGATTGAATGATATACGATCTGTTATTAAGGAACGATTTGGGGATGATACAAAACTTCGATTAATTACACCTCCAAAAAGTCTTTTGGGACCTAAAGCGCCTGCTGGAGTTACAGCACATGCGGTTTCTACCGCAGTTGATTGTGCTTTTATAGCAGTACAAGAGCGTGCACTTTGGCAACGTTATGGTTTGTAATGAGGGAGGTAATTTAAAGAGAGACTTAAGAGAGGTAGTAATTTTGTCTAAAGGCAGTTGTGAGAAAGAACAAACTTGAAATGATACGAATGATTGCATTCAGTTTATTATTTATGGCAGCGTTTCATATTTATTATTTAATGAAGAAGCGATTGCAGAAAATATTACGAGGGGGGGAAATAGAAGAGGCTGAGTCTAGTGCAAAAAAACGAGGCACATTGGTAAAGAATACCTATACCGGTGAATATTACGTCAGATAATATTGGATGTGCGAGCTTTTTCAAAGGTCATTTGTATTTACCCCCATTAAGCTAAATTTAGCTTTGCATGTTGTTGGACAGCGTACGGATGGTTATCATTTAATAGAAAGTTTGGTTTATTTTAGTCTTAGTGGTGATTGTTTAAGTTATGTCCCATGTGAAAAAGATCGCTTTGTTTTATCCGGTCCGTTTGCAAAAAGACTTATTGCTGATTCAGACAATTTGGTTATTCGTGCACGTGATTTTATGCGCAATACATTTCCTGAAAGTGCTAGACCAGCTTTTTTAAAACTTGTTAAAACATTGCCTGTTGCTTCAGGTATTGGAGGTGGTTCAGGTGATGCAGCTGCTGTTGTAAGTATATTGCGTCAACAGTGGAATGTTGATTTTTCTTATGAAAAATTAGCAGAAATGAGCTTAGTTCTTGGTGCTGATGTGCCAATGTGTCTTTTGGCATTGGAATATCAGCAGCCACTTTTTGTAAAAGGAATTGGTCAGGATATTACACGAATAAAGGAAGCTTGCGCTCTTGCAATGGTGTTAGTGAATCATGGCCAACAGATTGAAACGAAAGCTGTTTTTAAGGCTTTAGAAAAGCGCAACCATTCTCCTTTGAAAATTGATCCAGCAGCTTTGAAGACAGTTGAAACATTGGTTGAGGCTTTACAAGAAACGCGCAATGATCTTTTGGCTCCTGCCTTAAAAATTGCACCTCAATTAAAGGAGGTGTTATCTATATTAGATGAGTGTGGGTCTCTTTTTTCTCGTATGTCGGGGACGGGGGCAACTTGTTTTGGTATTTTTAAGAATCAGCAAGCAGCACAAAAAGCAGCTGTTTTTATCAAATTGATGCATCCAAATTGGTTTGTGCAACCTCTTATGACATTAGGAAAGATTTAAGAGATAAAGGTAAAGAGGGATTTATTTGATAAAGGTTTTATCATGTACAATGGAAAGATGAGGTAAGAAAATAGGTATTTTTTGTTTTCTCGCTCAGATAAGCACATGCTAGACTAGTATTTCAGCGAAGGAATTAGAGAGTAGTGCAGAAGATTCCATAATTAAGCTCTGTTATTTTTGTATTTGCGCAAGAGTTTACGGTGATGATTGGAAAGTTATTTTTACTATAAGGTGTGCAGAAAAAGCAGGCTGTAAAATCGATATGTTTCTTTGTATTTGTGATTTATAAAAAATGTCTAATCTATCATTTCAACCAGATTTTTCATATGAGCTAGCTTTGCAAAGCCGAGGTTTTTTTCATATTGCGGGTGTTGATGAGGTAGGACGTGGACCTCTTGCTGGTCCTATAGTAACTGCGGCAGTTATTTTGGATAAAGATCATATTCCTCATGGGCTAAATGATTCAAAAAAACTATCTTTTCTACAACGTGAGAGATTGTACAATGAGATTTTACAAAATGCATTAGCAATTTCAATTGCTAGTCTTTGCGCTCATACGATTGATCAGTCTAATATTAGAAAAGCAACTTTAGAAGCAATGCGTCGCTGTCTTACAGGATTAGCAGTTCAAGTTCATTATGCACTCATTGATGGACGCGATACTCCTTCTGAGTTACCATGCCCAGCAACTGCTTTGATTAAAGGCGACCAACGTTCGGTTTCAATTGCAGCAGCATCTATTATTGCTAAAGTAACACGGGATCGGATGATGGAACAGGCAGGGCAAATTTATAAAGGCTATGGTTTAGAAAAGCATGTAGGTTATGCAACGCTAGCTCATCGTACTGCTCTTGATAAATATGGGCCAATTGTAGGATTGCATCGTTATAGTTTTGCACCTCTCAAGGGGCGTTATAGGAATGATGTTTTATGACAATTCTACCTCTCAATAGCGCTTCAATAAAGGAGGCTGTTACACTTCTTAAACAGGGAAAGTTAGTCGCTCTACCAACAGAAACGGTCTACGGATTGGCAGGTGATGCAACCAATGGGAAGGCAGTAGCTTCTATCTTTTTGACGAAGAGGCGTCCGCAGTTTAATCCTCTTATTGCTCATGTCAGTAGCATTGACATGGCACAACACTATGTTGAAATTGATTGTCTTTCGCGTCGATTAATGGAGGTATTTTGGCCAGGACCTTTAACATTCGTTCTCCCTTTAAAGGCACAGCATAATATCCATCCTTTAACGACTACTGGTTTGGATACACTGGCTATTCGTTTTCCAAATAGTCGTTTTGCAGAGATTGTAGAATATGTTGGTCGACCTCTTGCTGCTCCTAGTGCAAATCAATCAGGACGTCTTAGTCCCACGTCTGCTGAAGCTGTTTTTGCATCTTTAGGGACATCTGTTCCTTTGATACTTAACGGAGGATTTTGTAAAATAGGGATTGAATCAACAATTATTAAGGTTTGTGATGAAAATATTTACCTTTTGCGTCCTGGCGGGCTTGTGGCGCAAGAGATTGAAGAAGTTGCTGGAAGATCGTTAAAACGAATAGATCAGCGGGCTGCAATTGAAGCACCAGGCATGTTAAAGTCGCATTATGCGCCAAACGCTGCAATTCGTTTAAATGTGGATAAGGTTGAAAGTGATGAAGCCCTTTTAGCATTTGGTAAAAAACGTATTATGGGGGCTGAAAATGCTATTTCTGTTTTAAATCTGAGCGAGAGTGGGCAGTTGGAAGAGGCTGCCTCACATTTATTTCAGTATATGAGGGAATTGGATTCATTAAGGGTGAGATCTATTGCAGTAGAACCTATTCCAGCACATGGATTAGGTGAAGCTATTAATGAGCGTCTCATGCGTGCAGCAGCTCCAAGGGAGGAATGAAGATGGAGCACGAGTTAATTGAGAAATTTACAAAAATTGTTGGTATTGGGCATGCTATAACGGATCAGGCATTGATTGCACCCTATTTACTTGAAGAACGCGGACGATTTCATGGAAAGACCCCATTACTTTTACGGCCATCTTCTATTACAGAAGTATCGACGATTATGCAGCTTGCTAGCCAATCACGTACACCAATTGTGCCTCAGGGGGGAAATACAGGTCTTGTAGGCGGTCAACAACCAGATGAAAGTGGGAACAGCATTCTTTTATCGATGGAACGAGTAAACAAGATAAGATGCATAGATCTTGAGGGAAATTTTGCTGTGGTGGAGGCTGGAGTTATTTTACAAGACTTACAGAAAAAAGCAGATGAAGCAGATCGTTTTTTCCCTCTTTCTTTGGCTTCAGAAGGTTCTTGCCAGATAGGGGGAAATCTTTCATCTAACGCTGGAGGGACAGCTGTTTTAGCTTATGGCAATATGCGTGAACTTTGTCTTGGTTTGGAAGTTGTTTTGCCTGACGGTCGTATTTTGGATGATTTGCGTTTTGTTAAGAAAGACAATAGTGGTTATGATTTAAAAAATCTTTTTATTGGTGCCGAAGGTACTTTAGGAGTTATAACAGCAGCAGTCTTAAAACTTTTTCCAAGACCTAAAGGAAAAGCAGTTGCTTTGGTTGGTTTATGTAGTCCAGCTAAGGCTCTTGAGTTTTTATCTCTTGCGCAATGTCATGGAGGGAGGATGTTGACGGGTTTTGAACTCATGGGAAAACTAAGTTTACAGATGGCTTTAGACTACAAGATGTGTGAGAGGTCTCCTCTTGAACATGAGTATGAATGGTATGTATTGATTAATATTTCATCATTACAGGGTGATGATGAGGCATCATCAGTGCTTAGCATTATTTTGGAAGAGTCTTTAAAGGATGCTGTGATAGAAGATGCAGTTGTTGCACAATCATTAAAGCAGCAAGATTTTTTTTGGCAATTGCGTGAAAGTATATCACCTGCACAGAAATTAGTGGGAGCATCCATTAAGCACGATATTGCGGTACCTGTTGCGTCCATTCCTCATTTTATCTCCGAGGCAGCACGTATTGTTGAAGAGATCGTTCCAGGTGCGCGGGTTGTTTGTTTTGGTCACATGGGCGATGGAAATTTGCATTATAATATTACCCAACCTATTGGATCTGATCCTGCAGTATTTTTGCAATTATGGTCACCAATGAACCATAGGATTCATAGTTTAGTGATGCACTATCAAGGAGCATTTTCTGCTGAGCATGGAATTGGGCAACTTAAGCGCGAGGAACTTCGCGCTTTCAAATCACCTATTGCTTTGGATATTATGCGAGGGATTAAGAAAATACTCGATCCTTTAGGAATTATGAATCCTGGAAAAGTCTTATAATTCAAAAGAAGTGAATTTTATCATGTGGGTTTATTTAGATTTCAATAACCAAAAAAGAAACCAGTTGTTTTTTATTCAATCTTTTAATAATCCAATGAGAAAAAGCTGTTAAAGGGTGTAATATTATTAAAATAAATTGGGACACTATGTATGGCTAATCAATGCTTTAATCAGGCAAAAGCGGTGCTTGAATTTCGATTGGATCCGTGCCATTTGCCACAAACAACAACATATTTGTCATCAAAAACGGGCAATAAAATAATTTGTTCGTTAAGTGAGCGCGGTGTTTTCTTTAAAACAGACACTCCTTCAAGCTTATCGCATTTAATGCCATCCTATCATTTCAAAGGAATTGCGGCACGCACTGTAAAAACCCATTCAGGAGAGAGAGCTGTTACATTAGAACTGCTTCATACAGATGAGGAAGTTTGCATTCCACTTTTAGTTTCTAGAGATTTAAATAATGTTCTTCTAGATTGGCGATTATGGGCAGATACTTATGATCTTCCGATGCTTATGATCAATGAGGATCGTCGTGTTATGGTTGTTAAAGATCGTTTTGATTTACGCCGCTTCTTTTATACAACACTGCATTCTAAGAAAAAGCGTTTTTCACTTCGTTATAGTCATCCGTTAGGTTTGCGTTTGGTGATCGCGAATCGAATTGCACTACAGTAGATTTTATGTGCTTTTATTGTTTATAATCGTGCTATCATAGGTATTTATTCTGCTGTATTTTGCACTTTATTGATTACTAATGGGAGATTTTTTGATAACATTTATTTATAGTGGATATTTGCATTAGATATTTTTACCATTTTGTTTACAAAAACAAGTTTTTTCCAAAATGATTGCGTTATTGGTCTTAATGACAACAACAACCTATTGATAAATATAAACTTTGATTTTACGGTAACTATTAAAACATATTGTTAAGTGAAAAGAGAAAAATTTCAGGGCTTTTTTGTACAAACCAATGATAAGAGATGATACTTTTTATGCTTTGCTACAAGGTTATTTATAAAAATGGCTGGCAAGTGAATTTCAAATAAACACAAACATTAAGATAATGATATAATTCCAATCATAATTTCATAAAGGGGATTCTTGCTCTATCTATTTTGCGATGGGAGCGAGTTTCTTATTTATAATTTTTATTTTTCAAAAAAACTGATATTTTTTTAATCACGAGAGACGTGAAACGGTTTGCGGGTTTATACTTCATGTTATCTACGTGAAATTATGAAATCATAAAAAGGAACTCTCAAAGGATTAATCTTTGTGTGCAATGGCTCTCCATCCAATATCGCGGCGAACAAAGCCTTCGGGCCAATCAATACAATCGACAGCTTCATAGGCACGTTTTTGCGCATCCATAACGGTTTTGCCCGTTGCTGTTATATTTAAAACACGTCCACTATTGGCAATGAGTTCTCCATTGTGCAATAGAGTACCGGCTTGAAAAACTTTCACATGAGGGAGAGCATTTACCTTATCAAGATTGCGGATAACAGTACCTTTTTGGGGAGATTCTGGATAACCTTTTGCGGCCATAACAACAGTTAGAGCAGTTTTTTCAGACCATTGAAGAGATTTTTGTTCAAGATTTCCCTGAGCAGCGGCAAAAAGAATCGGCAGAATATCATCTTCAAGACGCATCATTAGCACTTGGCATTCAGGATCGCCAAATCGTACATTAAATTCAATGAGTTCAGGACCTTTTTGTGTTATCATCAATCCTACAAAGAGAATACCTTTAAAGGGAGCTCCCATTGCATTCATACTGTGTAAAGCTGGTTCAACAATCTCTCTAAGGGTACGATCAACCATTTCTTTGGTCATGATAGAAGCTGGCGAATAAGCTCCCATTCCACCGGTATTTGCTCCAGTATCACCATCACCTACACGTTTATGATCTTGTGCTGATCCAAAGGGCAGAGCAATTTTACCATCACAAAGACAAAAGAAGCTTGCTTCTTCACCTTCAAGAAAAGACTCTATAACAACTTTTTTTTCTGTATTGCAGGAGGTATTTGGGAAGCAGGCATCAACAGCATTCAATGCTTCTTCCATGGTTGTTGCAACAACAACACCTTTACCAGCAGCTAAGCCATCATCTTTAATAACAATGGGAACACCTTGTTGATGAATGTAGGCTTTAGCTTTTGCAGAATCATCAAAGCATTGATAGGAGGCTGTAGGAATGTTATTTTTACGGCATAGATCTTTTGTAAAAGCTTTTGAACCCTCTAACTGAGCAGCTTTTTGAGTCGGTCCAAATACACAGATATCAGCCTTATTAAGGGCATCTGTTATACCAGCAACAAGCGGTGCTTCTGGTCCAACAACCACAAGATCAATAGAATGCGTTTTACAAAAGTCAACGACGAGAGAATGATCATCAATGTTTAAATCAATATTTTCACCAAGTTCCATTGTTGCAGGATTTCCAGGAGAACAATATAATTTTGTTAGCAGTGGTGATGCTGCTATTTTCCATGCTAAAGCATGCTCTCGTCCGCCTGAGCCGATAAGAAGGATGTTCATAGCTTGCTCCTATCATAGAAGATAATTAAATTGATTCTTGTCATAAGAATGAAATGCCTCTATCGCAAGACTAAAGGTAAGATTATTTGATGAAAAAAAATAAAAATATTGCACATATTCAATCCAGCGAAAGTCAGGGACGGGTGATGGATGCGTCTTCTAAACAGTGGGTCTATCGTTTTTTGCCGCCTTCTGTGTGGTTCTATGCTCAATTAGCACGTTGGGACCGTCCTATTGGGTGGCAGTTGTTGATGTGGCCTTGTTTTTGGTCAACAACAATGGCTTTTCTCTCTTATGAAATGCACCAATTACCTCTTTTATCAATGTTGTTTCATTGGTGTTGGTATCTCTTTCTTTTCTTTTTAGGTTCTGTCGCCATGCGAGGAGCAGGATGTACTTGGAACGATCTTATCGATCATCAAATTGATTCTCAGGTAGAGAGAACACGTTCTCGTCCATTGCCAACAGGCCATGTGAGTCGGTTTCAAGCAAAGCTTTTTATATTGGTGCAATGTTTGGTTGGTTTGGGCATTCTATCACAGTTTAATAGCTACAGCTTTTTTCTAGGTATCTCGTCATTGGTAGCGGTTGCACTTTATCCTTTTATGAAACGAGTAACATATTGGCCCCAGTTTTTTTTAGGTATTGCCTTTAATTGGGGGGCATTATTGGGGTGGGCTGTTGTATATGGAAGTCTGAATTGGTCACCAATTTTACTTTATATAGGATCCATCTTATGGACTATAGGATACGATACAATTTACGCGCATCAAGATAAAGAGGATGATGCTACAGTTGGAGTACGTTCTACAGCACTGCTCTTTGGTGAAGGAACCAAGGTTGCTTTAGTATTTTTATATAGTGGTTTTGTGATACTCATCAGCTTGGCATTTTATTTAGCAGAAGTCCCTCTTATTAGCTTTTTGGGGATTTGGGTGGCTAGTGTCCACATGTTTGTTCAAATCAAAGTCATTGATATCAATGACAGTTCACAGTGTCTCAAGCTATTCAAATCGAATTCGTTTATTGGTTTTGCGGTTTTCGCTGGTTTAATATGTGGTGTTATATGGATGGTACTTTATCCTGCAATTTAATAGCATTAAAAAGTAATATCATCTGTTATGTAATGCTACCATGAATGTGTGTTGTATGATCTTTATAACATAATGATTTATCATGATAAAGCATTGTTATTCATATTGAATAACAACTCTGAATACAATAGGATTGTCTTATCTTAAACCCTTTCATATTAAAACAATTAGAATCATTTCCTTGCATGTTTATAAAAGTGGCTCGTGTGTAGGTAAAAGCATTTAAAAAGAGGAATAAAAGTATTTCTTAAAACACTCTTCAATGTAAGAGTTGTCGTAACCTTGAGAGTTAGAAAAAAGTATGATGTTGTTAAAGCGCATCTTACATAAGTGTAAAGATAATGGTGCATAATGTTTTTTTACATTACATTCATGGGAACTGTCGCGAAATGGGTTTGAGTGCATTGAGGAGAATTTCTTTAAAGACAGTGCCTGAATCTGCAATACAATGGCATTCTGTTTTGCATGAGAGGCGTGATGCTATTAAAGAATGAGAGGAACAAAAAGCGTGAAGCAATGCGTAATCGTCATGATTTAAAGTGAAGGAAACGAAAATTGAAGGGTTCTTTCTTTGATTTTAAAATTTCTTGTCCTTTACAATTTTTCTACTTTGTCAGCATCTCCTAGTTAAGCTTTGTTTTTCCAGTCTTAGAAATCTTTCCCATATAAAACTACAACTTTGTCGGATTTTACTTCTTTTTATGATAAACTGAAGACAGATTTAAATGAGGATATTCGAATTAATTTCTTTTGTCTTGATATAAATTGTATATTCTAATTTACGTCATTGAAGTTGAAATATGCAAAATTATTTCATCTTACTATACTCCATTTGAGTATTACTGATAAGCTCATTTAAGGTTAGTTGAATAGAGCTCTTTATGCTTGAATAAATTTTTATCACTGTAACTTTTTTCAAGTTATGCCGTAAGAAAGAGATTGTTATCAACCAAGTTTTTCAGTGAAGATGTGATCTTCTAATTTAAATCAATGATCTCATCTTCAATTTTGCAAAGGATTATTTCATGATGTAGGAAGAAGTATGAGGATAAAATACGCATAACGATGTTTGGATGAATTAAGGATAAAGTTTTTGCTTTTGCCAATTATCATGTTCAACGGAATCGCGTGTAAAGAGTAAGCGGTCATGTAAACGAAACGGGCGATCACGCCAGAATTCGATAGAAAGGGGTTTAACACGAAATCCAGACCAATAAGAAGGCCGTGGGATATTCCCTATCGCATAACGTGTTGTATATTGGGCAATGGATTTTTCGAGGACAAAACGATCTTCTAATGGTCGAGATTGTTTGGATGCCCACGCCCCAATTCGGCTACCACGTGGACGAGATTGAAAATAGGCATCTGCTTCTTGAACACTGACTTTTTCAACAATGCCGCGAATTCTGACTTGCCGGCGCAGCGACTTCCAATGAAAACCTAAAGATGCTTTCATTGATTTTAAAATTTCTTTTCCCTTTTGGCTTTCATAGTTGGTATAGAAAACAAAGCCTTGAGAACTGTGATCTTTGAGAAGCACCATACGAACATTAGGTAATCCTGTTTCATCAACTGTTGCTAATGCCATAGCATTAGGATCATTTACTTCACTCATGGTTGCTTCTTCAAGCCACTTTGCAAAAAGTGCAAAAGGTTTTTGCATTTGGATAAGATCGTCATCTGTTTGTACTTTAGTGCTCATAATATCTCCGGATCCATGAGTAGGAGTAAAAAACGTTATCATTAAAAAATAAAGTGCTATTTTTTCCTATTTCAAAAAGCCAATGCCGTCATGTACTATTATGGTACTTTAATCATTTTTATCTTTAGCATAGACTGCCATGAGCTATATCAAATAAAATATCTCTTTTATCTGGTATTTTGGTTTCTTTATAGACATATAAAGAAATGAAAAATCATTCTTGAGAAAAGATTGATGAAGCTAAGAGGAATATTGAACAACCTATCATTTGATGTTTTGAAAATAGAAAAATTGAAAAGAGGGCAATATGCGTGATCCCTACACAATTCTGGGTGTGGCACGTACCGCAAAACCGCAAGAAATTAAATCGGCATTTAGGAAATTAGCAAAGAAATATCATCCAGACCACAATATGGATGATGCAAGGGCTAAAGAGAAGTTTTCTGAAATTAATCAGGCTTACGAGATCATAGGTGATAAAGATAAAAGAGCACAATTTGACCGTGGTGAAATTGATATGGAAGGAAAACCACTTTATCAAGCTTATGGTGCTGGTGAAAATTTTGGCAATAGTCACAATCCTTTTTCAGGGAGGGCAAAAGGTTTTGATTTTGCTTCTTCAGGAAGCACAGGCTTTGACGCGAGTGATATTTTTCGAGATTTGTTTGGGAGAGGAGGGGGATTTTCAAATTCTGCACGGTATAATCGACCACAACAAGGGGCGCATGTTCGTGCCAATCTTTCTATCACATTGGAGCAGATGGTTGGTGCAGAAAAGGTTGAAGCCGTTTTCCCTAATGGAAAAAGATTAAAAATTAAGCTTCCAGACTATGTTGAAGATGGTCAAACCATTCGTTTAAAGGGCCAAGGAGAAGAAGTGACTTATGGGCAAGCAGGGGATGCGTTGATAACCATCCAAATTCAAAAACATTCTCGTTTTCGGGTTGAAGGAAGAGCGCTCCATCTTGATTTACCAGTTTCCTTAAAACATGCTGTTTTGGGAGCAAAAGAAGAAGTTGAGACTTTAGAAGGGCGTGTGGTTTTAACGATTCCTGCGTGGTCAAGCTCTGATCGTGTTTTACGGTTGAAGGGAAAAGGCCTTCGTTTAAAAAATGGTACAAGAGACGATCTTTATGTGCATGTTCGTATTATGTTGCCAGAAGGTGGAGATGCTGGGTTAGAACAGTTTTTACAAATGCAGAAAAGCTAATATTTAAGTGATATAAAAGCATAGTTTTTGTTTGATTTGAAAGCAATTGCTTGAAGAAAAAGTTGACCTATGCCATAGGCAGATAAATAATATTAATTTTAAGTAACAATGGGGCAGTGCTAATGGCTAAGGGTAATGGTTTATTGTACGGCAAGCGTGGTTTAATTTTGGGATTGGCCAATAATCGTTCTATCGCTTGGGGGATAGCTAAAGCGGCGAGTAATGCAGGGGCGGAGCTTGCTTTTACCTATCAGGGTGAGGCGATGAAAAAACGTGTTGAGCCTTTGGCTGAGGAAGTAGAAGGGTTTGTTTGCGGTCATTGTGATGTTTCTGATAGTGCATCTATGGATGCGGTTTTTAGCGAAATAGAGAAGAAATGGGGCAAACTCGATTTTTTAGTTCATGCTATTGGTTTTTCTGATAAAGATGAATTAAGCGGTCGTTATATTGATATAAGCGAATCGAATTTTATGATGACCATGAATATTTCTGTTTATTCTTTAACGGCTTTGGCAAAGCGTGCAGAGAAATTAATGCCAGATGGTGGTTCAATTTTAACACTGAGTTATTATGGTGCAGAAAAGGTTGTACCCAACTATAATGTGATGGGAATTGCAAAAGCAGCTCTTGAAGCGAGCGTGAAATATCTAGCAGTGGATTTAGGGCCTCAACATATTCGTGTTAATGCTATATCTGCAGGACCAATCAAAACTTTAGCGGCTTCTGGCATTGGTGATTTCCGTTATATTTTAAAATGGAATGAGTATAATGCCCCTTTGCGTCGTACGGTAACAATTGAAGAAGTAGGTGATTCTGCTCTTTATTTTCTTTCAGATTTGTCTCGTTCTGTTACGGGTGAAGTACATCATGTGGATTCAGGCTATAATATTATAGGGATGAAAGCTGTTGATGCGCCAGACATTTCTGTTGTTAAAGAGTAAAGTTATCATTTGATAAAAGTGCTTTGATTGGATTTAAAATGGCTAATGGTATTTTTAGATAGAAATTGTTTTTATACGATACAACATAGACTGTAGTTGCCTATATTTTTGACAGAGAAACGAGGCATTTTTTATGTCGCATAATACATTTGGTCATTTGTTTCGTGTAACAACATGGGGTGAAAGCCATGGAGCTGCTCTTGGCTGTGTCATTGATGGTTGTCCTCCAGGGATTGTTTTTACCCTTTCAGATATTCAATCTTATCTTGATAAACGCAGACCAGGACAATCTCGATATACAACGCAACGTGGAGAGTTAGATCAAGTAGAGATACTTTCAGGAATTGTTGTTCAGGATGATGGGACAACGTTGATAACGACGGGGACGCCGATTTCTCTATTGATTCGAAATACGGATCAGCGTTCTAAGGATTATGGTTCCATTGCTCATCAGTATCGTCCTAGTCATGCGGATTATACCTATGATGTTAAATATGGTATTCGTGATTTTCGTGGTGGAGGACGTGCTTCAGCACGCGAGACGGTTGCACGTGTTGCAGCCGGCGCCGTCGCTCGTAAAGTTGTTCCTGATTTGATTGTACGAGGAGCTGTCATAGCGATTGGTCCCCATACGATCAATCGCGATCATTGGAACTGGTCAGAGGTTGATAATAATCCTTTTTTTACGCCTGATGCAGAAATGGTGCAGGTTTTTAGTGATTATATCAATAAAGTACGCAAAGATGGTTCATCTGTTGGTGCTGTTATTGAGATTGTTGCAGAAAATGTTCCGGCAGGTTTAGGGGCACCTATTTATGCAAAACTTGATCAGGACATCGCATCATTACTCATGTCGATTAATGCGGTGAAAGGTGTAGAAATAGGTGATGGTTTTGCAGCAGCGCGCCTGAAAGGAGAAGAAAATGCAGATGAGATACGGATGGGAAGTGATGGAAAACCATTTTTTTTGTCCAATCACGCAGGTGGTATTTTAGGTGGAATATCAAGTGGACAGCCAATTGTGGCTCGTTTTGCTGTGAAACCTACCCCATCAATTTTAACCCCTCGTCGTTCAATTGACGTTGATGGTAATGAAATAAGTGTTGTAACAAAGGGACGCCATGATCCCTGTGTTGGAATTCGTGCTGTTCCTGTTGGTGAAGCAATGATCGCTTGTGTTATTGCTGATCATTATCTAAGACATCGCGGTCAGGTTGGATAATTTGAAAGGTGAATAATGGCGTATGACGAAAAAAAAATTGTTTCAGCACTTCAAGCTTTTGAACGTGGTGAAATTGTCGTGGTTACCGATGATGATGATCGTGAAAATGAAGGTGATTTAACACTTTCTGCTGCCCATTGTACAGAAGAAAAGATGGCATTTATTATTCGTCATACAACAGGCATTGTTTGTGCTCCTATGCTAAAAGAAGAAGCGCAACGGTTTAATCTTGTTCCTATGGTATCCGATAATAATTCAGCGCATCGTACCCAATTTACTGTGACTGTTGATTTTAAACATGGAACAACGACAGGGATTTCAGCGTACGACCGTACATTAGCAGTGCGTAATCTTGCTAATTCAAATGCTAGCGCAAGCGATTTTATTCGTCCAGGACATATTTTCCCGTTGATTGCGCATGAAGGGGGGGTTCTCATGCGTTCAGGTCACACGGAAGCAGCTGTTGATTTATGTAAATTGGTTGGTTTACCACCGGTCGGCGTTATTGGTGAATTGGTCAATGACGATGGTAGCGTAAAACATGGAGATGAAGTCACAAGATTTGCACAAGAGAATCAATTGCACATCATAACCGTTGCAGATTTGATTGCTTACCGCCAACGTAAAGAAATTTTGATCAAACATATTGGAGAAATGCCTATTGAAACATCAATAGGGCCAGCTATTGTTCAAAGCTATCAGCTTCCTTGGGAAGCAGTGCAACATATTGCAGTCATTTTTGGCAATATCTGTGAGGGTGAGAATATTCCTGTATATTTGCATCGTGAAAATATTTTGCAAAATGTTTTTGGACAATCTTCAGATATTACAGTTGTCATGCAGTGTATGATGAAAAAGGAAAAATGTGGCGTGTTTGTTTATTTGCGTGAGGGATCTGTTGGTATACAATCGGGCATTCAAGAGATGGCAAGAAAAGGTTCAGAAAGCCATGTACAGGCCATTGAACGTGAAAAAGAATGGCGCCAAATTGGTTTAGGATCACAAATTTTAAAACATTTAGGAATTCGTTCTATTGTTGTTGATGCTTCTAAAGAGTGCCATTATATGGGTTTAGAAGATTTTGGAATTCGTATATCCAGAACGGGTATTTTATGAGGATTACATGAAACAAGAGATAAAAAAGGGAGATATTACAGCGTTAAGTTTTGAAGAAGCACTTAAGCAACTTGAAGTGATTGTTGAAAATCTAGAGCGTGGTGATGTTCCTTTAGAACAATCAATTGATATTTATGAGCGTGGTGAGTCTCTTAAAAAACATTGTGAGAAACTCTTGAAAGTTGCTGAAGCTAAAGTTGAGAAAATTCAACTTTCAGAGGGAGGTTCTCCAGAAGGTGTAGAACCCCTTGATTCTGAATAATATTTAGTAATTCAGAGATATTTATTGTCAAATCAAGAGATACGATAATTGAGTTTAAGAGCGCGTATTTTATCGTTTTTTTTTATGAAATAAGTGAATAAATGAGAAAAATCATCAATCATCATCAATAGAGTACGTTTTCTAATAAAAATATGTAAAATTACGAATAGAAGAAGAGAAACGGTATATTTTTACCATTACACTCTGTTTTATGAGATAATATTAAGGAGCTTTTTTTGTCTCGAGTATTGACACCATTGCTTGACCGTATTTGTTTACCACATGACTTGAGGTCGTTGCCTGAGTCTGATTTGGTAAGGTTAGCTGATGAGTTACGCGCAGAAACAATAGATGCAGTTTCTATGACAGGAGGTCATCTTGGTGCGGGACTTGGTGTTGTTGAGCTCACTGTTGCATTGCATTATGTTTTTAATACACCTGAGGATAGAATTATTTGGGATGTTGGTCATCAAGCCTACCCACATAAAATTTTAACAGGGCGCAGAGAGAGAATTCGTACATTGCGTCAAGAAGGTGGTTTATCAGGTTTTACCAAGCGTTCAGAGAGTGTATATGATCCATTTGGAGCAGGGCATTCTTCTACTTCTATTTCGGCTGGCCTTGGCATGGCAGTGGCGAGCGCTTTGAAAGCGGAGGAAAGGCGGAATGTCGTTGCTGTCATTGGTGATGGTGCTATGTCTGCTGGTATGGCTTATGAAGCGATGAATAATGCAGGTGCTTTAGATGCACGTTTGATCGTTGTTTTGAATGATAATGATATGTCTATTGCACCGCCTACGGGTGCTATGAGTGCGCATCTTGCTAGGTTAGTTTCTCGTCCTGCTTACCGTAGTTTACGCGAACGGATAAAGATACTGGGTGAAAAATTGCCTAAGTTCTTTTTAGATAAAGCACGTCTTTCAGAGGAATTTGCACGTGGACTTTTGGTTGGAGGGACTTTGTTTGAAGAGCTTGGTTTTTACTATGTTGGACCAATAGATGGTCATAATTTAAAGCATTTATTACCTGTTTTAAAAAATGTTCGCCAATATCCGCATGGTCCTGTTTTGGTACATGTCGTGACGCATAAAGGCAAAGGATATCCTCCTGCTGAAGAAGCATCTGATAAATATCATGGTGTTAACCGTTTTGATATTATAACAGGCAAACAGGTTAAAGCATCAAGTAACGCTCTTCCCTATACTAAAGTATTTTCTAGGGCTTTAATAGAAGAAGCTACACATGATGATAAGATTGTGGGTATAACTGCAGCAATGCCAACGGGGACAGGTCTTGATGCTTTTGCTGAAAAATTTCCTGAAAGAATGTTTGATGTTGGTATTGCTGAGCAGCATGCAGTTACTTTTGCTGCGGGTCTTGCTTGTGAAGGATATAAGCCTTTTGTTGCGATCTACTCTACTTTTTTACAGCGCGCTTATGATCAGATTATTCATGATGTATCGATTCAAAAATTACCCGTGCGTTTTGCTATTGATCGAGCAGGCTTTGTAGGGGCAGATGGTGCAACACACGCTGGCAGTTTTGATATTGTATTTTTGGCTACTCTTCCTGAATTTGTTGTAATGGCGCCTTCTGATGAAGTAGAACTTATGCATATGGTGCGCACTGCGGCAGCTTATGATCAGGGGCCTATCTCTTTTCGTTATCCGCGTGGTGAAGGTGTTGGTGTGGATTTGCCACAGCGTGGTACGTTATTAGAGATCGGAAAAGGGCGTATTTTGCGTGAAGGAAACAAGATAGCATTAGTTTGTTTTGGAACACGTATGTCAGAAGTATTGGTGGCTGCTGATACATTGGATGCAGAAGGATTATCTACAACGGTAGCAGATGCGCGGTTTGCAAAGCCTTTGGATAAGGATTTAATGTGTCATTTGGCTCGTGAGCATGAAGTCTTAGTCACAATTGAAGAAGGTGCGATGGGTGGATTTGGAGCACATTTATTACAATTTTTGGCACAAGAAGGGCTCTTAGAACGTGGTTTGAAAATTCGTACATTAAAACTTCCTGATGAATATTTAAATCATGGTTCACCAGAGAAAGTTCTTTCGCGTATGGGACTTGATGCTGTTGGTATTATCAACACGGTTTTTTCTGCTTTGAGACGTAAGATTCGGACAGTACAAGATAGTCGAGTATGAGATGACTGCCGGAAAAAGGCTCGATATTCTTTTAGTTGAAAAAAACTTTTTTAAAACGCGTTCGCGGGCACGTGATGCTATTATACGTCAGACTGTTAAGGTTAATGGTGAGATCATTTTCAAAGCGGGACAAATCATTTCTGATGATGCACAGATTATTGTCTGCGATCCAGCACAGAATTACGTTTCGCGTGCAGCATTAAAATTAATCAGTGCACTTGATGTTTTTCCGATTGTCACAAATAAAGCGACTGCTCTTGATATTGGTGCGTCGACTGGTGGTTTTACACAAGTTCTCTTAGAACGTGGAGCCGATCATGTGATTGCTGTAGATGTTGGTCATCATCAATTGGATGCACGTTTATTGAACAACAGTGCGATAACCTTATTAGAAGGTTTAAATGTGAGAGATTTAAAACAGGAACATTTGAACGGACGAAAAATTGATCTCATTGTTTCAGATGTTAGCTTTATTTCTCTCACACTTGCATTGCCTTCTGCTTTGTCTTTAGCAAAAAAAGGCGCACAAGCCGTTTTATTGGTAAAGCCTCAATTTGAGGTTGGACGTCAACATCTTGGTAAGGGCGGGATATTGAAAGATCCAGCAATGGCTCAAAAAACTGCTGACAGACTTTTAAATTGGCTCAATACGCAAAAAGGCTGGAATGCAAAAGGTTTGATCCCTTCACCTATTGCAGGTGGTGATGGTAATTTGGAATATTTGTTATTCGGAGAAAAACAACAGTGAATAACAATGTCATAATAGATCATATTGGAGAGAATGGTCATGGTGTTATAAAAACATTACATGGCCTCATTTATGTTCCTTTTACTTTACCAGGAGAGAGCGCTGAAATCGCCGTTCATGGAAAATACGCGACACTGATAGCATTAAAAGAAAAATCACCAGAGCGCATTGAAGCTCTTTGCCGGCATTTTGGAGAATGTGGAGGCTGTGCGCTTCAACATTGGCATGCTGATGCTTATCGCATATGGAAACAACAGTTGGTTGTAAATGCGTTGAAAGAATATGGACTTAATATTGTTGTTTCACCTTTAATCGAAGGTAAGCCTTATAGCCGTCGGCGTATTATTCTCACAGCCTCTATGACATCACAAGGTTATAAGGTAGGTTTTAATCGTCATATTTCTCATGAGATTGTAGCTGTTGAGGAATGTCCAGTAAGCTGTTTAGAGATTATATCTAAACTAAGAGATATTAGGAAACTCTGTACTCTTCTAAGCAATGATTCCAAACGATTTCATATTACCATAACACGCATTGCAAATGGTTTAGATGTTGCTTTCAGCGGTTGTATTATACGCCATGAGTCAGTTCGTCAAAAAATGGTTCATATAGCTTTAGCATGTGGAATTACGCGTTTATCTGTCGAAGGGGAAGTTTTGATTGAACGAGAAAAACCGTTGATTTACTTTGGAGATATCTGTGTTGAGTTTCCTGCTGGTGGTTTTCTCCAAGCAACATCTGAAGCAGAAAATATGATGGGCAATATTATTTTGGCTCATGTAAAAAAAGCAAGGAATGCTCTTGATTTATTTTCAGGGGTAGGAACATTTACTTTACGTATGGCCAAAAAGATGAATGTTCATGCGGTAGAAAATAATGAAACAGCATTAGCAAATTTAGCTTCAGCAGCGCGTTCTGCAACCGGCTTGAAAACAGTAACTTATGAAAAACGGGATCTTTTTCGCCGCCCACTTTCTATAAAAGAACTTGAGTGTTTTGACGCTGTTGTTTTCGATCCTCCACGCGCTGGTGCAGAAGAACAAGTGCGTGAATTGGCGAAGATAACAATTCCTTATGTTGTGGCTATTTCATGCAATCCTATGACCCTTGCTCGTGATTTATCTTTCCTCGTTGCGGGGGGATATACGATAGAACAAGTCATACCAATTGATCAATTTTTATGGTCACCCCATGTTGAAATTGTTGCTCTTTTAAGCAAGCGCAAAGCAAAGACAGGCTGGAAGCTTTAACCTAAATGAAAAAGCTCTCTTAAATTTTATTTGAGATTTTTTAAACCAAATTGCTTTTGTTATTTTTTCAAATAACGCATAAATTGGTTTACAAGAAGAGTTTGTCTCTTTTCAAATTGAACGAGAGTACTGATACAATAGAATTCCTTATTTATTTCGTTTTGTGATGAAACACAAAAAATATCTATTTGCTTCTCATAAGAGGAGAGAACGTACAAATAAAAACTGTTCGAGAAAAGATGAATACATCTCTTCTCGAAATCACCTTAATGCAAAAGGAAGGGGCAACATTTTGAGATGATAAAGATAAATACTGCTGCCAGCTTATTACGTCATAAGTGCTGTTCCACCAATTGTCATATTATTAATGCGCAAATGAGGCTGTCCGACACCAACAGGAACATTTTGTCCAGCTTTCCCACACATACCAATACCATTATCAAGTTTGCTATCATTGCCAATCATGGTGATACGTTTCATAGCATCTGGTCCGTTTCCGATAAGGGTTGCACCTTTAATGGGAGAAACAATTTTGCCATTTTCTATTCTGTAAGCTTCGGTACATTCAAAAACGAATTTTCCAGAAGTGATATCAACTTGTCCTCCGCCAAACGAAACAGCATAAATACCATTTTTGAGTGAAGATAGAATCTCTTCAGGTGTTTTATCTCCTCCTAACATCATTGTATTGGTCATTCTTGGCATTGGTGCATGCGCATAGGATTCTCGTCGCCCATTTCCTGTTGGCTTCATCCCCATAAGTCGAGCATTCAGCCTGTCTTGCATAAAACCAATGAGTTTTCCATCTTCAATAAGAACGTTATATCCTGATGGGGTTCCTTCATCATCAATGGTGAGTGAACCACGGCACTGGGGAATTGTACCATCATCCACAACTGTAACACCTTTTGCGGCAACTTGTTGTCCCAAAAGTTCAGAAAAAGCAGAGGTTTTTTTGCGGTTAAAATCACCTTCTAAACCATGGCCTACGGCTTCATGAAGCATAACGCCAGGCCATCCATTAGCTAAGACAACATCAAATGTTCCTGCTGGAGCAGCTTCTGCTTCTAAGTTGATGAGAGCCATACGCAAGGCTTCATCCGCAGCTTTTTTCCAATTTTCTTCGCGAATAAATTGGCTAAATGCTTGCCGCCCACCACATCCATAAAAACCATTTTCTCTCCGACTACCTTCGGCAGCAACCACAGATATGGCAAGTCGTACAAGAGGACGTACATCACGAACTAAATACCCATCTGCTCGTAAAATTTCAACATGCTGTAGTAAACCAGAAAGAGAAACGGTCACTTGATGCAATTTATCATTTTTAGCCCGTAAATAGGTATCAATTTTTTGCAAAAGTGTACTTTTTTCTTCAAATGATGGGGCATCAAGGGGATTATGTGGTTGATAAAGCCTTTTATTGGTTTTTTGAGGTGCTACACTATAGGGGCCTGCATGATTATGATAGGTAACAGCTTTTGCAGCTTCACTAGCACGTTTAAGTGCAGCAGCTGATAATTCACTAGAATGTGCATATCCAGTTGCTTCTCCAGCAACCACGCGCAAACCAAATCCCATATCTTGATGAAATGAGCCATTTTTAAGCTGTCCATTATCAAATAAAAGAGATTCGCTTTCTGTATATTCTAGGTAAAGCTCACCATCATCAGCATGATGAAGCGTTTCTTGTACAAGTGATTGCACTTTAGATGCTGCAATATCAAAATGATCAATAAGCGATTTCATAAGAATTATCCTATTTTCAGGGGCACCAAGAAGGTTTCCACTTATTTTATTTAAAAAGCTGTGAAGTGTATTATAAAATTTTCATTATTGAATGTGCACAGATTCTATTATGTTGGTAGAGTTGCATAGGCATCACTCAGACCATGAAGATCAACAACTCCTCCAACTGCTTGCTCAGGGGTTGTAAAAATGAAGTAGGTTGCTTTTTTGCCTTTAAAAAAGCGCTGTAAGATGTCTTCTTTGAGAACAGCTTCAGCAACACAATTATCACCAAGACACCGACGATATTCTAATCTTCCCATATTTTTATCATCAATTTTAAGTCCCACACCAGGGCGCAATTCAACACGGCTTGGAACAAAAACGCGCATCAGAGTTCCTTGATTTTTAGGGAGTTTGTAAAATGTAACACGGAGCGTAATATCGTGACGATTTTGTGTGTGTACATTTTGTACAACTTCACATTGCATATTAGGTGTGCCTGGTGGTAGAGAGCAAACCTTTGTCCATGCACCATAGGTTTGTGGAGCAGGGGCATTTTGCACATGAGATGTCTGTGCAGTAGCATGATGGAGAAAGGCATTATAAAGTGTGCAAATAACAGCAACAACAAAGAATTTTTTATAAAGTATCACAGGAAACCCTAACTACCTCACCACTATACCTTTTTTGTGTATAGCTCTGCATAAAAATAAATTTTTGAACCGAAATCATGACATTATAACACAAAACCAATGTTTACGAAAACATATTAATCTATATATACAACTATGAGAAATAAAAGCAAAAATAGAAAAAGCAAGATAGCACAGAAGGTAGAGTGTTTAGCGTTGCTTTATGGTATTTGGTATGCTGTACTTTTTATGATACGTTTGTAATGTAGAAAAATAATATATGTTAGAAAATATGTTTTTTTGCAAATATTTTCATCTATTTTTAGGGGATACAAATAGGAGAGGTGTCTTAATATGTTCTCTAAAAACACAGTGATATTAATGAGTCATTCCCATATGCTAGACAATGTTTGTTTGTGGATGACAAAAATGAAAAAGGTCTTTGAGTGGAATGTCTGTTTCAGGAGAATTATCGGCTGCAGTTGATAAATCAATGCCGCCAAAATCTGGTATTGGTGATTATATTGCATTATTAAAACCACGAGTTATGTCTCTTGTTGTCTTTACAGCTTTAGTTGGATTAGTGGTGTCACCTGTTTCAATGAATCCATTTTGTAGTTTTTTGGCAATTTTTTGTATTGCTGTGGGTGCTGGTAGTGCGGGAGCACTTAATATGTGGTATGATGCGGATATTGATGCCGTGATGGAACGTACCAAAAATCGTCCCATTCCTATGGGTAAGATCACCCCCAAGACGGCGTTTATTTTTGGCATGATGCTTTCGATGCTTTCTGTATTGATGATGGGGAGCTTCATTAATTGGTTTTCAGCACTTTTTCTTGCTTTTACAATTTTCTTTTATGTCGTTATCTATACGATTTTGCTAAAGCGTACAACGCCACAAAATATTGTTATTGGTGGTGCCTCTGGAGCTTTCCCACCAATGATTGGATGGGCTGCCACAACAGGGACTGTGAGTCTTGACAGTTTCTTGTTATTTTTAATCATTTTCATGTGGACACCACCACATTTTTGGTCCCTTTCTCTTTTTTCATCTCTTGATTATGAGGCAGCAGGCATTCCTATGATGCCTAATGTACGAGGTGAGTATTCGACAAAAAAACAGATCTTATTTTACACTATTCTTATGGCTATATCTGCAATAGGGCCTTACATTACTGGTCTTGGGGGAATCTTTTATGGCATTTTTTCAACCATTTTAAGCATTATCTTCATCTACTTCTCTTATCGTTTGTGGAAAACTGATACGCATGATACAACCATTGTAATGGCAAGAAAAGTGTTTTTCTTTTCATTGCTTTATTTGGCAGTTCTCTTTGGAATTCTTTTAATTGAATCTCTTGTATGGTCCTTTATTGCCCTCTAATACAATAGAGTGAAAGTGCAAACTTAAAAGAGTTTTATCTTAAAATAAAATAAGTGCTATAGAAATAGGCTATATGGTACAGGTCATTATATGAAGAGGGGTGTATTACCTTTCCTCTTTATACTGTTTGTATAATACATATGGGTTGTTGATTCGAACATATGGTCAAAGTTAGAGATATTAGGGATGGTCTATGTCTATACTTCCTCCTTTAACAATGCGTCTTTGCGGTCCACGTGGATTTTGTGCAGGAGTTGATCGTGCTATTCAGATTGTTTTGCTTGCATTAAAAAAATATGGTGCACCAGTTTATGTTCGTCATGAAATTGTACATAACCGCTATGTGGTTGAAGGATTGCAGCAACGTGGAGCAATTTTTGTTGAAGAACTTGATGAGATTCCAGAAGAACACCGTAGTCAACCTGTTGTATTTTCTGCCCATGGTGTACCAAAATCTGTACTAGAAGAGGCTCGTCGCTATAATTTGTTTTATCTTGATGCTACATGTCCGTTGGTTTCTAAAGTTCATAAACAAGCGATACGGCATCAACGTCATGGCCGTCATGTTATATTAATTGGCCATTCTGGTCATCCTGAGGTGATAGGAACAATGGGACAGCTAGAAAAAGGGGCTGTGACATTAATTGAAACAATTGAAGATGCTCTACATTATCAGCCAGATGAACCCGATAAATTAGGGTTTGTCACACAAACAACGCTTTCAGTTGAAGATACAGCAGAGGTTCTCGATGTGTTGCAGCGACGTTTTCCTACATTAGAAGCTCCAGCTGCTGAATCAATTTGCTATGCAACCACAAACCGACAAGAAGCCGTGAAGGCAGCAGCAATGGGAAGTGATTTATTTTTGATTGTTGGAGCACCAAATTCTTCTAATTCACGACGTTTAGTAGAAGTTGCTGAGAGATTTGGTGCACGGCAGTCTATTTTAGTTCAGCGTGTTGATGAAATTGATTTTGATAGCCTTAGAGCTCTTTCTGTTGTGAGTCTTTCAGCTGGGGCTTCTGCTCCCGAAATTATTATTGATGAAATTATTTCAGCGTTTCGTGAACGTTATAACGTTACAATAGAATTAGCAGAAACAGCAGTAGAGACAGAGGCATTTTTGGTGAGTCGCGAATTACGTGATATCACTTTAACGCCTCAAGATATGGCGTTTGTTAATGGTCGAGCTGAGACGCAGAAAAATAAAAATCGAGATACAATTATGCCTATAACGAAAGCAAAATAATGGCGGTTTATACAGACATTCAACGGGATGATTTGAAGATATTTTTAACACGCTATTCGATAGGTTCGCTTGTATCCTATAAAGGTATAGAAGAAGGGATCGAAAATTCTAATTTTATGCTCCATACAACAGAAGGTAGGTTTATTCTGACGCTTTATGAAAAACGTATTTCAAAAGATGATTTACCTTTTTTTTGCAGTCTTATGCAGCATTTAAACCAGCGGGGCATTCTTTGCCCTCAACCGGTGGTGCAAAATGACGGGACAATGATTGGTGAATTAGCAGGGCGCCCTGCTGCTATTATTACTTTTTTGGAAGGAATATGGATTCGCCAACCTGATATAGATCATTGTGGTGAAGTGGGAACTGGTTTAGCACAATTGCATTTAGCAGGGCGGGATTTTACACTTAGTCGTAAAAATACTCTTTCTGTTATGGACTGGAGATTATTATGGGAACATTGCCAAACGAGCAAAGATGCGTTGTTAAGAGAGTTCGGGCAAAAAATTGATATGGAATTAGCTTTTTTGCAAGAAAATTGGCCGTCTAATTTACCAACAGGCATTATTCATGCTGATTTATTTAATGATAATGTGTTTTTTTTGAATCATCGTCTTTCTGGTATTATAGATTTCTATTTTGCTTGTAGTGATTTTTTTGCTTATGATTTAGCTATATGCTTAAATGCTTGGTGTTTTGAACCAGACCATTCCTATAACCTTACCAAAGCGCGTAGGCTATTAGAAAATTATCAAAAAATAAGACCATTGCTCTCTTTAGAATTGAATGCAATGATTCTGTTAGCGCGTGGTGCATCTTTACGTTTTTTACTCACGCGCCTTTATGATTGGTTTAATACACCGCCAAAGAGCCTTGTCATTAAGAAAGATCCACGAGAATATTGGCATAAGCTTTGTTTTTTTAGTCGTGTAGGTTCACGGAGTGAGTTGGGTTTTTAAAGTCTATGTTAAGTCAACAAAAAATCGTTGAAATTTATACAGATGGTGCTTGTTCCGGTAATCCTGGAGTTGGAGGATGGGGAGCGATTTTGCGCTGGAATGGCCATGAACGTGAACTTTATGGTGGAGAGGCGCACACCACCAATAACCAGATGGAACTGATGGCAGCGATTTCTGCCTTAAAAGCGCTTAAAGAGCCTTGCTTAGTCGATCTTTATACGGACTCGATTTATGTACGCAACGGTATCTCCACATGGCTTGAAGGTTGGAAGAAAAATAATTGGCGTACGACATCAAAAAGCCCTGTAAAAAATATAGAGTTATGGCAAGCTCTTGAAGATGTCTGTTCTCGTCATACTGTGAGATGGCATTGGGTAAAAGGTCATGCTGGCCATCCAGACAATGAGCGCGCGGATGCACTTGCTCGTAAAGCAATCACTAAATATCGTGAAAATGGATATTTTTCAAAATAGTTTTTTGTAAGCTTTGCTCTTTTATCACGAAGTAGAAAAGAGTGAGATTCTATAAGAAATAGCTCTGTATTTGCAAATTTATTTCACAACGGTATCTGTGAATAAGCCATAATGCATTACTATATTATACCTTTATAAGCGTCATCTCATATTATTTTTAGTTCAAAATGTTACAACAGTCCTTGCTTAAAGGTGGTTTATAAAAACTATCTTTATTCTTTTCTCCAATGGTTTTTACCCACATGTGATTTCTTCTTACTGATACGCAACACAATAATGTTGATTGATTCATCATAAGTATGCTTAAAATGAGAGAAATTTGCAATATTCGCTTCTCTCATTCAAGTTATGAAAATATTAATTATTATTGTAAATCAATATATTGACTATAAGATTTCTAACGTTCCACTAAACGTATGCTCTTTAAAAGAAATTGTATAAAAAATGGTGTATTTTTCCCCATCTGGTATGAAATAGAGTGGAGCGCTAAAGAGTGTGTATTCCGCATTCTCACGGACTTTTTTTGCTGGTCCAATTTGCATTTCCCCTCCATCTAAAAAGAGAGAAGAAGGTGTAGCTTTGTTTTTACTTTGTATTTTGATGAAGAGGGCATTTGCGTCTTTTTCGGCACTTATTTTAAATTCATGATGTGTGGTAAGGGGTAAGGCATTTTGAGCCTTTTTTAATAAGGATAAAGGGAGAGGAATGATTTTTTCAACAGAAGGAGAAAAATCAAAGTTAACAGTGAGTGGAAGACAAATTTTATGACATAATCCAAGTGTTAAAGCACCACTTAAATTTTTGTCTGAACCAAAAACACTGAAGGGTAATACCACTTTATCTTTATAGCCTAGTGACCAGTCATTTTCTGTTTCATAGAGTTGTGGTGTGGGATAAAAGATTTCATAAGAAACCTGTTGATTGAAGTTAAAAGATGGTATTATGCCCGAATTACCTGGATTACGCCAGTATGTTTTCCATCCTTGTTTCAGAACAATTTCAATAAAGCCCTCTCTTATTCCAGAAGGAGAGGGATTGGTAATAGCTAATCTGATACGGCCACCATCTGATTCATACCAAGATGTTGCAAAAAGATATGTATTTTGTTGTATTTGAGCACTGACAGGGATGTTAAATAATCCTAAAATTACGCATGTTAAGCTTAAAGTAACGAAAAGTTTTTTATAAAGGCGAATGATAATATTTTTAAAACTTATAAATATTTGATTTTTTTTCATTGGAACTTTATTTTCCTATTGTACTAACTAAAGTGAACCTTATCATGTAAATTATGGAGAATAACAGATTGATGAAGCAATGTAATAGCTTTTTGGGTGGACAGTTGCTTATAGCAATGCCAGGGATGAATGATAAACGCTTTATTCGTTCTGTTATTTATGTTTGTGCGCATTCTGATGCTGGTGCTATGGGAATTATTCTCAATCAATTGCATCATATTGACTTTCCAGAGCTTTTACTTCATCTTGGGGTTATAAACAGTGGCCAAAAAAAATGTCTTTCTGAACCAATAAAAAAATTTCCAGTACGTTATGGTGGACCAGTTGATCCTTCACGTGGTTTTGTACTGCATTCTGATGATTATGCCTGTGAAGAAACTGTTTTTATTGCAGATAAGATCTGCTTCACTGCAACTATTGATATTTTAAAAGCAATCAGTTGTGAAAAAGGCCCTCAACATGCACTTATAGCCTTAGGTTATGCCGGATGGAAAGCCGGGCAGCTTGAAGCAGAAATCTCTACAAATGGTTGGTTGATAAGTCCTACATCGCCTAGCTTTCTTTTTGAAAGTAATTTAAATCGCAAATATGATGAAAGCTTGGTTCGCATGGGGATTAACCCAGCCTATCTCGTTTCTGAAATGGGGCATGCGTAGAACTTTATTATTCTCTAAGTTTTTGATTTTACATAATATCCTATCCATTATGTTTCATTATATAAGGGAAATGATTTTGAACGAGAATAATTAATTCTTCGATGGCGATTGGTTTAGTAACAAGTGTACTTTGAACATATTTGCAGCCTTCTTGGCGTAGGAAGAGTGCTTCTTTTTCATTTTCAACACCTTCTGCAATGATCTGCAAATTAAGATCAGTTGCCATATTAATAATGGACTTGAGAACAAGTTTTTTCTTGACAGAATCGATTGAGATAAACGAACGATCCAATTTAACCATGTCGAATGGATAACGCACGAGATAAGCAAGTGAAGAATAACCGGTCCCAAAATTATCAAGTGCAAGATTTATTCCAAGAGCTTTAATTTGTTCAAGAAAGTGTGCTGATTGTTCAGGGTTTTTTCTTAAGACAAATTCAGAGATTTCTATCATTAAGCTCTCTTTTTTTAGTGGGTGACGAAGCAGTACGGAGCGTAATTGACTGATGACGCGAGGATGAACCATTTCTGCGCTTGGCAAATTGATTGAAATAAAGAACGACTGTTGAGAAAATTTTTCTTGTATATTTGTAAGATCAATCACGACATTTTCAATGATAAATTGTGCCAAATCCATAATGATTTGTTCATTTTCTACGATCTTGATAAAATCAGAGACATTGAGATTACCGTAATTTGGATGATGCCATTCTACAATTGTTTCAAAACCAATAATGTGTCCATCTGATAAATTAAGAATAGGATGATAGAGGATTTTTATTTCATTACGTTTTATGGCGTAATGAATATCTTTTGTCATGGTATTATGTTCAATGCTTAAAGTGCGAAAATTAGGACGAAAAGGCTCAATATGGTTTCCACCCATTTGTTTTGCGCGGATCATTGCCAGTTCGCTATCATTTAGAATATCCTTAGCGGTTGATCTACTTTCACTCCAAGTGACCAAGCCAATTGATGTTGAAAGTGTGATTTGTTTTTCTGTAAGTGAAATAGGTGCCGAGATTGTTTTATGTAGATGATTTGCAAATGCGGCAATTTTCTGTGGTTCAGTTTCACTGAGTAAAATGATTGCAAAACGGTCTGCAGAAAGTCGTGATAAAGTATCCTGAAAGTTAATAAGACGGCTCAAACGTCGTGCTATGACAAGTAGTACAGTATCACCAACAGCTATACCCAATTTGCGATTAATTTGACGAAAATTATCAAAATCAATCATAAAGACGGTTGGCCTAATTTTGATATTTGCTTTAGCCAAAGCGGTATAATTTTGTAATCTGTCGAAAAAAATTTGTTGGTTAGGAAGTCCCGTTAAGCTATCATGAATAGCATCATGCAATAAGCGTTCTTCGGCTTTTTTGTGGTTGGTAATATTGACAATAGTTCCAATGACACGTGTAATTTTCCCATCTTTTTGCATAGCAGGGCGTGCGCGAAGAGAGAACCAATGATAATAGCCACCACCAGAAGACAGTCGAAAAATTTGATCAATTCGTCCTTTTTTATTTTTAAGAATGATATCCAATACGGCTTGAAAACGCTCACGATCATCATAATGCAAGGCCGAAATCCAGTTACGCATAGAACCATTGAGTTTATGAGCTTCAGTGCCAAAAAGGGTTGTCATATTAGGGTGTACGACAATACGATCACGCTCAACATTCCAGTCCCAAATAATATTTCCAGCTCCTTTTGCGGCAAGTACTTGTTGCTCAAGATCGGAAAATATTCCTTCATGGAAAGCATCATTGGAAAAAGTTTGTTGTAAGACAGTAAAACTGATAAGAAGGACAATGAGTACTAATCCTCCAGCTAACGCTGGCTGAATAATATCGTTGTTTAAATAGCCTTCTATGCAAGCATAAGCTCCAACACACCAGAAGCTAATGAGAAGCCATGTTGGTATAAGCATGATAGCGCGGTCATAGTTTCGGAGTGAAAAATAACTAATTAAAATGATACCAAGCACAGCGGTGAGGCCAAATGACAAACGGGCGATACCAGCTGCTTTGGTTGGATCATAAATAGCAAATGCTCCAAGACCACAAAAAGCAATAGTCCATAGAATTGCACCATAGCTGAAGTGATAGTGCCAACGGTTAAGGCATAGATAGGTAAAAAGAAAAATAAAGAGTGTAGCAACAAGCGCTACTTCTGTAGCAGCACGCCAGATTGGTTGCGTTGTGAGCGTCACAGCAAAGAATTTATTTAAAAAGTTAAAGTCGATGCCAATATAAAAGAGGACTGCCCAAGCGACAGCAGCTGTTGCAGGAAAAAGTCCTGTTCCACGAACAACGAAGAGAACCGTTAATAAAAGAGCTAAAAAACCTGATATACCGAGAAGAATACCATGATAAAGCGTATAAGAATTGATTGTATCCTTATAGGCTTCAGGCTGCCATAAATAGATTTGCGGTAGATTTGCGGAGTTAAGTTCGGCAACAAAGGTAACGACAGCACCAGGATTAAGCGTAATACGAAAGATATCAGAGTTTGCACTAGGTTGACGGTCAAGAGAAAAACCTTCACTTGGAGTGATAGACTGAATTCGTGCTGATCCAAGGTCTGGCCAAAGAAAGCCTGAAAGAGCCATGCGATAATGGGGAGCAACGATAAGACGGTCTATTTGTTCATCTGTTGGGTTTGCCAGAGAAAACACCGCCCAGTTTCCAGAAAATTTTTCACTTTTTGCCTGCACTTCAATGCGCCATACGATACCATCTGGTCCTGGTGCTGTACTTGTTTGAAAGATAGAGTTATTTGTACGGTGGATTTCTATTGCGTTTGAAAGATCAAGAGCAGCATCTTGAGAAGAAATTTTAACGGGTTCAATTGCTTGTGCTGATGTAAGGTGAACAAAAGAACTGATGACTATAACGAAAATGATATTAATGATTTTACGCAAACTCTTCACAATGTCCCACTCTCAGTATTTTAGGATATTTAATTTTAATTTTCGAGAAAAAAACATTCACCCTTTTATAATTCATGTTAGATAACAAGCGGTTATTATTTTCTTTTGAAAAGTTGTACTATTTGATACAAGGATAAACTCTTCTTTATTTACTTCAAAAAATCTCGAAGCTAACGGAGATTCACATTTTTGTAGGGCAAAATAAACTATGTTTTCTCAGATTACATAGATATATTTTTGCTTATTGAACACTTTATCACATGAAGTGGGAGTTGTGTAGTTTTGTACAGCTGTTTGATAAATATTTCCAAAACTTATTTAGCAAGAAGAATTTGAATGGCAAATTTTATCATAAAATCCATGTATGTTACTACACTGCAGCGTTTAAAAGTCATTTTTATATCTCTCATATGCGCGAAAGCATTTGTTTTTTTAATCTTACTTTATTTTGTAGGAAAGCAGTGATGTTAAATCATCAAAATGCATGAGGGTGCCAACAGGACCTACAGCAGCTAATGTTGGAGTGGAATTGATAAAAAGGCGTTGCGCTAAATCAGTCAATCTTGCAGGAGTAATAAGATCTAAGCGTTCAATTGTTTCAGATATGGGAATTGGTCGACCGTAAAGAAGCATTTGGCGGGCAATGAGATGTGCTTGACTAGACGGGTTCTCCTGCGACATTGTAAGGTTTGCACGATATTGCGCTTGTGCGCGTTGGAGTTCATTAGCATGAATATTTTTGCTTGCCTGAGAGAGCTCATCAAGAATTACAGGTAGAAGTTCTTTTAGTCCTTTTTCTCCCGTAGCAGCATGAACGCCAAACAATCCAGTATCTGAAAATCCCCAATGAAAAGCATAAATAGAATAGCATAGTCCACGTTTTTCTCTTACTTCTTGGAAAAGGCGTGATGACATGCCACCGCCAAGAATAATGGAAAGAATTTGGGTAGCATAAAAATCACGTGCATGATAAGCACGTCCCTCAAATCCTAGAACAATTTGTGTATCCATTAAATTGCGATATTCGCGAAAGTCGCCGCCAACATAATTGGCAAGATTGGTAAGGGGTGCTGTTGAATGGGGGCGAAAAGTGCTAAGACGACTTTCAACTTCTCGCAAGAAACTTTCGTGTTGCACAGCTCCTGCCGCCACGATGATCATACGGTCTGCACTATATTGTTTGTTCATAAAATTATGAAGATCAGCAGATGTAAATGATTGGATTGTTTTAGGTGTTCCTAAAATCGAGCGCCCAAGCGATTGGTGACGAAAGGCTGTTTCAGTAAAGTAGTCAAAAACAATATCATCAGGAACATCATGAGCGGCACCAATTTCTTGAAGAATAACTTGTTTTTCTCGTTCTAATTCTTCTTCGTCAAATTTTGAATGCATTAAAATATCGGCTAGAATGTCAATAGCAAGTGGTATATCGCCTTTGAGTACGCGCGCAAAATAGGCTGTTGTCTCTGTACTGGTTGTGGCATTTATTTCACCACCAACATCTTCAATATTACTTGCAATTTGGAAAGCTGTACGATTTTCTGTTCCTTTGAAAGCCATATGTTCAAGGAGATGGGCAATCCCATGCTGTGTGAAAGTTTCATTGCGTGAGCCAACTTTAACCCATATCCCGAGTGCTACACTCTCAATTTGTGGCATTGTATGTGTGGCGATAGTCAAACCATTACTAAGGCGACTGATATCTACACCCATTTGTTCATTACTCCATTAAACAGGACCAATACCTTATTTAAAGGCTATTGGAATATTGTTGATTTGAATTAATGCAGCTAAATTTAATAAGATGCACGCGATTTTAGGGAAATATAATCTTTTATTATTTTTTCATCATTAGCAAGACCTATAAAATGTTCTTCGCCTTCCATGACATCGTTGAGACAAGGAGGCTGAGGGGTATTAAGTCCGCAGGCGCTTTTGATAGCATCAGGAAATTTAGCAGGATGTGCGGTAGCAAGAACGATCATAGGAATATGTGGTTGTTTATTTTCACGAGCCACCTTAAGCGCGACAGCAGTATGAGGATCAACGAGATAACCGCTTTCTTTATAAACACTGTCAATTGTTTTTGCTGTTTCCATTATACTACTTTTCCCAGCAGAAAAAAGAGAACGAATATTTTTTAGTTGCTTTTCGTTAAGATTAAAACGCCCTGTTTTTTTCAAGCTTTTCATTGCATTGCAAATCCACAATGGATCACGCTCACCACTCTCAAACAGCAAACGTTCAAAATTAGAAGAGACTTGAATATCCATAGAAGGTGATGTTGTGTGGGTTATTGGTTGTATTTCATAAGTACCACTGGTTAATGTGCGTACGAGAATATCATTATCATTTGTTGCAATGACGAGTTTGGCAATGGGTAATCCCATACGGGCAGCAACATAACCTGCAAAAATATCACCGAAATTTCCGGTAGGAACAGTAAAGGAGACAGCTCTATCAGGAGCTCCTAAGGAAAGTGCGGATGAAAAATAATAAACAATTTGCGCTATAATACGCGCCCAATTTATAGAATTAACTCCTGAAAGTGCTTTTTTTTGTCGGAAGTTATGGTCATTAAACATTGCTTTGACAAGCGCTTGGCAATCATCAAAATTTCCTTCAATGGCAATGGCATAAACATTTGTACTTTGATTGGTTGTCATTTGTTTTTGTTGAACAGGAGATACGCATCCTTTAGGAAATAAAATAAAAACATCTGAATTTTCTCTTCCAGCAAAAGCTTGTATTGCTGCTCCACCTGTATCACCTGATGTAGCAGCAATAATTGTGGCGCGTCTCTTTTTTTTAGTTAGAATATTATCCATCAATCGAGAGAGAAACTGCATTGCGACATCTTTAAATGCTAGAGTAGGGCCGTAAAAAAGCTCAAGGATGAATTCATTCGTTCCAGTTTGTCGTAACGGGCAAATTACTGGATGACGAAAGGAAGCATAAGATTCAGCAATCATATTTTCAAAAGAGTTATATTCGATTTCGTTATTCACAAAAGGCCAAAGAATAGTTTTAGCAATTGTTGTATAGGACTGACCGCGAAGCGCTCGTAATGCATCAAATGACAATTGGGGAAATTTTTCTGGAAGATAGAGCCCTCCATCACTTGCCAGCCCAGTCATGATAGTTTCAGTAAAGCCTAAAGCAGGAGCCTCACCTCTCGTGCTAATATATTTCATAGTTTTTTTCCTTCATTTACTCCCAGAAATTTGGTAAATTTATTTGTTTCATGTTTTTAATAATATTTAAATTATAAAATGAATAGAAGTTTGTTTTCTTATTTTTATAAAGAAATTAATAGTATAGACTCTTTTTTATATTAGACGCAATACATTGAATGTTCACGAATTTTTTATCATAGACAAGAAATATTTTTCTATTTTCCTTTGTTTGTTTCACACTAACCATCACACTTACCAGCATAAGATCAATATTCAGGAGAGAGTTTATCGAGAACTTGTCTTGCCAAAATGCACTTGTTCTTAATTATTTTTTATTCTTACTTTAATCAATAATTCATATGAAATTAATTTTCTCAAATAATATCCTATGATTTATTTTGGAAGCTTTATAAGGTCATTTCATGGCATTCTATATAATAAATTGTGCACTTACAGCAGTTTTTTTCATCTAAATATCAGTTTTATATGAAAAGATATGATATTTTACTACACAATATTATTGGTAATCTATTATGCCGTATCTAGAAAACACAAAAACAGCCTGCCTAATTATATAAGACAGACTGCAATTTAATTGCTACTTTAAAAGTATAAAAAGTAAGCAAATAACTTTTACTTATACTTAATTAAGCTTTCGTTTTGCCTATTGCCCATCCGATTATCGCGCTCAATACGGACATAATAAATCCGGTTGCAAAACCAAAACCAAGAGCTCCTGCCTCAGTAAAAATTCCTAATGTATAAGAACCAAGAACCTTTTCAATTTTTCCTTCAGCTGCAACGTCATTTTTTGTTTCATGAAAGGCATTTGGCACGAAGAGAGTGGCGATATTGATAGCTTTCTGCTTTCCTTGTTCTATAACAGAAACGGCAATATTTTCTTTCTGATGGTCAATATTTAAATGATTGGCATGAACATTTACAACTTGTGAAAGAAAAAAAGCAACCACTATAAAAATATTTAGCAAGTTATTTTTAAATATTTTGATCATAACTTTACCTCGATTTATAATTTATTATTAAACTATTATCACAAAATAAATGAGTAAAATTATAACTTATATAATTAATTCTAAATATATATTTTATTTATAATTTACTTTTTATCACAGATAATGAATGAATAGTTTAAGTTATTTATTTCTTACGATTTATATTTAAGTTTTGATTTTAATGAGATCATTTAAAAAGAGTTATTATTTTATTTATCATAAAACCTAATAACAATCCTACTGTACTTACTGTATATCCAATCGCCATTCCTATATCAAAAACTCCCATTGTAACAAATTCAGCTACATTTTCAATTTTTCCTTTGTTGCTTTCAGAAATAACGTTATTTTTTGGTTTATGATTTAAATTTGAGTCATAAAATAGGGAGCGAAAAGCAGTTATACTGATCAGGTTATTCTTTTCCTTTCCTGTTATGCGATCGATAATAATCTCTTTTGTAAGGGTGTTTTGTAGATAATTTGCATTAACATTTACAATTTGCGAAAGAAAAAAAACGGCTACGATAAAAACGTTTAGTATATAATTTTTAAACAATTTTGTCATAATTTTACCTCGAAAACATTCTATCCTCGCAACTGGTAAAGTGATCTATCAGTATCATAATGAATACAGAGGATAGAATGTCCTTTCTAACGTTTTGCTATTTAGAGCGAAAGAAAATTACTCTATTATGTATTCATAAACCTCAATAAAAAACATAATAAATCATTTCTGAAGCTTGATCGTGGGAATTATTATCTAAAGATTGATATTATATCCTTTATCCATCCTATTACTGCACTAATGGTATTTATTGCGAATCCAAATGCCATAATCCCTGCTGTGACGGTCAATGGATCGACTACCTTTTCAAAACTCCCTTCATTGGCGGTGTCTTCTGTTATCGTTCCATAACTTACCGCAGGAATATGGAGCGCGGCCACATTAACTGCTGTGGATGTAGTGTCTTTTACTTGTTCCACTACATAATTTACAGGTTCCTCTTTGTGAGAAGCATTTCTTAAATGACTTGCATTTACACTCACAACTTGTGAAAGAAAGAAAGTAGCTGCTATAAAAAGATTGAATACTTTTACCATATTTTTTTACCTCAAATATTTTCTACTACCATAAATATGAATAGATAAGTGCATCTGAAGATGTCAGCTAAGTATAGCACAATAAATACAAAGCGTTCATACAAATCTCACTATCTCGGATAGTATAATTCACTATGAATTTATAGTCAACAATAAAATACGTATGTTTTATATATTTTATTATAAATATATAAGAATTTTATGAGCTGTATTTTATTTTACATAAGTATGTTATAAAATTTATTTAAAATATGTTATGTATTTAATGGTATATAACTTACAAAAATATGAATTATTAAACTCAATATCTATAATAAAGAATTGAGATATTATAGTTCTTCTTATAGATAAATTTTTGATAATATTTTTTAACTCATATAAAATATATAATAAATTGTATGGTTATAATATAGTATTAAAATGGTGATTATATTATAATAACGAATACGTCTTTACCATAAATTATAAAGGCATATGTAAAGCGTATTATAAGAAAACTAATTGTGAATTTATAATTCATTGTCTTATTGTTTAATGTATATCAAGAAAGAATCTAAAAACTTTTATAAACCGATTAACATAATATATCTTATAATTAATATATAATCTTTTTTGATGATATTTTATTTAATATAATAGTTATGCTGTTTATATATATTCTAAATTTTATGTTTAGATTGTCTAGTCATTGTGTTTAATTATAATATTATTATAGATGATTTAATTTTAAATTGTATAAATTATGTTTTATTATAAATATTAAGAAAAATTTGTATTTTTCTATAATAAGCAGAATATATATTGAATAGAGTAATTTTTCATAACTTATGATAATGACATATACGAGTTCTTTATCATACTGAGCTAAGTTGTATTATAGCTTTTGTAGATCTATCTTAATAGAGCTAAGAGCATCTTGATAAGATGTTACGGAGAGAGTTTATTTATTAAGGTGCGTTCATAAGATCTTTTATGATAAATCTCTCCATACAGCCATTGCCTCTAAAACTTCTCTTAAATGGCCATGTTTGGCGATAACTGTTTCAGCACCGGCTTCTGCAAGTGCGTTAGAGTGGCCAAGATAACTGTGGGATCCCCCAGTAAAGCCAATGATGCGCATGCCTGCTGCTGATGCAGCATGTACACCATGGAGTGAATCTTCTATAACAATAGTGTTTTCCGGTTTTGCATGTAATTGTTGTGCGGCAAAAAGGAAAACATCAGGGGCTGGTTTTGTTTTTTTTGTTCCAACCTCAGGGGCAGAAAATATTTTATTATGAAAAAGATCATAAAGATCAACGGCAGTGAGCATCTCTTTTATATTTTCGCTTTTTGCATTAGAGCAAATGCAGTAGGGATAGCGTGTCCGAATGGTTTCTATTGCTTCTCTAATACCATCAATAGCACGTAGTTCAGTTTTTATTTGTGCTCGAAAAAGATTTGACATTTGATCTATGAGCTGAGCAGAAATTGGTTTTTCTGTTTCCTGTTCAACTCGTTGAAGAATATCGCGAAAGATGAGTCCCGTATAACGTTTACTTAATTCTTCAGGTGATATTTCATATCCTGTTTGTTTCAGTAGTTGAGATCCAATTTTTGCTGCGAGATATTCAGAGTCTACCAGAACTCCATCACAGTCAAAAATAATGAGATCTATTTGAGGCATGAGATATTCCTTTATATTTAATTGATAGATTGAAAAATTTTATAAGAATGCCATTGAGAAAATTTTATTTCATAAAAAGACGCTTTGAAAGTGATTCTTATTTATTTTATGTAGAAAAGTAGAAAAGAAGTATGGAAACGGTACATTGAAGGAAAGAAAAGAAGGATTTGTCAATATAAAAATTCTTTACTTTTCTAAAAAAAATAAGAATGTGTATCAATTTTCTAGAAATTTAACGATACGTTTACTCTATTTTGTAAATATGCACTGACAATGCGGGCCTATAAATCAATTTGATTGATTGTAGGGTAAATTCAGTTCATTTTGTTGGGTTTTTCATGACAGTTATTCATCTTCAAAAAGATTTCATTCGTACTCCCTCACAGATGCCATGGCGCAATAAAATTTTCAAAGGAGATTGTGTTGCAGTACTGGAAAAACTTCCAAAACATTCCGTTGATGTGATTTTTGCCGATCCTCCTTATAATTTGCAATTGGATGGCGCTCTATATCGTCCAGATCATTCACTTGTGGATGCAGTTGATGATGCATGGGACCAGTTTGAGAGTTTTTCTGCTTATGATGCTTTTACGCGTGCATGGTTGCTTGCCTGTCGTCGTGTATTAAAACCCAATGGAACGCTTTGGGTTATAGGGTCTTATCATAATATTTTTCGGGTTGGTGCGGCATTACAGGATTTAGGTTTTTGGGTGCTTAATGATATTATTTGGCGCAAAAATAATCCCATGCCTAATTTTCGAGGACGTCGTTTTCAAAATGCTCATGAGACGCTTATTTGGGCTGTTAGAGATCAAAAAGATAAAAAGTATACATTTAATTATGATGCTTTAAAAGCTGCCAATGAGGATCTACAAATGCGTTCAGATTGGCTTTTTCCTCTCTGCACGGGAGCTGAACGTTTAAAAGATCGGGCAGGGCGCAAATTGCATCCAACACAAAAGCCACAAGCATTATTAGCTCGTATTATTATGGCTTCTAGTAAGCTTGGTGATGTTATTCTTGATCCATTTTTTGGTTCTGGAACAACAGGTGCTGTGGCAAAACTCTTGGGACGTGATTTTGTGGGGATTGAACGTGAGCAGGATTATATTGATGCGGCATGTGAAAGGATTGCAGCGGTAAAACCTTTAGACAAACCAGAATTGGCAATTTTGGACAGAAAAAAAGCCGAACCACGTGTAGCATTTAACAGTTTGCTTGAAGCAGGTTTACTCTATCCTGGAGAAGTGCTTTATGATCGCAAGAAGCAAGTATCTGCTATTGTAAGGGCTGATGGTACAATCATGCATGGTGGTGAAGCTGGTTCTATTCATGCAATGGGCAGAAAGGCTCAAGATTCACAAAGCTGTAACGGTTGGACCTTTTGGTATTATGAGGAAAACGGGCGCTTGAAACCTATCGATAATTTAAGAATGATCATACGCTCACAGATGTTAAAAACGGGTGTTTTGTAAACCGAGCAGGCAATATTGTTATATTGATTAAGTTCTTAAATGTCACGTTTTTATATTGAGATGATTTATAAAGAGGTATATTTTTTTCGTTATGTATACCATTCTGCTTGTGACGCATGAGCGAGCGTTTTTTTATTCATCTAATAGGTTTTTGATGTCATTCTTGATTCGTTAATTAGGGAATAGCAGGTATTGTTGCCAAACTTTTAGAACGTGGTTTTGTAGATATTGAACACGAGCAAGGCTCACTCTATTTGAGGTTCTCATTCAAGTGATAAAACGATAGATTATTGTTATAAATAGCTTTAACAAGATAAAATACAGCATATTAAACTAAAAAATTCATTTTTTAAGTGATAAGAATTATTTTAATCTAAAGGAATGAGGAATCGCTATGGAAATAGCTTTTTTCATAACAGTAGGAAGTGCTTCTTCGCCGAGATTTTGGATGTCGCACCACCAGCCATTTTCATAATTCATTTCGTGAACAGTTTTAGTATAGTAAACATCGAGTTTCAGAGAAAAGTGGGTAAAGACATGTGTAACTTGTCCTTTAAATTGCCAGTTGGCAGTGAAGGGGGCATTGTGCAGTCCATTTTCGTTATTTTTTCCGATATTATTAGGAATTTGTGTCATGCCTCCAAGGAGTTTTTTACCTTGTCGTTTTTCCAAATATATTTGTCGATTTTCATTAAGGACCACAAACGCAATACCCGTTTTTGAAGGACGCTTTTTTTTAGGTGTTTTGACTGGAAAAAACTCTGTTCTTTGCATCTTTTCTGCTTGGCAAAGAGTTTGAAGAGGACAGAGATAACAAAATGGTTTGCGTGGTGTACAAATGGTTGCACCTAGATCCATCATTGCTTGAGCAAAATCACCAGGGCGATTTAAAGCAGTAATTTCTTGTGTTTTTTCTTTGATTTCAGCTTTTGCTTTTGGTAATATTGAAGCAATAGCAAAGAGGCGGGTTACCACGCGTTCAACGTTACTATCAACAACTGCTACAGGGTGATTAAAAGCAATTGCAGCAATGGCTGCGGCTGTGTAATCCCCAATACCTGGTAGAGTACGCAATGTTTGTACAGATTGTGGAAACTCTCCTCCATAATTTTTTACGAGCTGTTTAGCGCAATTGCTAAGGTTACGTGCGCGTGAATAATAGCCAAGTCCAGCCCATGATTTCATGATATCATCTTGTGAGGCTTTCGCTAACGAAGGAAGGTCAGGCCAAAGTTTTACAAATTTTTGAAAATAAGGTTTTACAGCTTCGACAGTTGTTTGTTGAAGCATGATTTCAGAAAGCCAAACTTGATAGGGATCAGGGCGGATACCTTGAGTTTGTTGTTCAGGGGTAATACGCCATGGTAAATGCCGGTGCTTTTGATCGTACCAAGAAAGAAGGTGCGAAGAAACTTCATGCATGATTGTTTTCAACCATAGAAGGATATAAAATGCAAAAGAAAAAAGCATATATTTTGCAATTCATATTTCATTTGTGCCTCTTTATTATAGAAACTTTGCTGAGGTAAGAATTAGGATTTATTAATATGGGATGAGATGTTTTGAGAAATAGTTTTTAGATGAAAGAAATTTTTGTAATTGAGTACAGAGCTGAATAATGATCTAAGAACATGAGCAAACAATTGAAAAAACGCTATTTTTATTCTCTTTCTGAGACGCTATCCAAAATGCTTGATCCGGTTTTGCGTAAACGGACAGGGCTGAGTGTTGCGCTTATAGAGCATTGGCCACAGATTGTAGGTTATGATATGAGTGAACATACTATACCGCTTAAAATTATCTGGAAATGTCGTGCGGTTCAGGATGAAGTTTTCAGCCCAGCAACACTTGTTATAGCATGTGAAGGATTTGCAGGCTTAAAATTGATGCACGAAACAAATGAATTACTCCATAAAATTAATATTTTTTTTGGCTATATTGCTATTGATCGTATCAAGATTGAGCAGCGATCTATATCTATTCCAGAAGATCACTTAAGGCTAAAATCAAATCTGCATGAAAAAGATAAAAAACATGTAGAAAAAATGCTTGATAAAGTTGAAAATGAAAGTTTACGCCAATCACTTTATGAACTTGGCTGTTGCATTTTCGCAGAAAAAAATAATAAATAACAAGATATTTTATATATTTTCCTTTAATATATGAAAGAGTATTGGATTTTTATTCGTTTAATAACAACAGAAAAGTATTATTTATGATAACGTATCGTCCTTTTTTGTCTTTGTGGATAATTTTTTTCTTAATGGTCACTATACAAACCAGCGCAACTATCACTTTAGCTAGTGGTGCTAAACTAGTTTCAACTGTCGATATGGCTGAAATTCTTCAAGCGAGAAAAGTGAAGGATCGGTTTGAGGGAGAGGAAGATGCACCAGTAACAATTGTTGAATATGCTTCGTTGACCTGTACGCATTGCGCGTATTTTTATAATGATGTACTTCCTGAAATTCGTAAAAAATATATAAAAACAGGAAAAGTAAAACTTATTTTCCGAGAATATGCTTTTGATCCTCGAGCAACAGCGGGCTTTATGTTGGCGCGATGTGCACCAGAAGATCGTTATTTTCCTTTGGTAGAAGTTTTATTTCAAAAACAACAAGAGTGGGTTTGGGGAAAAGATGCTCTAACACCATTAAAGGCAATTAGCCTAATGGCAGGTTTTACAGAGGAAAGTTTTACTGCTTGTCTAAAAAATAGGACCATTTTAGATGAGGTAAATGCCTCTTTTGATCGTGGTAAAGAGCTTGGTGTTACAGCAACCCCTACTTTTTTTATCAATGGTAATAAGTATGAAGGTGTCATGTCGGTAGAAGAGTTTTCTTCGGTGATTGATAGTTTTCTTAAAAACTAAATTTTCTCTAAATGAAGATGGGTTTTGATAGTTGTGGCCATTGCCCTTTTGAAAGGGTTTGTTTTATGTATTGATAAAGCGATCTTTGTTTTGGTTGGGTTAATGATAAAACAAATCATTGCTTTTAATGGTAAATCTGGGCACATGATGTTGTGATGCTGATATTAAGAGGATTTGTGGGATGGCAAAATGGGTTTATAGCTTTTGGGATGGCAGTGCGGAAGGAAATGCGAGCGAACGTAACCTTCTCGGCGGCAAAGGGGCTAATTTGGCGGAAATGAGTAATCTTGGTTTGCCTGTACCTCCTGGATTTACTCTTACAACGGAAGTTTGTAATTTTTACTATGCACATAACAAATCATATCCGGAAGAATTACAAGAAGTCGTGAAGCAAGCGCTAAAGTGTGTTGGTGAACAAACAGGACGTGAATTTGGGAATGAAAAAAGACCTCTTTTACTCTCTGTTCGCTCAGGCGCGAGGGCTTCTATGCCAGGAATGATGGATACAGTATTAAATCTTGGTATGAATGATAGAACTGTAAAAGCAATTGCTTTACAAACGAATAACGAGCGTTTTGCTTATGATAGTTATCGTCGTTTTATCCAAATGTATTCTAATGTTGTTTTAGGGTTAGATCATTCGTATTTTGAAGAGATTCTCGATGAGTCAAAAGCGCGCAATGGTTATACTGTTGATACAGAAATGACAGCGGATGATTGGAAAGATGTTATTATTTCTTATCATGCATATGTAGAAGAACAGTTAGGAAAGCCGTTTCCGCAAGATCCTGAACAACAGTTGTGGGGAGCAATTGGAGCAGTTTTTTCAAGTTGGATGACAGCACGTGCAGTGACTTACCGCCGTTTACATAATATTCCTGAAAGTTGGGGAACGGCAGTTAATGTGCAAGCTATGGTTTTTGGAAACATGGGGGAAGATTCTGCAACGGGTGTTGCTTTTACGCGCAATCCATCGACAGGGCAAAAAGAGCTTTATGGTGAATTCCTCGTAGATGCGCAAGGTGAAGATGTGGTAGCGGGTATTCGAACTCCTCAAAATATCACAGAAAATGCACGTATTGTTGCTGGTTCAAATAAGCCATCTTTGGAAAAGATTATGCCAGAGGCTTTTGAAGAGCTATGTCAGATTGCACAAAAGCTCGAGCTGCATTATCAGGATATGCAAGACCTCGAATTTACCATTGAAAAAGGTAAATTATGGATATTGCAGACGCGTTCAGGAAAGAGAACGGCTCGTGCGGCTTTAAAGATGGCAATTGAAATGGTTGGAGAGGGGTTGATAAGCCGTGAAGAAGCGGTGATGCGCATTAATGCAAAATCGCTTGATCAACTTCTCCATCCAACGCTTGATCCTAAAGCAGAGCGTTTTATTATTGCACGTGGTCTGCCTGCTTCTCCGGGAGCAGCGACGGGTGAAATTGTTTTTACTTCAGAAGAGGCAGAAAATCTATCGGCAGAAGGCCGAAAAGTTATTTTGGTGCGTGTAGAAACGAGTCCAGAAGATATTCATGGTATGCATGCAGCAGAAGGGATTTTAACAACGCGCGGTGGTATGACAAGTCATGCGGCTGTTGTTGCGCGTGGCATGGGAAAGCCATGTATTGCTGGTGCTGGTAGTGTACGAATTGATTATAACACAAACACGATGTTTGCTTCAGGACAAAGTTTTAAAAAGGGTGATATCATTACCATTGATGGTGGAAGCGGGGAAATTTTAAAGGGGAAGGTTGCTATGTTGCAGCCTGAGCTTTGTGGAGATTTTGCAAAATTGATGGAGTGGGCTGATGGGATGCGGCGTTTAAGAGTTCGCGCCAATGCTGAAACACCGTCTGATGCGCGTATGGCGCGTTCCTTTGGAGCTGAAGGTATTGGGCTTTGCCGTACGGAACATATGTTTTTTTCTGGTGAACGTATCGTTGCCATGCGTGAAATGATTTTAAGTAATGATGAAAGCGGCCGTCGTAAAGCGTTAGACAAACTTTTGCCCATGCAGCGTTCAGATTTTAGTGAATTATTTGAGATTATGTGTGGATTACCTGTTACTATTCGCTTGCTGGATCCACCATTGCATGAATTCTTACCAAAAACGGATGCAGAAATTCTTGAAGTTGCAACGGCTATGGGCGTTTCTGCTGATGTACTTTCTGAACGTGCGCAGCAGTTGCATGAATTTAACCCGATGCTTGGATTACGAGGATGCCGTCTAGCTATTACTTATCCAGAAATTGCGGAAATGCAGGTACGGGCTATTTTTGAAGCAGCAGAAGAAGCTGCTCAAAAAACTGGATCTCCTGTTATACTTGAAATTATGATACCGCTTGTTGCACTTAAAGCTGAACTTGATTTTGTAAAAGCGCGTATTGATCAGGTAGCTGATGAGGTGATGAGAGAAAAGGGAAGCAATATTCAATATATGGTTGGAACAATGATTGAGCTTCCAAGAGCAGCTCTTCGAGCAGGAGAAATTGCAGAAACTGCAGAGTTTTTTTCATTTGGAACAAATGATTTAACACAAACCACTTTTGGAATTTCACGTGATGATGCTGCTCCTTTTTTGGCAACATATTTTCAAAAAGGACTTTTGGAACAAGATCCTTTTGTATCCATTGATCGTGATGGAGTAGGAGAGCTTATTGCAACTGCTGTACAACGCGGTCGTTTACAGCGTGCAAAAATAAAATTGGGAATTTGTGGTGAACACGGAGGAGATCCTTCTTCTATTGCTTTATGCGAAGAAAATGCTTTGGATTATGTATCATGTTCTCCTTTTCGAGTTCCAATTGCACGTTTAGCAGCGGCGCAGGCGGCTCTTGCAAAAAAGATATAAAAAAGTGTTGAGTTATTTTATTGTGTGATAGTTATTCTTGTATTCACATCATAAATAAGAAGATATTTATTTCTTTCCTCAATATTTCGAGCTCTATACGCATCCCTCTTGTAATCTATAAGCATATGCTGTTTACGATTTATGATTAAAGAGGGATAGCAGAAGGGGGATACTGTATGAAGCCTTCTCTTTCAGATTTTAAAATAATTTATTTTTATAATTCAATAAACTAACTTGAATACGCAGAATAAATTGTACCTATTTTATATTTTATTCTCTAAAAATAGGAATTTTAGGATACATTATGAGTTGCATGAGTGAGAGAGAGAAAAGAATGCCTTTGATAGAATTATGAGACAAGCATAGAGTAGAACAGTACACTATTACCATGTTTTCAGCGTTTTCTTTATAAGATAAATATTTATCTTCAATTTAACAAACCAACTTCACGCATTTTTATCAAAACCACTTGGTCGATTTTACCGGTTATAGGAAGATCAAACATTTTTTGAAATTGTTTTAAGGCTTCTGTTGTTTTTTTATCTTCTATACCTGTGGCAATAACTTCCCTGTTACCAAACATACGTAAAGCTTTTTGCACTTGTATAATATCTGCCATAAGAGGCTCTAAAACAGTTTTTGTTGAGTGCGGCATATTTTTTATTTCATTTGTCATTTCCATTTCGCTTTGTTGAATTAATATTGCAATTTCGTCTGTTTTGATGTCGGGTAAAGTATTACTTTTCAGCTCCTGAGCGGATTGTTGTTTCCATTGTGCTATGGCGCGACGTGTTTTAGGACCCTCTACCCCATCTAAAGGACCATCATAAAGTCCTAGTTTTAGTAACTTCTTTTGCATTTTAAGTATGTTTTCTGATAGAGAATGCGAAGATGAATTTTTGCCTAAATGATCTAGAGACTCTATAGAAGTAACATGGGAAACGGCATGAAGTTTCGCTTCTTTTTTAGATAAAGTAGCGTTTGTCTTTATCTCAGGAACATATGGGAATTTCATCTTAGTGAAGATGTCATGATGCATTGTCATTTGCAAAAATAAAGCATTAAATGAAACAAAACCAAAACTAATGATAAAAAGACAAGCGCCAATGAAAACTAAAGTATTTTTTCTTGTATAAAAATAAAATGTTTTTGCTATCCAAAAAAGAAAACGACCGCTTATAAGAAAAAGGGTTATAACAATACTCCTATAGTGTTTACGCTTTTTCACGTTTTTTGTTCTATGCGTCGTTCGTTTTTTTGTCATTATTTTTATTTTTATTCCAATTGTGATTGTTTCCTACAGAGAAACAAAAATGAATTATTTTCGTTCTATGAGAGAAGATTACATCTCTATCGTTGTTTCTTCCTTATAAATTGTTAAAATGAGTAAAATTATCCTGTGAATGTATAAGCTGATAAATTAACTGTAGCCTTCATCCAATTTTCTTAAATTTATATTCCAAAACATTTTCAGTACGCATAAAAAGAATTCCTAGGTAAGCGATAGCACTTTTATGCTCATAAATCGTATCATTACACATTGTATCAAACGAAAAGGTGCTTTGTCCTTTCCTCATTTTTCTTGTGCAATATTTGAAATCAAATGAAAGCACATTTTCTTATCACCCTGCAGAGCTTATAGAAGTGTGTATCTGTTTCAAATATCTCATATGTACAGAGAGGGTATATTTCCATACAGTGTATCATGCACATGATTACTCAACCCTAAACATGTTTTATTTTAAATTCTCTCCACAAACATTTCATAAATTTTAATGAAAGCAATTTTTAAAATATCTGCAAGGAAATAAGTTAGCTGCTTAATCTTTATAATTTGACAACTGTGCGTTCTTATAAACTAAAAAATGGCAACATGTTCTGTACAATATCGTAACTTTCACATATTATCTAGTTATTACAATAGTTTTTTTGTCGCAGTACATTTGTCTTTATTATGCATCATGGAAGTGTAAAATTCCTATTTTCAACGCTTTTTTTGATTGTGCAATTCTGACATTAATTTTCACATAAAAAGAAAATGCTTCTTATTTTTGTAATGATGTAAATTTTCTCAATAAATGTTCATTTCGTAAACTGCTCATTTTTTATAAATTTTTTATAAAGAAGAAGAATATAGACTGCTATTTCATTTACAATTGTGGTACCTTGGTTGCCTATGATACGTTTTTTAATAAAATTATTATTATTTTTGTTTGTTGTTTTTGTCATCATTTCATTTTTTGTAGAAAAGCCGAGCAATAATCATTCCTCTATACCACAAAATAGCGAGACAACAACGACGAGTGATATGGTTATTGCTTTTAAGGAAGCTTTAAATGATGTAGGAAAATTCTGTGATCGTAATATAGAAGCTTGCAAAGTAGGAAAGTCGTTTTTAAGTTCCCTTGGCGAACGTGCACATTATGGTGCGAGAGCAACTTACGAATATTTGGGACGGATATTAGATAACAAGAACAAACCAGCTTCCTCAGATATTCTTCCTAATATGGAAATACGGGAGCCCACGCAAAAATAGTCCCCCACAGCACTTCCTTGAAATAAAATTTTCAATGTTCACCATTGCTGTTATGCTAAGAAGAATAAGTAGTTATGAGCATATCTGTCGAGCAATAGTATTCAATATGATTATCAAAACAGAATAGGACCCAAATTATGACAGAAACGATCGATGATATTATAGAAAATTTTTCTCTCTTGGATAATTGGGAAGATCGTTATCGTTATGTGATTGAACTTGGAAATGAATTACCGCCTTTTCCTGAAAATGCTCGAAATGATGCACATAAAGTAGCTGGTTGCGTGAGCCAAGTATGGCTTTTATCTTCACGCAATAATTCAGAAAATCCAATAATAACATTTCAAGGCGATTCTGATGCTCATATTGTACGCGGACTTATCTACATTCTCCTTACCTTCTATTCAGGTAAAAAAGCTTCTGAAATTCGTGAGGCTGATGCTGAAGGACTCTTTGAAACACTTGGTTTAAATGAAAATCTTACACCACAACGATCAAATGGTCTTAAATCGATGATTAAACGAATTCGTGATGAAAGTTATGTATAAGAAGACATCTCATAGCAAAATCATGCAAAAATTTTCACGGAAAAAACATCTGATCAAGAACACTTTTATATACTAAAGATCTACACTTTTTGTAAAATGCCTTTATTTATTTTTTTTCCGTTTACTTTTTCTTCCAAGTCCCATTTCTTTTGCTAAAGCTGAGCGCGCTTTTGCATAATTAGGAGCCACCATAGGATAAGAACTATCCAACTGCCACTTTTCACGATATTCTTCGGGTAGCATTCCATAATGTGTCATGAGATGACGCTTTAAAGACTTAAACTTCTTCCCATCTTCAAGGCAGATGAGATAATCTGGAAAAATCGAACGTTTTGGGTTAACAGCAGGTCTTTGCTTTTCAACTTCAGCTTCTATTAACTCTGCATTCCCCGCCTTACGAAAAGCGGCATGAACATCAGCAATCAAACTTGGCACTTCAGTCGGTCGAATAGAATTATTACTTACGTAGGCAGCAACAATATCAGCAACTAATGTAATAACTAAATTGCTTTCAGTCTCTAAGACTGGACGATGTTCCATTCTTGTTTCCTTTAATTTAAAATCGAGTAATTTAAAACCGAGATACAGCACATATACTCACGATATAGAGATCTCATGCACACAGGCTTCATATTGTACAAAAATCTTTTTTGTCAATTCAATTATTCTATAAAATTGCTAAAACACAAAAAAATCAAATAAATACCTCTTTTTGGTCATAATATATAATAAACAGAACTAACTCCTTACCTTTTAGAATATAGTTTTGTTTTATAAAATTTTATGTATAAAATAAAATATAGCATATATCATAAAATAATATAGAATAAAGTTATGTATTTTATAGTATCTAAAAAATAAAAATATTAAATTAAAGATGTATTATAGTATTTTAAAATTATAAATTTTTAATTTATTATTTATATTACATAATTTTTTAATTATATCACACAAGCATAATTTCTTTAACATAAAAAAACAACTTAAATAATTTTAAAAATTAAAAAACACGGTAAAAACAATAAAGAATCACATATCAGTACAGTATAAAAATCTTTTTCTTTTTAGGTTATAATACTGATATTTCTAAAATAAACTTGAAATTTATATATCCGAAATCCTGTTCTATTATTTAAAGAAAAATTCAATTCTGCTACTAAATAGCCTTATTTTCTTTCAGTTTTTAGACTTCGGTAAAGATGGCATGCTTTTTATAGAAGAGGATCTTGGTGACCTATAATAACGGGAATATATACAGAGATATATATTGTAGCAGTTGTTACAGCTATCAGTGGAAGTTACGGAAGTAGGCACTTGCATAAATAATATGATTCTAACATATAGACGAAATCCCCAATATTTTTAAACATAGGACTATGTATGACTAGCTCTTTTGTATTTCCTCCCAAAGCATCCAAAATTATTTATAAAGAAATACATCACGGTATTTGTCGTGATGATCCTTATCATTGGTTACGTGCCCCTAATTGGCAAGATGTTTTTAAAAATCCTAATTGTCTTGACGCAAATATTCGACTTCATCTCGAAAAAGAAAATGCTTATCAGCTTTCTCAAATGTCTGATACAAAGCCATTACAAGATTTACTTTTTACTGAAATGAAAAATCGTATTCAGGAGAATGATAGTTCAGTTCCTATAAAACATGGGCCTTTTGCTTATGGATTCTTTTATGTTACTGGAGGACAGCAACCACATTATTTTCGCACATCAAGGAATGGCGGAGAAAAAAATGTTTACCTTAATGGTGATAGTTTGGCTAAGGGTAAAGAATATTTTCATTTTGGTTCAATACAGGAATCTCCTAATCATAAACATGTTGTATGGACCTATGATGACAAAGGATCAGAATTTTATACAGCTAAAATTCGTAATTTTGAAACATTGTCTGACCATATGGATGCAATTACGGATACATCCGGTCAGATTGTATGGGATTCTAAATCGGAAGGTTTTTTCTATACGAAGATGGATGAAAGTCACCGACCTTCAGAGCTCTATTATCACCGATTAAACACTGATCAATCACAAGATAAACTCATTTTCCGTGAAGATAATCCAGGATTTTTCTTACACATAAATGGTTCTAAGCTTAATGATATTATTTATATTAATATTCATGATCATGAAACATCAGAGGTTTGGTTGATTCCCGCTGAATCTCCCCTTACTGCTCCCCAATGCGTACGGAAACGACAAAAAGGTATTGAATATTCACTTACAGAAGGTGGCGATGTCTTTTATATTTTGACAAATCTAGATAATGCAAAAGACTTCAAAATTATGGTAGCACCATTTACATCTCCACAATCAGAAAATTGGTCTGAACTTGTCCCACATCAGCTTGGATGTCTCATATTATCTCATGATGCCTATCAGGATTTTCTTATTTGGCTCGAACGTTTTGAAGGGCTCCCTCGTATAAAAGTAATGGAGCGTACTACAAAACAAATTCATTCCATTGCTTTTACTGAAGAGGCTTATTCTTTAGGTTTACAAGGAGCTGCAGAATATAACAGTCAAACCATTCGCTTTTCTTATTCGTCCATGACAACACCTGATCAAGTATTTGATTATGAGATGAAAAGTCGCAAACAAATACTTTTAAAAACGCAAATAATTCCCTCTGGGCATAATAAAGATGAATATGTAACACAGCGTATAACAGCGATAGCAGATGATGGCGAGAAAATTCCTATTTCTCTTTTATATCACAAAACGACTGCTCTTAATGGTAGTGCACCCTGTTTACTTTACGGTTATGGTGCTTACGGAATTTCCATCCCAGCCAGTTTTAATAGTAATATACTTTCTTTGGTTAACAGAGGTTTTATTTATGCTATTGCTCATATTCGTGGGGGAAAAGAAAAGGGTGTTGAATGGTATGAAAAAGGAAAACATTCCTTTAAATACAACACATTTACAGATTTTATTGCTTGTGGGCGTTATCTTGTAAATAATAAATTCACTTCGCATGATCGCCTCATTGCTCACGGTGGTTCAGCAGGAGGGATGTTAATGGGTGTTATTGCCAATATAGCACCACAGGATTTTGCTGGAATTGTAGCGAATGTGCCTTTTGTTGATGTTTTAACAACGATGTTAGATGCGTCATTGCCACTAACACCTCCTGAATGGCCTGAATGGGGTAATCCTCTGGAATCAGAAGAGGATTATAATCTTATTGCTTCTTATTCACCCTACGATAATGTTAAATCTCAAAAATATCCCCCTATACTCGCAATAGCAGGATTAACAGATCCTCGTGTAACCTATTGGGAGCCTGCAAAATGGGTAGCAAAATTAAGAGATTTAAAAACAGATGATAATGCTATTTTATTCCGCATTAATATGGACTCAGGTCACGCAGGAGCGGCTGGACGTTTTTCAAAGCTAGAAGAAATTGCCTATATCTATGCATATATTTTAAAAATAGCGGGAAAAAATAACAGTTAATTGAAATACTGTTATCTTTTTAAAAGCTCCATAATCTAAAAATTATGGAGCTTTTCATAAAAATGGAAGATCAGATTTAAAATTCACAATCTTCATAAAGTTTTAAAACATAATCCCAATTAATAAGATGATCGACGAAAGCCTCAAGATATTTTGGGCGCGCATTGCGATAGTCAATGTAATAAGAATGCTCCCATACATCGATACCTAAAATAGGTTGAGCATTATAAACTAAAGGATTTTCACCATTAGGCGTTTTCATAATTTCAAGTTTACCGTCTTTAACAGCAACCCATGCCCATCCAGAACCAAATTGGGCAGCAGCAGCAGCAATAAAATCTGTACGGAATTTATCATAACCACCAAGATAAGTATCAATAGCTTTTGCTAACTTTTCAGGAATTTTTCGACCACCGCCACCTTTTTTCATCCAAAGCCAAAAATGGTTATGATTGTAATATTGCGCTGCATTATTAAATAACCCAATATTTTTTCCAAAACTTTTTTTGACGATATCTTCAAGGCTTTCATTTTCTAAGCCTAATTCTTTTACAAAATTATTAGTATTGGTAAGATAAGCAAGATGATGCTTATCATGATGATATTCAAGCGTTTCGCGTGACATATAAGGCGAAAGGGCATCATAGTCATAAGGCAATGGGGCCAATTCAAAAGCCATTTAAAAGTCTCCTTGATTCTAATTGTTAAGTTTACTCAACAAACCTAATTTGCCATTTACAAAACCTAAAAGCAAATATTGAATATCTATTTGTATTAAAATTTTGATGACTATTCCTTCATAAAGGTTTTTTGAGTATACACACTCGACTAAGCAAAATCCGGTTAATTTATATACGATTCTTGAAGAATGTTTTCTATTTCAGCATAATATACTACTTGATGAAAAAGTGAATTAAGATAGTTATAAGATCTTGTTTTGTTATCTCAAATATTTCTTCCAATACCATATAAAATCTCTTCGATATTTGTAAAATTTTTCTATTTTCTTTATTAAAGTGTATCAGCATTTTTATCACAGTGGATTTAACAAAAACGCTTGTGAGTATCTTTTATAGATAGTTTGTATTTTGGTTCAGATTTTAGAAGTTTTTATGAGTTCAATGACATTTATCAGTTCGCAAATATTGATTCCCAAACGCGCTTGTCCATGAACAGCAAATTAAATTATGAGTACAATGTTAAGTGAGCAGAAGAGGATTATTGTATGTGGAATAAAATGAAATTGTATGAATGAATAAACATTGAAAGACCAAAAATCGAGAATGTGATTAAAAAGACAAAAAGCATCAACATACAAAAATATTCTGTTTTCTTCTCTTATTAAACAGCTTAGATTTTGGGGAATCGAGACAACATATCGCTTCATGGTGTTTCATAAATACTTCAGTGTAGTACAGAGTTTACATTTCCTCAGACATAAACAGTTAAATAAAACAGCGAAATACGAGAAACACAAAATAATTTGTGGATTAAGAGCTATTCTCTATGCTAAAATAACTAAGTAATGTTGGTTCCTATTATGATTCTTGCGTTAATAACAAACAAGATTTCAAAGTTTTATGATAAAAAAGTCAAAGCTTTTATTTTCAGATATTGCACACATTCACAGGAATCGCTATAAGGTGCGAAAATCTTTGTAAGAGCATTTTTCTTTTGGGGTATAGCCAAGCGGTAAGGCACCGGTTTTTGGTACCGGCATTCCCTGGTTCGAATCCAGGTACCCCAGCCATTTTCTAGTGAAATTAGTTAATCAAAGTTTAGCTTGAGAGTGGATTAATCCCCTTAACCATCTGTAGTCGTTCTTGGTCAAATATTTCATCAATGAATTTTTCAAGTAGTGGATCACGACCTGGGTGTACTGTGGGAGATTATCTCTCTGCAGGATTTTCAATGGGACGTAGGGGACATAATATGGGAGTGGTAATTGGTGGAGTTATGGGGGGGGATAACTGGAGGACAAATAGGTTCAGCGGAAGGTCTATGGTTAGGAGGAAGAGTTGGCTCTGGAGTAGGATTTGCTACAGGTTTGGGATATACAGTCTATGCATGTTATCGCTAATATAAAAATCCGCAAATATTTCTAAAATGAACAAGCTTGTAGGCATAATTATGTGTCTACAAACTTGACAGGAAGGTTTAGGTGCATAATTTTACAAAATTATATATTTAATTTGGATTTTTTTTATGAGTGACCTTATACGTATTATTGTAGAATTATTATTTTCTATAGGTGCTTTATTTATATTTTTCTATACATTATTTTTACATTATAGATATAAAGGTTATAGTAAAAAAGAAATTATAAAAAATTTTGTTAAAAATATTTTGGTTCATTATATTATTTTCTATGACATATTTTATTTATATACGTTATTCATATAAAAATAATTATTTTAATTTTATTCTGTCTCTAAGGTCTTTAATGAAAAAATATTAAAATTAAATCCTTAATAAGAATAAATTCATTTTTTATATTGTTTTCCTTATTTAATTTTTATATGAATAATATATATTAATATTTATTGTTTTTATATATGATTGATCTTAAAAAAATGTTTACTGATGGCATTTGGATAGTGTCTTTAAATATTAGCAATTATCGTTATGAGTGCTTTTTAAAAAGCTTTTTTATTGCTTTAAGGGCGTGTCGTATTTAGATTATTATTTTTTGTATAAGATGCTCAGTTTATAGCTTTTGAAAAGTGATTATTTTCTTATATATTATAATTTATTGAAAAATAATCTGTTATTTATAAAATAAATTGCTTTCTTGATTGTTATCCATCATCTGGTGAGAGAGGAAGTGAGGCGATTTCCGTATCAAGGGCATCCATAAAATTGATAATAAAGGCAGCATTAGTCCCCAAATCTCTTGGCAAATAACGTGAAGCAGAACGCATATCAACAAAGGTGGTATCACCTTCATCAGTTAAGCGGATCACAATGTCTGAAATAAAACCGAGGTAAAAAGTTTTGGCCATCGTTTCGATATAAATTTCATGTTCTTCACCTTTAAGCTCTCGCTGTGCGACAATGGGCCAATCATACGCAGCCAAAACATTGAAAACGGATTCGCGAATGCGATCAGGTGGGCCATCATAGCGGCGTCCTGATATTTCTGGCCATTGTGACATTTGTAATGCCGTTTGTTTGATCAAAATATTTTTAAGCGGCAAAGCATTGCTAGGGCGTATTGTGCGAAAAAAAACAGGTGGTCTTTGTGTATCCGTAGAAACATCGTAAAGAGCTGGTAAAGTAAACCAAAGCCCCCAAAACAGCAACAATGGTATACTCGTGAGTAATGAATAAATAATTCCTTTTAAAGCTTTCATTCCCCCTAGAGCACCATACACCCACAAACTGTATAGCGCTTTGAATGCAAGAAAAAGAGAAACAAAAACACAGCAAGAAGAGATGATAACCAAAATGATGAAAACAACAACATCAATCACAGAAAAACGCTGTAAAATTATTGAAAAAAATACAATAAAAAACGCTAGCCCCCCAAAACGAGGTGCCCATACTGCGGCTCTTGAGACTAACCGAACATATGCCTTTTTCATGAACCCTTTTTCCTCTCAACCATAGACTAGAAGCAAAATTTTCCTAGATTTCATATCTCGCAAAAAGCTTCTGATCATAGAACAAAAGTAAAGCACTTACTTTTAAGATCAAGGACGTATAATGCATAACAATTTCCAGTAATTATTCTTATTCATAGAAGGCGGTTATTTTCTCTATAGTTTACTATGGTGTAAGTATACAGGTAAAATTTTATAAGAATATTTTGTCATTACATAGCAATAAATTAAGAGGACAAGTTTTACTATTGCTATAAGTTTGTTTATCTAAAATTTTTAGCTATCTTGAATACTTATAGTGCAAAGAAGCGCTTTCCTACCAAATAGAACATGCTCATCTGCAACAGGTCTTGCATTATTTTTACATTTATAAAAATGTGCTAATTTCTATATGCTTTGTATAGCGGATTTATACTTTAAGAGAAGATTATTATGGCAATCATTATGAATGATTTTTTGCTTCAATAAAAAGTTTAGTCTTTAAAAAGTTAGAATGAGAATGGCGTTTTCATTCTCATATGGTATTAATGAAGGTTGAAAATAACCATTTTGATATAAGTTTGTAATATATTGATTTATTAAAATAATTTATCTTTATTTATACTAAATAAGAGAGTTCAATATCGTAAGATTCTCTTATTGCAAATATTGCAAATTTTCTTATATTGAAACAATCAAAATAATTTCTTTGCATGTTATAAATGAGACTCGTGTGTGGATAAAAACAGTTGAAAAAAGCAGGAATTATGCTCCTTATGAATGCGTTTCAAAGGCAGAGGCCACAGCAACATAAGGACTAGTAAGTAATATGATGGGCTAGTTTGTGCTTTTATAAGTGTAAAGATAAGGGGGCACAACAGATTTTAATTATACCATTATTCATGAGCGCCGTTGTGAAATTAATTTGAGCACATTGAGAGATGTTTTTGTAAAGAAAGTGCATGAACGTGCAACAAAATGGTATTTTATTTTTTGTGAAAGATATGTTCCCATTAGGAACGAGAAAAATGTAAGTGTGAGACGATGTGTAATCTTCATTAATTAAAAAAGATAGATGTTTTTATTCATTCAACATGTGACAGGTTGACGATGAAAAGAAGGCTTCACTTTCTTTTTTTGCAAGTAAGGAGGGAGCAAAGATGCGTAAGAGTGCAAAACCTTTATTCAATTGTTTAGCAACCAGAACTGAATTTATATTGTTTTGAGGTTTTGATTGTTTAAGCTCTATGATGTGTATTGGTTTTCCAATGATGAGGTCAAGTGTAGCATCAGGGGCGGTTCGATCATTCAGGCTATAAAAAATAATTCCCTCTTGTGTATAGGCTGCGAGTGACCAAAATTGTGTTGTCTTTAAAGCCTTTAAATGAACAGGGCCATTTGCGAGATCAAATCTGCAGACTTTGAGAAGAAAGAACGGATCAGTAGTCCGTTGGAGAGAGTTCTGCGCATCCAAGCTAACAAATTGATAAGGAGCTCCTGATTTTTTTAGTTCTGTCCATATATTATTCTGTGCCCAATAAGGGATCAGAAAAAGAACGCAAATATGGACAATAAGAGCGCCAATAATTGCAAGAAGTGCGGTGTGAATGAATCTAATCACAGTTCATTTGTCCTGATGGAATTTGTTCTACAGATGGCATTGTAAGCTTTTGCAAGGGGGGTGCGGAGATGATCGGGGTATCATATAAGGTGAGAATAAGCCCGAATTCTTTTTGACTAATCGTTGCAAGCCAATTACCGGTTTGTGGTGTTGGTGAGATGTTGATGCGTAAAGCCCCATCATTTTCATAGGTAATATTGTTGGTATAGAGTTCAAAAGGGATATCCTTGGATGAAGTATATGGTTTGAGTGATTTATCAGCTGTATAAAGTGTAAAGAGGCGCGCTTTAGGGATATAGCCTTTAAGTAAGTAATGGCAGTAGGGGCGTAATGGACGCCCATAGTTATCTTTCCAAATTTGAAAAATAAGTCCTTCTGTGTGTCCAATTGAAATATCACCCCGTTTGGCAGCGCGTGCGCGCGTATAGGGATCAGTATTGGATGTTCCTATGCTAGGGTAAGCGCTCCATTCTCCAATTGTGAAGCGGCCAAAATAAGGAAAGGAATTGAGTATATAATCGACACTCAGTGTTCCACATAAAAGGGCAAAAGCAAAGATGAAACAGGGAATAACGCTCTTAACAAACATAGTACGAATATCTCAAATTCAAAGTTTTGCAGCTCCTGTAATTTCCCTTTTCAAAGAGATGGTAGGTGGCTTTTTCAGAGCGTTGTTAATCAGACGCAAAATATCTAATGTTTCAGAGGAGAGCGTATATGGTATTGGAGGGGCAAGTTCAGGATCATTATTAGAAGGATGTACGGGTGGTTGATAAGGGAGGAGAGAATGTTCAACACCATAGAGCTGTTTGAGCATAATATTTTGGTGTGCAGAAAGCATAATACGGTGCCATATCATGGCAGGAACACCACCACCAAAAGCACGATTCATTGGTGAGAAATCATCATTGCCCATCCATACAGCTCCAGTATAATTACCGGTAAAGCCAACAAACCATGCATCGCGATAGGATTGTGATGTTCCAGTTTTTCCAGCAACAAGCGTCATGGGGAGGGCAGCGCGTTTACCTGACCCTCGTGTGGTAACACCAACCATCATTTGGTTCATATAGGCTGCTGATTGGCTAGTGAGGACTCGATGTAGTTTATTGCCGTTATGCTCAAAGTCCCATATCAAACGTCCATCTATTGTTCTGATTTGCGTAAAACCATGGCGATTTCCAGCCATTCCTCCATTAGCAAAGACATTAAAACCGGTTGCTTGATCCATGGGAGTCATATTGGATGTACCCAGAATCATTGTTTTATGTGATAAAATATGTGCGTCAATACCCATATTTTTGATAAGCTCTATGATGGGTTTTGTATCGCGGTTAAGATATTGATAGGTAAGATAAACAGGAACTGTATTGATGGAAAAGGCTAAAGCCGTAGCCAAATCAATTTTACCAAGATAACGACCAGAGTTATTTTTGGGTGACCACCCCCCCCAATTGATAGGAGCATCTAAGACAATTGTTGAGGGAGACAGGCCATGTTCCATTGCCAGTGCATAAATATAGGGTTTAAATGAAGAACCAGGTTGTCTACCTCCTTGTGTTGCTCTGTTAAATTGGCTTTTATTATAATCCACTCCTCCAACCATTGCACGTACAGCGCCGTTATTTTCGAGTATAACGGTGGCAGCTTGTGTGACACGATATTGTTGACCATATTTCTGTAAATGATATGCGATTGATTCCTCTGCTGCTTTTTGAATATTCGGATCAAGAGTGGTTTGAACAATTAAACTATGACTGGGAAGTTGATCGCGCATTTTTTGAACTTCACCAAATACCCAATCAAGAAAATAATCAGGTAGAGTATTTTTTACTTTTGGAAGCGCCTTAGCAGGATGACGATGGGCGTTGATAGTTTGGCTCTCAATCATAAACCCGCTATTTACAAGATTAGCAAGTACCACATTAGCACGTGTTTGAGCCGCAAAGAGGTGACTATGAGGAGCATATTTGGTTGGAGCTTTGAAAAGCCCTGCTAACATAGCAGATTCGCTAAGAGATATATTGCTGATATTTTTCCCAAAATAAAATTTTGCAGCTGCTGCAATACCAAAATTATTTCCTCCCATATATGCACGATCAAGGTAAAGTTGCAAAATTTGTTTTTTGCTCAAGTTTGCTTCCAGCCAAAGAGCAAGATAGGCTTCTTTGATTTTGCGTGTTATGGTTCGCTCATTTGTTAAGAACAAATTTTTAGCCAGTTGTTGCGTAAGAGTTGATCCGCCCTGAACCACACTCTTAGCTTGCATATTTTGTGAGATTGCCCGCGTCAATCCTTGCAAGTCAATCCCCCAGTGATCAAAAAAATGACGATCCTCGGTTGCGAGAACAGCTTTAATAACATAATCAGGCATTTCGTCAACGGGGACAGACACAGTTGGCAATGCACCACGGTGACCAATAGGATTTCCATAACGATCTAGAAAAAGAATGGAAAAATTTTTTGGTAAAGACCAATCTTTTTTTGTTAATTCAAAAACAGAAATACCAATGGTAGTAAAAAGAGTAAAACCAATTAATCCCAATGTGAGTGTTTCATCAAGAAATTCTACTATAAAGCGTTTCCATCCACGCATACGCAAAGATTGTGAGATGATTTTTGCCCTATTCCAGAAAAAACGATTAGCAGAATAGAGGTGATAAAGTGTTGTATCAAAGAGTGCATCTAATTCAATGAGTGTAGGACTGCAGAATGGTTTATGATGTTTTTTTTTCTTTTTTTTTAAAAAATAAAACATTTAAGGAAAGCCTATAGAAAAGCAATACAACCAAATAAATTTAATAATAACTATATGGAGCAAAAGTAATTTTTTGCTATAGTCATAATTGGGACAGAATTTAATTTAGAATGATGATTATTTATTTTTCTTAGACTATGTATTAAATTTTTTTCGTTATTTTAAAATTATTAAATAAGATTTTATTTTGAAAAATTTAAAATTTTGGATACCATAATCCTGTTATTCTATTACACAGAGGGCAAATCATAACGCCAGTGTAATTTTTGAGTAAACAAAAAGCCATTATTCATCCTATATTCATCTAAAATGGATTATGAAATGCTTATGATGAAAAAAGTTTTCTTATTCATGGTCGTAGCAATTTTTTGGGGGGCAGATTTTGTTCTGGCTTCTGAATGTGCTGAGGTAGGCAAAAAGGTTTCCGCTCGAGAAAATGGAGTACTAGTGCGTTCAAAACCAGTTGTTCAGGATGGAAAAGATATGTGTGATATTGTGGTTGTTGTACCTGCTCGTAATGGTGAAAAATTACGTCGTGTTGAAGTTTCTGTTCCTGCCACTTAATGTTTGTTAGATATTATCATGCGTATTCTAATTGCTGAAGATGATAAAAATCTTAACCATCAATTAGCAGAAGCGGTAAAAAATGCAGGATATGTTTCAGATAGTGCTTTTGATGGTGAAGAGGCTTATTTTTTAGGGAGCACAGAGTCTTATGATGCTGTGATACTTGATATAGGATTGCCGCATATAGATGGAATTCGTGTTGTTGAAAAGTGGCGCCACGAAGGGTACACTATGCCGATCCTCATACTAACGGCGCGAGATCGCTGGTCTGATAAGGTGCGTGGTATTGATGCAGGTGCTGATGACTATGTTGTTAAGCCATTTCATTTGGAAGAAGTGATGGCACGGTTACGGGCGTTAATTCGTCGATCTACTGGGCATGCAACAAGCACGTTATGCTGCGGTAGTGTTTTGTTAGATACCAAGACTTCTCGTGTTTTTGTTGATAGTCAGTTGATTAAATTAACATCCTATGAATTTAGACTTCTTTCATATCTCATGCATCATAGTGATAGGGTGGTTTCAAGGACAGAGCTTACCGAACATCTTTATGATCAGGATTTTGATAAGGATTCAAATACTGTTGAAGTTTTTGTAGGGCGCTTACGTAAAAAGCTTGGGGTAGATTTGATTGAGACTATTCGGGGAATGGGCTATCGCGTGAGAGCGCTAGGTGATCAATGAATATTTTTAAAAAGAATAACCGGTTGAGGAGACTATTTTTTTTCGTTAGTAGATCTCTCAGTTTACGTGTTATGATCTTATCAACATTATGGGTTGTTATTTCACTTTCATCCATTTCTGCAGTGAGTATTTTATTTTATCAGCGTTCAAGTGAACAAAATCTAGAGCGTATTCTTTCTGCTCAGCTTTACAATCTTATTGCGACGGTAACGGTTTCACCAGAGGGAAATTTAAGGGGAAGTGTTGGGATTGATGATATTCATTATTCTGATCCAACAACAGGATGGTATTGGGAAGTTGTGGCGATATCACCTAATTTAAAAGGAAGATTGACATCTCCATCCTTAGGAACAGGGAGCATATTTTCACCAAGCGATATTGATATACCTTTTGATAGCAAATTTTTTCGCTCTTATCGGATAAAGGGAGAGAGCGGTCAGAAGCTACAAGTCATTGAAAGTGATGTTATTCTTGATGATCAAAACCATATTGCACGTTTTCGCCTCGTTGGGAATATCGATGAAGCACATGCACAGATACGGGAATTTAAACGAACTTTACAAATTTTTCTTTGGATTTTTGGTATAGGCAGTGTTCTCATCAATATTGCTCTTATTTTCTTTAGTGTTAAACCGTTGAAGCTTATTCGACGCACATTGAATGATATTCGCGAAGGTAGAGCTCATTATGTGAATACAGATTTAGTCAGTGAAGTTATGCCGCTAGCAGAAGAGATGAATGCTCTCATCAATAATAATCAACGTATTATTGAACGATTTCGCACGCAAGTTGGTAATCTTGCACATTCATTAAAGACACCTCTATCAGTGATGGTAAATGAAGTTGATAAGATGTGTGGAGAGCAGGCTGTTTTATTGAGAGAACAAACACAAATAATGCAGGCCCAAATAAATCATTACCTTCAGCGTGCGCGGATTGCAGCACAACGTGACAGTATTATCTATCATACCTCTGTTCGCAGAGTTGTTGATCGTTTGGTATGGGTGATGGAAAAACTTAATCCAGAAAAACAGTTTCAATTTATCATGCATATTGATGATATTATTTTTTCTGGTGAAAGGGAAGATTTAGAGGAAATTGTGGGAAATTTGATTGAGAATGCTGCGCAGTGGTCTCATACAAAAGTTATGATTTCTTGTTGTTTAGAAGAAAATATTGAAAAAACAGAATATTTTAAGATCCTCGTAGAAGATGATGGCTCCGGTTTAACAGAAGACAAAATTGATGATGCTCTAAAAAGGGGACACCGGTTTGATGAAAGTAAGTCAGGATCAGGGTTAGGGTTAGCGATTGTCTCAGATATGGTCAATGAATATGGTGGAAAGTTTTTTTTATCACGTTCTACCTTGGGAGGATTGTGTGCGAAAGTTGTATTACCAAGGCGAAGATAAATATATTTCTTTTTGCTTAGAGCATATATTAAAATTCATAAGCATGCAGCGTGTTTTTCACATGATAGTAAGAGTTATTGCAGGATTTATAATTAAAATGTAAAAATAAAATTTTGTTTTTATGCTTTTGATCTCTATGAGAAAAATGAATGATAAATTTAACAATGCTGTTGATAAGAAATAAGCTTCTAACATTTTTCATAAGTGTCTTCGTGAATAAGGGAAAAAAGTAAATTGGCTCTTTTTTTAATTTTCGCTTTGGTTGCAAAATGATATGCTCTTATTAATCTTGGTAGCATTTTTTTTCATTTTTTTAGCGAGCATTCTTTTTCTTGCGCTATATTACTACGGAGAAAAAGAAAATTTAGGCGTTCAAAGCAGTGATAATGAAAGAAACTATAGGTATTGGGTGAAGTTCAATAAGATTTACACGCATTATAACAGTAAACATATTAAAGCTTTAAGTGTTTTATTTGTTCTTCTTATTACTTGGAGCATTTACGATCTTACAGGGAATCCAGAAGTTAAGAGTTATTTTTTTAGCGAACTCATGGATAAGGATCCTCAAATGCTTAGTAAATGTGAACAGCTTGTTCGTCTGCAAGCCCTTTTTTTTCGCACACCTCATGATGGCAAGTTAGCAGATGCATTAGCAGTAGGCTACCTTGAGGAAGGTCAATTTCAGGAGGCTGTGAACACTTATTTAGATGCGCTGCGCTTGAATGGAGAAACAGCTCCAAGACTTGTTGGATATGGGTTGGCACTGGTGGGTTACGAGGGTGGCATAATTACACAAGAAGCTCAAAATGCTTTTCAAAAAGCAGCGGCTCTGGCACCAAAAGATTTTTATCCTCATTTATTAATCGCTGAAGCGCTTCATCAGGCAGGAAAGTCTATACAGGCAGTGCAGTTTTTACAAAATTTTCTTGATACAATGCCTAGAAATTTTACAGGACGATCGCGTATTGAAGCAATGATCTTTCAATTACATCATGCATCCAATGAGAATCTTAAGAAAGGTGATTTGAGGTAGTTTAGAGTATTAAATCAGAGGAGATATTCGAGAGTAGTAAAGATATTGGATAAAAAGTTGCACCCCCATACAAGATATGCCAAGCTTATCTCGAAAGATAAAGCATATGAATAATCAGTATTTATACACCGCATTTGTAAGACAATTTCCGTAGACAGTTTATGAACAGTCACCCATTCCATACTTCTCCTTCATTGAAGGTTATTTTAAAGCAACGGAAAAAAAATCGATTGTTGATCATTTTATCGTGTTGTTTGGTGATAACAATTGCAATAAGTCTTATTATCTATGCAATGCGTAATACGGTAAGTTTTTTTAGAACACCATCTGAAATTACAAGAGAAGATATTCTAACGGGATATCCTTTGCGTTTAGGCGGCTTTGTTGAAAAAGGGACTGTTGAACATATTGGAGAGGTGGGCATTGTTTTTTTTGTAACGGATAATATAAAACATGAGAAAGTGATTTTTAATGGTGTCTTACCGGATCTTTTTCGTGAGGGGCAGGGAGTTATCGTAGAAGGATATTTCGATAAACAGGGTGTTTTTATAGGTACGCGTATTTTAGCAAAACATGATGAGACTTATATGTCTAAAGAAACAGCTGATCGCTTGTACAAGCATCACAATATGGAGAAATAATTCGATTGTGCTTGTTGAACTGGGGCATATTTTTTTATCTGCTGCCTTTGCAGTAAGTTTATTAGGGGCTTTTTTACCCGCTTTAGGTTTTTTATGGAGGGAGCGTTCATTAATACAAGCTTCTATTCCTCTAACATATATAACTTTTACATTATTATTCTTATCTTTTTTGATTATTGTTCATGCCTACATTATTTCTGATTTTTCTGTTTTGAATGTGGTTGAGAATTCTCATTCAGAAAAACCAATGCTGTATAAAATTACTGGTGTTTGGGGAAACCATGAAGGATCCATGTTGTTATGGGTTTTAAGCCTCTCTTTTTTTAGTACATTAATGGCATTGTTTAGCCAACATTTACCTGAGCATTTTAAAGCCCTTATTTTGATATGCCAAAGTTGGATTGCCAGCGCTTTTCTTTTATTTATTCTTTTTATGTCAAACCCCTTTTTACGTGTTAATCCACCAGCATTACAGGGAGAAGATCTCAATCCTCTTTTACAAGATATCGCCTTAGCAATTCATCCACCACTTCTTTATTTAGGGTATGTTGGTTTTTCACTTTGTTTTTCTTTTGCAGTGGCTGCATTGATTATAGGGCATGTCGATAGGCTTTGGGCGCATTGGCTTCGTCCTTGGCTTTTACTTTCATGGTGTTTTTTAACATTGGGTATTATGGTTGGTTCCTATTGGGCATATTATGAGTTAGGATGGGGTGGTTATTGGTTTTGGGATCCCGTTGAAAATGTTTCATTTATGCCTTGGCTTTCAGGAACAGCCCTTTTACATTCTGCCCTTGTTCTTGCAAAACGAGAAACATTGAAAAGTTGGACTTTATTTTTGGCTATCGTTACTTTTTCTCTTTCTCTTATGGGAACTTTTCTTGTTCGCTCTGGTCTTTTAACATCTATTCATAGTTTTGCGGTTGATCCAGCACGAGGACAAGCAATTCTGATACTTTTATTCTTCTTCACGGGAGGGGCTTTGCTTCTTTTTGCTTTACGCATACCTGTTTTGACAAAGGGAAATTTTTTTCAACCAATTTCGCGGGAAGGTTTTATTGTTTTAAACAACTTGTTGCTCACAACAATAACAGCGACAGTGTTGATTGGTACACTCTACCCTTATTGTATTGAAGCATTAACGGGACAAAAAATTTCTGTAGGCGCTGCTTTTTTTAATCTTACCTGTGGGCCTTTAATGGTGTTCTTGTTATTATTAGTTCCATTTGGAACGATGATGACATGGAAACGGGGTGATTTTCTCGCAGTTCTTGAGCGGCTTTGGTTTGTTTTTGCATTGGTTTGTATAACTTGTTTTATCACATTCTATACAGCTTCCTTGCAGGATATTTTTGCCATTTTAGGAATTGGGCTTTCAGTTTTTGTTTTTTTAGGCAGTTTGGTTGATCTTTGGGAAAAGAGTGGACATCACAAGATCGCTTTTAGAGTACGGGTTAGGAGATTTATCGGATTACCATGGTCGGTTTTTGGTGCAGCAGTGGCACATATGGGGTTAGGCGTTACATTATTTGGTATTGTTTGTGTATCAACTTTTGGCCAAGAGCATATTTTAACCATACAGATAGGAGATATGGTAACGATAGCGGGCAAAACTCTTCATTTAGATGAAGTAGTGTGCAATGGTGTTGGTCCGAATTACTCAGCAAGGGAATTTCATTTTACAATATATGAAAATAACAATACTGTGCGCAATGTAACAGCATCAAAGCGATTTTATTCAAGTCAAAATACGTCAACAACAGAAGTTGGTATTCAAAATTATGGTTTATCGCAGCTCTATATTGTGCCAAGACGTATAGATGATCGGGGAATTGTTGTGCATATATGGTGGAAGCCTTACGTAATATGTGTTTGGTTAGGAGCATTGATGATGGCTATGGGCGGATTCCTTTCTTTTCTTGGTTATTGGTTTCGCATGAGGATGCATAATAGGAAACTTACTTTCAATGTTCTGAAAAGACATTTAGATGAAAAGTAGATTACTCTGGATTTTAGTTTTTTTGATCATGATTTTTTCTTTACGGTTAGTCACAGCAGTAGAACCGGATGAAATGTTAACGGATACAGTTCTTGAAGCACGTGCACGAGATATTTCATTACATTTGCGCTGTCCGGTTTGCCAAAGTCAATCAATTGATGATTCAGATGCACCCTTAGCACGTGATTTACGGCTTTTGATCCGAGAAAGATTAAAAATGGGGCATACAAATCAACAAGTGATTGATTTTCTTGTTGAACGATACGGTACGTTTATTCTCTTGAAACCACCATTTAATAAAGCAACTTGGTTTTTATGGCTTTTTCCTTTGATCATGATCATCATCAGTGCAAGTGCTTTCTTTTTTCGGATGAGACGATATAAGGCAAAAAATAATGATTTTAAATACTGATGCATAGAAACAGTTTAGAAGCTGTTACGTTAAAAGAGGTATTTTATGCAGAGAAATTGAAGTCGTTTCAATTGGTTCTTTATCCTTCTTGATGAGAATAGGTTATTATATACCAAAACCTTACAAAACTTTAACAATTTAGACAGAAAACGGTAAGGTCTGTGGTTCTATAAGGGAGCGGTATTGGGATCAAAATGTGATTGAATAGGAGCATATACCAAATGGTTAAAAAAACTTTCTTTAAAACATTAGCCGCAGTAAGTTTTTCTGCTGCGTTGGAAAGTGCACTGTTTTTTAGTGGTTGTGGATCAAGTTTGTTGACGACGACGGCTCATGCAAATTCTGTCTTTAGTTCATTAATGCAACAGCAGGGATTTGCCGATATTGTTGCTCAAGTAAAACCTGCGGTTGTTGCAGTGCAAGTAAAGAGCAATAAAAAGAAAGAAGAATGGTTCTTTAATAACTTTTTTAGTGGTCCGAGTTTTGATCAATTACCAGATCAACATCCTTTGAAGAGGTTTTTTAAAGAATTTTTTGATAACGATAAACCTAAAAATAAATTTTCACAACGTTCAAATAGACTGCGTCCGATAGCTTTTGGATCGGGTTTTTTTATTTCTTCTGATGGTTATATTGTGACCAATGATCATGTGATTTCTGAAGGTACAAATTATTCTGTTATTCTTGATGATGGTACAGAATTGAATGCAAAACTCGTTGGTAAAGATCCGCGAACCGATCTTGCAGTCTTAAAAGTAAATGACACAAGAAAATTTGCTTATGTTGATTTTGGTGATGATTCAAAGCTTCGCGTTGGTGATTGGGTTATTGCTATTGGTAATCCATTTGGTCTTGGTGGAACTGTAACAGCAGGTATTGTTTCATCACGTGGACGTGATATTGGTACGAGTGCTTATGACGATTTTATTCAGATTGATGCTGCTGTTAATAGAGGAAACTCTGGAGGTCCAACTTTTGATCTTAATGGTAAAGTTGTTGGAGTAAACACAGCGATTTTTTCTCCGTCTGGAGGAAATGTTGGGATTGCTTTTGCTATTCCCTCAACAACAGTAAAACAAGTTGTGCAACAATTGATCGAAAAAGGTTCCGTCCAGCGTGGTTGGCTTGGGGTTCAGATTCAGCCTGTAACAAAGGAAATTTCTGATTCAATAGGTTTAAAAGAAGCAAAGGGTGCTTTGGTTACAGATCCATTAAAAGGACCAGCAGCAAAAGCTGGCATCAAAGCAGGCGATGTCATTATTTCAGTGAATGGTGACAAAATTAATGATTCTCGTGATCTGGCGAAGCGTATTGCAAATATTAAACCTGGAGAAACTGTAGCCTTAGGAATCTGGAGATCTGGTAGGGAAGATAATATCAAAGTTAAACTTGCTTCAATGCCTGAAGATGAAGATAAGAAAGAGAGTGCAAAATCTTCAAATAAGCGCAGTGATAGTGACTCAGATGAGACATTAGAAGATTATGGTTTGATTGTTGCTTCTTCTGATGATGGTTTGGGATTGGTTGTAACGGATGTAGATTCGGATTCAGATGCGGCAGATAAGGGAATACGACCTGGTGATGTGATTGTGACAGTTAATAATAAATCTGTAAAAAAGATTTCTGATATTACCGATGCAATCAAGAATGCTCAAAAGCTAGGACGAAAAGCCATACTTCTACAAGTGCGAACAAATGAGCAAAATCGTTTTGTTGCTCTTCCAATTTTCAAAAAATAACCCTTTATTGCTAGTAGGGCAGAGGTTTTGTAGACTTCTGTCCTACACTACGATTTTATAAAAATAATGGAGATGCGTTTTATGAAAATACTCGTTATCGAAGATGATCGTGATACGGGGCGTTATCTCGAAAAAGCTTTTTTGGAAGCAGGACATTCCGTTGATGTTGCTTATGATGGGGATACTGGATACACCTTAGCTGAAACGGAAAGTTACGATGTCATGGTTGTTGACCGAATGCTTTTGCATCGTGATGGTCTTTCTATTATTTCCGAATTGCGTGCTAAAGGTAATGAAACACCAGTACTCATTCTTTCGGCTTTAGGGCAAGTAGATGATCGTGTGGCGGGTTTACGTGCAGGTGGGGATGATTATTTGACAAAGCCTTATGCTTTTTCTGAACTTCTTGCTCGTGTTGAAGTTTTGCAGCGTCGGAAAAATCCTAAAGAGGCAGAAACGGTTTATTGTGTAGGCAATCTTGAACTTGATCGGTTAGCACATACAGTAAAACGGGGTGACAGAAATATTCTATTGCAACCACGAGAGTTTCGTCTCCTTGAATATTTGATGCGATATGCTGGTCAAGTTGTGACACGTACTATGCTTTTGGAAAATGTTTGGGATTATCATTTTGATCCGCAGACAAATGTCATTGATGTCCATATATCTCGTTTAAGAGCAAAAATTGAAAAAGATTTTGATATCCCACTTCTCCATACAGTGCGAGGAGCTGGTTATATGCTGAAAGCACCAGATAAAACAATATGAATCGTCTGCTCAATATAATGCGCACAACTGCGTTAAGGCTTTCAGCACTTTATATTTTATTGTTTGGGTTGGTTGCGACAGGGCTTTCTCTTTATATGACAGATTTTTCCGCTTCACTGTTAACAGAGCAAACGGAGCAAACTTTACATGAAGAATTAAGATATATCGAAGATTCTTATAATTATGGTGGGCTTCCTTTATTAATACGCACTATTGATTATCGTTCGCGTCAACCAGGAGCTTTTCTTTATCTTGTTGCGGATCCTATGGGACGTATTTTAGCAGGCAATGTTGCACGTATTGAATTAGGACTTTTGAATCATAATGGCTTTATTGCAAATTCCTTTTTATATTCACGTTTTGGAGAACAAGGCAAAACAAGTGAACATCGTGCTTTGGCAATTGTTTTTGATTTACCGAATGGTATGAAGGTTCTGATAGGACGAGATTTAGATGAACCAGAACGTTTTGCAGCGGTTATTCGTAAAGCAGTCATGATTGCTCTTGTAGCAATGGTTGGAGGGGCTTTGCTCATATGGTTTTTTGTGGGGAGGCGTGCCTTACAGAGGATTGATCATGTCACAGCTGCTTCACAACGTTTGATGGAGGGAGATTTCAGTGGGCGTCTACCTGTTGCTGGAGTAGGAGATGAGTTTGATCGATTATCCGCTAACCTTAATGTTATGTTAGACCGCATCGAAGAATTAAATATTGGTTTGCGTCAAGTATCTGATAATATTGCTCATGATTTGAAAACACCGCTAACACGCCTTAGAAATCGCGCTGAAGAAGCGCTTTCTGGGCAAAAGACCAAGCTTGAATATCGTCAAGCACTTGATGCTGTTATTGCTGAATCAGATCAACTTATTCGTACTTTTAATGCTATTTTGATGATTTCACGCATTGAAGCTAGCAGTGCAATTGAGCATCTTGAGGCTATGAATATGAAGCTGATCCTTGAAGATGCTGTTGAACTTTATGAACCTTTTGCTGAAGAATCAGGTGTTTTGCTTCGGTTAGGAGATACTTTTGATAAAGAGCTGAAATTAAATCGTGAGCTTATTGCACAATCGATTTTTAACCTTATTGATAATGCAATTAAATATGCTCCTAAAGATGGAAGAAAGGCAAAGGTTTGCTTATCTATGGAATATCGAGGAGATCATTTGTTGGTTGTCGTGAGCGATAATGGTTCAGGAATTGCAGCAGATAAACGTGAAAAAGTAACAGAACGCTTTGTTCGTCTTGAAGAAAGTCGGACACTGCCTGGTTTTGGTATTGGTTTAAGTATAGCAAAAGCTGTTATGAAACTTCACGGAGGTGAACTCTTACTTGAAAATGCAAATCCAGGACTTAGGGCTGTTTTATTATTTCCTTGAAAAAGTATGTTTGTTTCATAGTTTGATATGTCTATGGTTCTTTTTCCTTGGAATATAAAGCAATAGAAAGAAGCTAACATGTTTTTCAAGAGAATATAGATGAAAAATGCTTTTTTAAAAACACAGCTTCTCCCCTTATGCCCTCTTAATGACAGTGGTTCTCGATGGTTAAAAGAAATTGAAGAACAAGCGAGAAAAGAAAATTTAGAGTCGCTTGTTTGTTTTATTGCAGACAAGGGAAAGCAGGTTGAATTTATAAGCGCAGTTATGACCTTATCACCTTTTTTACGTGAGGTTTTAATTGCCAATCCATCTTATCTCAGCCCCTTATTGGAAGTTGATATAGAAACAAGGCTAAGTGAAATTATAGATGATATTGTGCTTATTGATAAGAATGAATCTATAAACGAAACGTCATTAATGGCCGCTTTAAGGCGCAAAAAACGTGAAGCACATGTTCTCATTGCTTTAGCTGATTTGAGTGGTGTTTTTACTTACGAAGTCTCATGCGTTTGGTTGACTCGCTTGGGAGAAGCTGCATTAGGTGTAGCTCTGCGTTTTCTCTTAAGAGAAGCACATGATCATGGTAAAATAAATTTGTCGAGCCGTAAGGATCCAGAAAAAGACTGTGGATTAATCATTTTAGGCATGGGAAAATTGGGGGCAGAAGAACTTAATTACTCTTCTGATATTGATCTTATTGTTTTTATTGATGAAATGTCACCACATATTGGTAATGTTTCTGAGAGCATAGATTTATTCTCTAAAATGGTACGTCGACTAATTCGTATCATTCAAGAACGCACTGTGGAGGGCTATGTTTTTCGTCTTGATTTTCGTCTTCGACCAGATCCAAGTTCAACCCCTTTAGCTTTACCAGTAAGGGCTGCATTGCGTTATTACGAGGGACGTGGACAAAATTGGGAGCGTGCAGCTATGATTAAGGCGCGTCCGGTCGCTGGTGATAAAATGGCAGGTTTTAATTTTCTCAAAGAGCTTTTTCCTTATGTGTGGAGAAAATATTTAGATTATGCTGCTATTGCTGATATTCATTCGATAAAACGTCAAATTCATGCATATAAAAACTATGGTCAAATTTCTGCTTATGGGCATAATATAAAGTTAGGACGAGGGGGGATTCGTGAGATTGAATTTTTTGTCCAAACACAACAGCTCATTGCTGGAGGGCGCTTCCCTCAATTGCGTGGACGTCAGACAGTTGCAATGTTAGCAGAACTTCATACGCTTGGTTGGATTAGTGAGAAAACGAAAGATAGCCTTATAAAAAGTTATACTTTTTTACGAAATGTAGAGCATCGTATTCAGATGCTTGCGGATCAACAAACGCATCTTCTTCCACATGATGCTTCTCAATTTACTAGTGTTGCATATTTGATGGGATATCAAGAGAGTAGTAGCTTTATCCGTGATTTATTAAAAACACTTCAGGTTGTTGAAAAACATTATGCAGCGTTGTTTGAGAACGAACAAGAACTTGGCTTAGAAATTGGCAATTTAGTTTTTACCGGTGAAGAAGATGATCCAGAGACATTAATCACGTTAAATCGTTTAGGTTTTGAAAGAGCGAGTGATATTTGTCGTATTATGCGTACTCTCCATTTTGGGCGTTATAAAGCAACGCAATCTGCGGAAGCACGTGAGAGATTGACGGAGTTGACTCCCGCACTTTTGAAAGCTTTTGGCGCGACAAAACGGGCAGATGAAGTGATGTTATGTTTTGATCGTTTTTTACAAGGATTGCCTTCAGGGATTCAACTTTTTAGTCTTTTGCAGTCTAACCCTTCTCTTTTAGATATGTTAGTGCTTATCATGGGAGCTGCTCCACGTCTTGCAGAAATTATTGCACGTAAACCCCATGTTTTTGATGGCATGTTAGATCCAACCATTTTTTCAGAATTGCCAACAAAGGCTTATCTAGAGAAAAGACTTGAGTGTTTTCTTGAAGATATTTTTTCTCATGAAGAAATTCTTGATCACTTGAGAGTTTTTGCTGATGAGCAGCGCTTTTTGATTGGTATTCGAATTTTAAATGGTACAATTACAGGGGAGAGAGCAGGTTTTGCATTTACTGCACTTGCTGACCTTATGATAGAAAAAACTTTTTCTTCTGTTCAAGAGGAGTTTTCGCGTCTTCATGGTCATATTAAAGGAGGACGCGTTGGCATATTAGGTATGGGGAAGCTTGGCAGTCGTGAATTAACTGCAGGTTCGGACATTGATCTTATTTTGCTTTATGAACATGATGAAGATGCAGAAATATCTGATGGAGAAAAACCTCTCTCTATTCCTCAATATTATACACGTTTAACACAGCGTTTGCTGACAGCTTTATCTACTCTTACAAGCCAAGGCGTTCTTTATACTGTTGATTTAAGATTGCGCCCATTAGGCAGTAAGGGGCCTGTTGCTGTTTCTTTTCAGTTTTTTAAAAACTACTATCGTGGACAAGCGTGGATATGGGAACATCTTGCTTTAACAAGAGCACGTGGTATCGCTGGAGATTCTGATTTTTTGCAAAAGTTAGAAAATGAAGTTTGTACAATAATTGCTTTTCCTCGTGATAAGAAGAGTGTGGCAAAAGCAGTATGTGAAATGCGCACTTTGATTGAAAAAGAAAAACCGCCCCAAAATCAATGGGATTTAAAAACAATGCTTGGTGGTATTGTGGATTTGGAATTTATCGCTCAATATGCTCTTATTACGCATGTTATGGAGTTTCAAATTGGAGCAACAACAGCAGATATTTTGTTTCATTTGCCGAAGAGCTTTCTTAATCAGTCATTTGTTTCTGATTTACATTATGCTTATGATCTTTATACAAATTTAAGTCAAATTATACGATTGTGCTTAAATGACATTCTCAATCCTCATGATATGCCGCCTGGATTAAGTGATCTTTTGTTAAGTAGTATTGGGGAACCTGATTTGCTTCGTGCTGAAAAATTAATTGAGGCAACTGGACAATCGGTGTCTTCAGTTTTTACGCGCGTGATGAAACATTGAATGTAGTTTATAATAGTTTGTGCAAGAATTACAAATAATTATTTATAAAGTATAAAATTTTTATAGAGGTATAAGTTATATACTAAATTAAGTTATTTTATCTATTTTTATAGAGATTATAGCATATTATTATTCACTTTATCTGTATTAAAATTTTGCTGTTTTGTTTTATTATGTGTTTCAGAGCACCAAATAGGGAAATTTATTATCTCTTATTTTCTCATATAGATTGAAAGAATTTTTACTATAAACGAATTCATTTTATGTTTTATTGTTTATTCAGAAAGTTGAAGTGCGTTTTTAAAAATTTTTAGTGAATAATATTATTTTTTAGCTTTTCCATTTAATGTATACTACGCAACGACATCACCTATCCAGCTAGAGCGCATATTAAATCAGACACATTCATGAATTTAAAGGGACACTAAAGTTTTCTCAAAAGAGACTGGTCAAGTTTTTATGACATCAATTGAGACACAATATCACACACGGTATTATAGATACATATTGTTTCCAACCATATTGATAACGAAACTATATTGCGAAAAAGTGAGATAGGAATTTTTATGAATTACATAATGAATTTCTTTAATTAATAACATAACCACTCACACCCATACTGAGAAACATGGAGAAGAAGTAATATTTTCGAGGAAAAATTATAGAAAATTAAAAAACTATTACAATATAGTTTGCTAGAAATGCTTGTATTTTTCAATAGAGATTAGCTTTTTTCTATAACTGTATCATTTTTACTACAGATTTTTTGTAAAAAATATGAAACTATTCAATCATTACATGTCACATTAGCTTTTAGGGGAGCAATTATGACTACAAAATACTTAATCACAACTTCTCTTTTTTCTCTAACTTTGGTTTCTGCAGTACATGCAGCGGATGTTATAATACCAGAACAGCCGGCACCTGTTGTACCTATTATTGCCGCTCCATCTTTTTCTTGGACAGGTTTTTATCTGGGAGGTCAAATTGGTAATTTTACCAGTAAAACCCGTGCAAATTATTTAAAAAATGAGAAGACAGGGCAATGGTTACCGGTTGAAAAGGAATATTTACCTAAACTTTCCGGTTTTATAGGTGGTATTTATGCAGGTTACAATATTGATACCGGCAATGGTTTTATTGTAGGCATTGATACGGATATCATGTGGGTGAATAAAAAGGATACAAAGGGTATTGGTGTATCAAAAGGGCTTCAAATTGAGGAAACAGGGTTATATTTAGAAAAAGCAATGAGAAAGAACAATTTTCGAGATAATCCACCTCCTCCTCCGATGCCTTCTGAAACTGTGTATCATACTTTAAAACAAAAATGGGCTGGTGCTACACGGGTGAAATTGGGTTTCTCTGTTGATCGTTTTATGCCATATGTGTCCGGAGGTATTGCTTATACGCAGCTTCGTAGTATTTTTTCTAAGGATTCTGATATAGAAAAGAAAGCAATTGACCTTTCTGACTGGTTGGAAGATGAAAAAAAGACCATGGTTGGTTACACTCTTGGAGGCGGTGTTGATTTTGCAGTGACCGATAATATCATTATGCGTGCGGAATACCGTTACTCAGATTTCGGCAAAAAGAAGTTCGTACGTGATAGAGTTGAAATGCGCTATAAAACGAATGATTTCCGTGTTGGTGTAGCATATAAATTTTAAATCGCTGTGAGATAAAATGATTTTAAAGTCCCATTTTCGAATGGGGCTTTTATTTTTTCAGATATGTTCTGGAAAATCTTTTTAAGAAGAGAAATATCATTTTATTTTAAGTATCTTAAGTAATGGTTCTTTCTCTTTTTATATGTCATAAATATTTTTTATATAATAAAATAGAACATTAATACAGAAAATTTTGAGATAGTAAGATTAAGCCAAATAGATAGATCAATTGATAGTATAGTTAAGTAGTGTTTGCAAGGATAAGCGAATAGAAAAATCTATATCATGTATTGTAGAGTATTATCAAATATCTGATGTTTGAGTATTTTATAATTTGTAATAAAAATCATCTTCATTACCGAATTGAGGAAATGCTCCATTACAAATAGCATTATCAGCTGTTAAAGAGGCGGCATTATGAATATAAGAATAATCAGATAGGGGTAAGTATCACAGACAGTAGCACCCAAATATACAAGATTCATTGTAGATATGAGCAGTATTGTTTATTTTTGCATTGTTTTCAATAATCACAGTATTTATAACATGTATATTGTGTCATAGATGTTTACAAAAAAACTTTCACTTTTGTGTTTTTGTAAACGCGTGCATTTTTAATGCACACAAATTTTATCATAAACTCAGAATATGATTGTTTGTTTTCTTTTTCAATAGAGTCACTGAGATCTCTTCTAAAATAGTTTTAAATTTTTAAGGTTTGACATGTGGTATAATGAATAATTCGCCTCATGAAATTTTTATTTGTTCTTTCTTTCAAAGATTTTTATGTAATGAGGAAGAATATTTTGCCAAAAGATAAATAATTTTTCGCGCTTTAAGATAATCATTATTTGATTTTTTTCACTTATGAGTCTTGAAGAAGAGGGATAGTTTTATTTATAACTTCATTCTCCAAATGTTTAAAGTATGATTTGAAGTTAATGATTGAGACGATAAACTACAGGGTTGTGCTACTTTATCGCGTAAAGAGTGTGATAAAAAATTCACTTACTTTATTTCATTGATGCTTCTTAACTCTTTAAAAAATATAAAAAAGGTGAAATGCTAAAAATTCTTCAACAGAGAATATTTTGTCTAAAAAACACATCAATAGGAGAGCTTTTGGTAGCAAAGTCTCATAAAGGAATTTGTAATATAGCACTAGGAGATAGTAAAGAACAATTATTACGAGAGTTCAAGGCATGTTTTTCTGATGCCCAACAAGTGGATGATAGTATATTGAGAAGAGAAGTCGCGCATATTGTAGCAATGATAGAAACACCGCAGTTGGCAAAGAAGCCTCTTTTTTCTTTAGATATAAATGGTACGTTTTTTCAAAAGAAAGTGTGGACGCTATTATGTGAAGTGCCTTGTGGTGAAACAATTTCATATAAAGCATTAGCGCAACATATTGGTAAGCCAAATGCTTTTCGTGCAGTTGCGAATGCGTGTGCATGTAACGAGTTAGCATTAATCATTCCTTGTCATCGTGTTGTGTGTAAGAACGGATTTATTTCTGGATACCGCTGGGGAACTTGGCGCAAGAAGATTTTGCTACAACGAGAAAAATATGTGGGTCTTTAAAATGCATTTAACCTTGTTGAATTGGCATTGTAATGATGACAGTTGTACCTTTCATTTCTTTAGAGATAATTTCGAGTTTCCCTTTATGGAGTTCTAGCAAGGAGCGAGAAATAGCTAATCCAAGACCTGAACCAGTATGGGTTTTTGTGAGTTGATTTTCAACTTGTTCGAAAGGTTGGCCAAGTTTTTTAATTGCTGATTGGGGAATGCCAACACCTGTATCTTTAATCTTAAAGATAAGGTTATTTTTTTTCTTGAAAGCACAGACATTAATACTCCCACCAGAAGGCGTGAATTTAACAGCATTAGAGATGAGGTTAAGAAAGATTTGTTTCATGGCGCGGCCGTCAACTTCTGCATGGAGTTCTGGAGCGATATTAGTCGTAATAAAGATATTTTTTTCTTGAGCTTGGGGCGTCAGTGTACGTGTTGCTTCACTGATAATTGGTTCCAGATCAGTATTTTTACAATCAAGAGTAAATCGACCAGCTTCGATTTTGGACATATCCAAGATATCATTGATAAGGGTTAGAAGATGGGCGCCTGAATTATAAATATCATGCATATATTCTTTATAGCGTTGCGAACCAAGAGGACCAAAGGTGGATTGCAACATGATATCTGAAAAGCCGAGAATGGCGTTAAGTGGAGTGCGCAATTCATGGGACATATTTGCTAAAAATTCTGATTTAGCTTTATTAGCACTTTCAGCGCGTTCTTTTTCTGCTTTTAAACTTTTATTCAGTTTTTCCACTTCTGTTGCACGTTGTTGAGCACTTCCTCGAGTACGTTTGAGTTCTTGAATGAAAGAAAAAAGCCGTCTTTCACTGTCTTCAAATTTTTCTTGTTGTTGTTTAAGTTCCGAAATATCTGTACCAATACAAACAAGTCCTCCATCTTGGGTACGTCGTTCATTAATTTTGAGCCAACAACCATCTGCAGTTTGGCGAATACTGGTTAGGTTCCCATTACCATCATCTTTGAGAGGATATTCATTGATTGCTGGGCGGGCCATGGCTTCAACGGTTGCACGTTGGATTCCTGATTGTAGAACCTGTTTAGGGATAGCAGCATATTCGCAAAATTTGCTATTGGACATGACTAACCGCTCTTCTGCATCCCATAATACAAAGGATTCTGAAATATTTTCAATAGCATCACGAATACGAAGATCAGCTTGTGCTGTTTCTTCTGCAAGTTGACGTTGTTCACTAATATCAAAAGCAATACCAACCAAATGGGGTTCTTCTTCATCTGTCATCTCAGCGCGAATACGCATCCATACATAATGACCATCGGCATGTCGCATGGGGACATTAATATCAATATGCTTTTTTTGACCACTCATTAGTTCTTGAGCAAGATCAAAAAAATTAGCATCATTTGGATTGATAATGGCAGTAATTTGCGAAATTGATAGCAGTGCATCTTGAGGTACATAGCCCAGCATTTCATACATTGCACGTGACCAATAAACACGCCCACTCGCCATATTCCAATCCCACAAGCCACAGCGTCCACGCATCATTGCCATATCAATGCGGTTTTGAATTTTTTCTGAAATTAAATCTGTATTGCGTGCTCGCATAATTTGATTGTAATAAGCATAGAGAAGCACCAGAATAACACCACTTGTTCCTATCAACAAAGTTACATTTAACGAGAAAATTTTGCGCCACTCCATGTAGGCATGTTGTTTCTTTTCGCTGATAAAAACACCATATTGTCCATTTTCTGTTTGGTGAAATGAAGCAAGGGCAGGAACATCTTTGCCTATGGTGATTTCCATAGTTCCAGCACGTTGTCCAAGAGATTGTAAAGCAATACTTTCAGAGGTAAAGTCCTGTAGGGGGGTTCCTGAAGTAATTTCTGAACTGGACGAAGCTAAAACAGTGCCTTTTTGATCGATTATAGCAATAACAATATTGGGATTAATAAGACTTTTATTGTCAAAACGAGTAAGGATATTTTGCAAATGATTGTGAGAAAGAGAAGCCTTTTTTCCTTTCTCAGCAGTAGCAAGTAAGTCACGATCAATTGTATTGCTGATATGAGAAGCCAACAGAGTAAGGGTAGAGCGTGTGTTTTTATCAATGGCATGATGCCAACCATAGATTGATACAAAACGAATTGTTGCCAGCACAACAAGGAATGCCACAATAACAAATGGAACTGAACGTCGCAGCCAAGGTTCAATAAAGAGAAGCCTTTGATAGACTAAACCCAAAAGCAAATGGAGACGCTTTGTTTGTGTTTTATGATTTTGAGCATTCGACTTTGAATCCGCACGCACCTGCGTTGGTGCATTATATACATCCAGTTCAGCCATTGCTCGTTCCTTTAATTATGGAATAATGTGTTTTAAAAACTGTTTTAATATTCATAATCAAACCCCATAGGGTGCAATGAATCAAAACAGGAGTCCTCTGTCCAGTCTTTTTTTTAAAAAAGCTATTTTACTTTTATTGAATGTGGATTACGGAAATAAAAAAGAACTTTAAAATAACCTCTAAACAAGTTTAAATGACCTGTCTAGAGGCTTATTATGGCCCAATCGTTTGTTAATATGATTTGATAAATAGTTCTATAACATAATGATTATAAATATTTTTCTACTTTAAGTGAGCAGACGAGAGATGATCTCAGCCACATCGCTCGACAATTGGGGAGCTTGTGCAATTGTTTTTAATGCCTTTTCAAATTTTTGTTGTCGAATAGGTTCTAATTGTCTCCAAGAACGCATCATAGTGAGTAATCGCGAAGCGAGCTGTGGATTTTTTTTGTCAATTTCTAAAATGATTTGGCAAAGGAAGCTATAGGAAGCACCATCAATTCTATTAAAACCCGTGAGATTGTGAGAAGCAAAGACACCAATTAAGGCCCGTACCCGATTAGGATTATCTTGTGAAAAAAGCGGATGTTGCATGAGTTTTTGAACATGTTCAAGTGTTGAAGCTCCTGCAACCACTGCTTGAATGGAGAACCATTTATCCATAACTAAAGGGTCATTCTGATATTGGCGTTCAAAATCATTTAAGGCATTTTGCGCTTGCTCACTTTCGTTAAAGCGCCGTACTAAGACAGTGATACTGGCCATACGATCAGTCATATTATCAGCTATAGCATATTGTGTGGCAGCACGGTGTGGTTTGTTTTCTGCAACGGAAAGATAGTCGAGTATTATATTCCGTAATGCTCGTTTTCCAGCTTGTGCAGTGTTTGGTGAATAGGGCTCATTGTTCTCCATTTGTGTATAAATTTTTGTGAAGAGCTCTTGATGCGTATATGCAACTGAAAGCAAAAACTGATTACGCACATGGTGAATACGTTCTGGATCGACATCTTTACCAATTATATGGGCTAGTTCAACTTCGCTTGGTAAACTTAAACAGAATGCGCGAAACTCTGGTTCAAGACTTGCATCTGTGGTAATGTTTTCAATCAACTTTAGCAAAGCAGAGGGCATGTCTATTGTTGCTTGTGTTTTATCTTGAATAGCTTGAATCAGGGCTTTCGTCATCAAGTTGTTTAATGATTGCCAACGGTTAAGTTGATTATCATCTTTTTGTGCAAGAAAGATAAGTTCGTTTTCATTGAGTGGAGAGTGTAAATTGATAGGTGCAGAAAAGTCTCTCAGCAGTGATAAAACAGGTTTTTCACTTAATCCCTTTAATGTAAAGGTTTGCTTTTCTTGGGAGAGAAGCATAACGTTTGATTGAATATCTGCATCAGTTTCATAGCTGAGAGATTGTCCATTATGCCCTAACAAACCAAATGCAATCGGGATAAGCATTGGCTTTTTTGTGTTTTGTTGTGGTGTTGCTGGAATATGCTGTTTTGCATGAATTGTTAAAATACCATTACTATAATGGTGATCGATTTCTACATGGGGAGTTCCCGCTTGTTCATACCACAACATAAATTGTGAAAAATCTTGATGAGAGACTTCAGCAAAACAGGCAATAAAATCTTCAATTGTACAAGCCTGTCCATCGTGACGTTGAAAATAGAGGTCCATACCTTTACGAAAGAGGGTAGGGCCTAAAAGAGTATGCACCATGCGAACAACTTCTGCACCTTTTTCGTAGACAGTTGTGGTATAAAAATTGTTGATTTGACTATATTGACGAGGCCGTACAGGATGAGCGAGAGGACCAGAATCTTCAGTAAACTGCATAGCTTTCAATGTTTTTATATTTTCAATACGCTGTAAGCTACGAACATTTTGATCTGAGGAAAATTCTTGATCACGATAGACAGTTAAGCCCTCTTTTAAACAGAGCTGAAACCAATCGCGGCAAGTAATACGATTTCCAGTCCAATTATGAAAATATTCATGCGCAATAACACGTTCAACATTTCTATAATCATGATCGGTTGCTGTTTGTGGATCTGCAAGAACATATTTGTCATTAAAAATATTAAGTCCTTTGTTTTCCATTGCACCCATGTTAAAGTCGGAAACAGCAACAATATTGAAAACATCAAGGTCATATTCGCGCCCGAAACATTGTTCATCCCAACGCATGGAACGTTTAAGAGAATCCATTGCATAGGTTGCGCGTTTTGTTTTTCCTTTTTCAACATAGATACCAAGTTCAATACGTCGTCCAGATACAGTGATAAAATGGTCTTCTAATTTATCAAGATTACCACCAACAAGAGCAAAGAGATATGATGGTTTGGGATAAGGATCCTCCCAAATGGCAAAATGGTAATCATTTTCAAGAGTACCTGTTTCGACAAGATTTCCGTTGGAAAGTAAAATAGGAATAGTGTGAGAATCCGCTTCAATTTTTACCTTATAGGTAGAAAGAACATCTGGGCGATCATAAAAGTAAGTAATGCGACGAAAACCTTCGGCTTCACATTGTGTACAATAAACACCATTTGAAAGATAAAGCCCCATAAGTTGGCGATTTCTTTCAGGATTTAACTCTGTAACCAATTGCAATGTAAAAGGAACAGCCGGTGGGGTGGTAATTTCTAAACATGAAGGAGTAGCTTTATAAGCATTTTCAGATAATGTTTCTCCATTAATAGCAACAGAAATTAAGGTAAGATCATCACCAGATAGTACAAGAGGTGCGAATTCTTTTGTATTTTGACGGGGTTCAATAGATAATGTTGCTGTAACAGAAGTTTTTGTTGGTGCCAAACGAAAATGCAGTTGTGTTTTGGGAATAGCATAAGGTGTTGGTTGGTAATCTTCTAAACGATAAATGGGAATTGCTGATTGTGACATAATTTTTCCTGACTAATATTTTAAAATTAAAGAACTAAAAAAATGTGATGTTTTAAGAAAAGGTAAGAATAAAGGGGTTACAAAAAGCTATCTAAGCGGTTTTTTACTTCTAAAAAATCTATCCATGTAAGCTTTTTTTGACTAGGTGTTCGGAGAAGATAAGCGGGATGAAAGGTTGGCATAACAGGGATTTTTGTGTTGTCTTCGCTTTCATAGGTAAGCCATTTTCCTCGAGTACGGATAATTCCATTTTGCGCTCCCGTTAGAAACTGTGTAGCAATACCGCCAAGTGCGACAAGAATACGAGGTTTAGCTAAATGAATTTGCCGTTCAATAAAAGGACGGCATAACATGACTTCTCTTGGTGTTGGTGTTCGATTTCCTGGTGGGCGCCAAGGAATAGTGTTGGCTATGTAAACATTGTTTCTTGTTAAGCCAATTGATGCGAGGATTTTATTGAGTAACATTCCTGCCTTTCCTACAAAAGGGATTCCTTGTATATCTTCTTCTCGTCCTGGAGCCTCTCCTATGAGCATAAGTGGACTTCCTGCTGTTCCATCTGAAAAACAGGTGTTTTTTGCGGTTAATTTTAATGAACAGCCATTAAAGGCGAGGAGAGCAGATTTTAATTCATCAAGTGTATTTGCACTTCTTGCACTCTCTATAGCGGAAAGTTCATTTTGCATAACACTAGGGCGAAGCAGTGGCTGTTTTTCTAACTTTATGCTTGGTGCTGTTTGTTGATTATCAGAAAAATTCACTGTTTGTGTTGCTTTTTTTTCTAGGCAAACTGCTTGATTAAAGCGATCAATAGGTGAATTTGTTAGAACAGCATCCGCACCGCTTTCTTTATAAAAGTTTAAAAGTTCTTCATACGAGATTGAATACGATATTTGATTTAGCATTTTACCATTTCTAATGATCCACCAACAATAGATTAGACAATCTTATTCTTTAAGTTTTTGATGTGCTCTTTTGTAAATTTATATCTGAAACAATGATAGCCTTTTTTTGACAAAAAAGAAAAGCTCTAAGATAGGAGAGTACGCAGTTTTATGCATTAATGGGTTGTCTTATAGTTAAAGTAACTAAACAACTCTGTATTATTTCTTTACTTAATGCAAGAGATATAAATGAAGCTATTCTGACCGGACATTAATAGATTTGTAAGATAATAAAAAAAACTCTTATACCGTTATATTTATCAGAGTTGAAATAAAGATATGTTTTTATATTAAGAGAAATAATTTAGTATTTCTGAGGACATATTTATAGAAAAATAATCCATATAAAATGTAAAAGTGAACAACAGATTATGACATAATGTTAAGTTTTTAAGAATAGTTCTGATTATGATTTAACAGTAATGTGTGAACATATGTTTTTGCATTTTTTATGGCTTGAGACATAGATTCATTTAATGCTAATTGCGCTGCAATAGCACTTGAAAGGATACAACCTGTTCCACGCATGGTACCTGTTATGCGAGGCATAGAAATATTGATGATTGCATTTTTATCAATGAAGCTATCGATTGCAAGGGGACCATCTGCATGTCCCCCTTTTATTAAGAGAGAGCGTGGTCCAAATGACAAAACTTTTTGTGCTTGTTGTATTGCTTGCTGATCATGAGTTGCTAATGGACTTTGGCTGAGAAGAGCGAGTTCTTCTCTATTGGGTGTTAAAAGATCAATGTGAGGGAGAAGCCTATTGATCATAATGTCTATGATTTTTTCTGTTGTTAATTTTCCCCCTGATGAGGCAACAAGTACAGGATCAAAAATAACAGGAATATGGGTATAGTCTTCTAGGACGTTAGAGATTGCTTCTATAATTGCTTTTGTTCCTGTCATACCGATTTTTATTGCACTGATTGGATTGGCCTCTAGAGCACTGCGCATTTGTGCGGTAACGAGTTTTTCACGCATTGGAACAATTTCAGCAACGTGGTTATCATCTTGTACGTTAACACAGGTAATAGCTAAATTGGCTTTTACATGAAAATATGCTGCTGTTTCTATATCACGAACAATGCCAGCCCCTCCCGTTGGATCGGTGCCTGCCACAATAAGAATAGAAGGCTTTAACGCCATGCTTTTGTTACCTTGATCCACTGTCTTGCACGTTGTTCAGGTTTTTTATGGAGGATAATATCGCTTACAACAGCAGCACTATTGGCTCCTGCTTTTAAAACACCAACAGCACGTTCTGGTGTTAAACCGCCAATGCCCACTAAAGGTAAAGTACCAATCCGCTGTTTCCATTGTTTGATTTTGTCTAATCCTTGAGGCTTCCATTTCATTTTTTTTAAGATTGTTGGATAAATAGGACCAAGGGCAATATAATCAGGATGAACAGAAAGTGCGGTATCCAATTCTCTCTCATTATGTGTACTAAGACCAAACCTTATACCATTTTTACGAATTGCGGCAAGGTCAGCATTGCTTAAATCTTCTTGCCCAAGATGAATAAAATGACATTTTTCATCAATAGCTATTGTCCAATGATCATTGATAATGAGTTGTGCTCCCCATTTATCGCATATGTCTTTTGCTCGCCTAATATGTTGAGTGATTGTTTTAAGGTCTTCATTTTTCATACGCAATTGTACGAGTTTGATACCAAGAGGAACCAAGAGTTCAACCCAATCTGCGCTGTCAACAATGAGATAAAATGGATCTAGTTTCATGAAAAGACAGCTTTTCCAATAACGGGTGTTGAAGGAACCGCAACATTACGCGCTTCGAGAAGCCCTGCTTTATATCCCATACGTCCTGCTTGAACCGCTTTAGAAAATGCTTCAGCCATTAAGACAGGATCACCCGCTTTAGCAACCGCAGTGTTAAGAAGCACTGCATCATATCCAAGTTCCATCGCAACAGTGGCATGTGATGGGCGTCCAATACCGGCATCAATAACAAGTGTAACATCAGGAAGGTAGGCACGAATAGAACGTAGTCCATCAGTATTGTGAGGCCCTTTGGCAGATCCAATAGGAGCACACCAAGGCATAATAACTTGGCATCCAACGTCGAACAGTTTTTCAGCAACAATGAGATCATCGGTTGTATAGGCAAAAATTTTAAAACCGTCACTGTTTAAAATTTGCGCTGCTTCGATGAGAGAAAAAACATTTGGCTGTAGGGTATCGGGATTGCCGATAATTTCCAGTTTAATCCAAGAGGTTTTAAAGAGATCTCGTGCAAGCTTTGCTGTTGTAACAGCTTCTTTAACAGTGTAACAACCAGCAGTATTAGGAAGTATCGTTATATCCAGTTCTGTAAGAAATTGCCAAAATTGCCCACCTTGTTTTCCACCGGCTGTTTCGCGGCGCAATGAAACGGTTATAATTTCTGTACCAGATTTATAAATAGCATCACGAAGGATTGCGGGGGAGGGATATTGCGCTGTACCTAACATAAGACGAGAAGAGAATTTACGTCCATAAAGATTCAGCATCGTTCTAGCCTCCTTGCATTGGGCTTAAAATTTCAATTTTATCCCCCTCATGTAAGACAAATTGGTTTCGCTCACTTACGGGAACAACTTCAGCATTAACAGCAGTCGCGAGCCAATTTCCCTCATAGCCCAATTCTTCAAGTAAGAGATTGAGAGTAATGACTTGTGTTTGAACTGATTCACCATTGACAAATATTTGCATGTTTTATTCCAATGCTAATTTCACCGCGCGTTTTGCCATTTCTGGAGACAAAAGAAAACCATGTCTATAAAATCCATTAATAAAAATACGATTACCATGTTTGCGTACAGAAGGGAAGTTATCAGGATAACATGGTCGTATTCCAACACCAGATTCAATAATTTCTGCTTCAGCAAAGGCAGGATGCAAAGTATAAGCTGCATTGAGTAATTCCATCATGGATCTTACCGAAATGGCACCATCAAAGTCACTTTCAATCATTGTTGCACCAATCATAAAAATGTTGTCTTGTCGCGGCACAATGTAGAGAGGAAATCGTGGATGAAGGAGGCGAATTGGACGAGAAATTTTAATATCCCTGCTGCGTACAAGAAGCATTTCGCCGCGTACACCGCGTATATTTTTATCTTTTCCTAAACGTGCTATTCCAGTTGCATCAACGATAATATCAAAATTTGTTTCAGATGTTTTGATATCAACAAAACATGTTCCATTTTTTATAAGATATTCTTTTAAAGCAATAAGTGCTTTACGGGGATCAAGATGTGCTTCATTTTCATAAAAAAGTGCGTCATTAAAATGTTCTGCAAGATCTGGTTCAAGATTTGCTATTTCTTCATTGTTTATAATTTTATGGCTATGTGTCCGCGCTGAAAATCGTTCAAGCTCTCCCTTATCTCGTGCTGGTGCAACCACTAAAGTCCCTTTTTGTATAACAAGATGGGGAAGCGTTTTATACCACCATTCTATAGCTTGTATACCGAGGTCTTCGACGATTTGTTCAGCGTTTTCTCTTTCACAATAAGGTGCCAGCATTCCTCCTGCATACCAACTGGCAGTTCCTATAGGAGAAGAAGGAGGAGCTGCTACAGTAACAGAAAAACCTTTTTGTTGTAACATAAAGGCAGCTGTTAGCCCCCCTACACCTGCACCTTTGATAAGAATGTTTTTCAACTGCTCACTCTCTTTTTTTGCAGAGGTATGACTTCCATATAAAGGTCACCATTCTTTTGATACTTTTCTGCCATAGCCATCATACCTTCATCTTTTGTTTTTCTCACGACTGCATCACGAATATCATGGGAAATACGCATAGAACAGAATTTTGGTCCACACATAGAACAAAAATGCACCAATTTATGAGCTTCTTTGGGCATAGTCTCATCATGAAAGGCACAGGCTGTATCTGGATCAAGGGAAAGGTTAAATTGATCATGCCATCTGAAGTCAAATCGTGCACGTGAAAGAGCATTATCGCGCAATTGTGCTCTGGGCAAACCTTTGGCAAGATCAGCGGCATGAGCAGCAATTTTATAAGTGATCACTCCAGTTTTAACATCATTTTTATCGGGGAGCCCTAGGTGTTCTTTAGGTGTTACATAACAGAGCATAGCTGTTCCAAACCATCCAATCATAGCGGCACCAATTGCTGATGTAATATGGTCATAGCCAGGAGCAATATCAGTGGTAAGGGGGCCCAAAGTATAAAAAGGGGCTTCATGACAGAGTTCTAATTGCTGTTCCATATTTTCTTTAATTTTATGCATTGGAACATGTCCAGGTCCTTCAATCATAACTTGTACATCTTTTGCCCAAGCAATTTTTGTTAATTCTCCTAAAGTCTTAAGTTCAGCAAATTGAGCTTCATCATTAGCATCGGCAATAGAACCAGGGCGCAATCCATCTCCTAAGGAAAGAGAGATATCATAGGTGCGTGCAATATCACAAATTTCATCAAAATGTTCATAGAGAAAACTTTCTTTGTGATGATGGAGACACCATTTTGCCATAATAGAACCACCCCGTGAAACGATACCTGTTACGCGGTCAATGGTGAGAGGAATAAATGCTAATCTTAAGCCTGCATGAATAGTAAAATAATCAACACCCTGTTCTGCTTGTTCGATAAGGGTATCTCGGAAAATATCCCATGTTAAATTTTCAGCAATACCTTGTACTTTTTCGAGTGCTTGATAAAGAGGAACAGTTCCAATTGGAACCGGTGAATTTCTAATAATCCACTCACGAATATTGTGAATATTTCGTCCTGTTGAGAGGTCCATAACTGTATCAGCCCCCCAACGAATGGCCCAAACCATTTTATCAACTTCTTCTGCCATAGAGGATGTTACAGCTGAATTGCCAATATTGGCATTAATTTTAACACGAAAATTGCGTCCAATAATCATTGGTTCGCACTCTGGATGATTAATGTTTTTAGGAATAATGGCACGCCCATGGGCAATTTCATTGCGAACAAATTCAGCAGTATAAAATTCTGGTATTGATCTGTTAAATTTTTCATTTGAGAGTAGTTTTTGCTGATCTTTTATTGTGCAACCTTCATTTTCTCGTATAACAACATATTCCATTTCTTCGGTAATAATACCTGCACGTGCATATGCCATCTGCGTAATTGCTTTGCCATTTTTTGCTCGCAAAATAGGACGTTTTTGTTCAAAGCTTGGTGTGGAAGGGGTATCATAGGTTAATCCATTATCTTCAGGTTTAACGGACCGTGCAGGATAAGATTCAGTATCGGCGCGTTTAGCAAGCCAAGGCAAGCCAATTGCGGGCAGGCCTTTTGTAATATCAATTACCATATCTCTATCAGTGTATGGGCCGGAAGTATCGTAAATGTTTAAAGGTTCTTCATCACTGTCATCGGTCAATGAAATCTGTCGTAGTGGAACACGCACATCAGAAAAAGAAGGACTTTGTTGATAAATTTTACGTGAGGCAGGAAAGGGGGAGCAACTGATTGATGGAATCTTTTTCTGCATAAATTTTTCCTTATAAGCACATAGTTTAAAAATAAGTTGCGATGTTAGGGGGGGATATATTTAAATCATCAATCATGCACATCTGAACGAAGAGGAAATATAATACTGCTTCGTATCGAGATGCTTCAAATAAAAATGAGGAAACTTGATTGAAGAAATTAATTACAATAACTTTTATAACATTTGTACTCCCCCCATTTAAAGAGCTTTTATTTATGAAGGCATGGTTGGCTTAATTGTTTGTATTGTCAATCGCAAAGATATGTTTTTAACGATTTTTCTATGTTCGTGAGAAGTAAAAGCAGCTGCTATGAAGTAGAAAAATAATATTGAAGTGTCTTATAAACAAACAATCAATTCAAGAATTGAATTGAAATGAGAATGAAGAAAAACAAACTTTGAAAGCTGTACAACGAAAGAACAAAAACAGAAGTCATTTGTTCAAAGCATAGCAAGAAAAAATAATGAAAAATAGTATAAAATATTTTTATTGCAGCTTTTGCTATGCAAGAGGTACCAAAGGGTTGGCTTTTATGCGATGGTGCCATTTATAAACGCAAAGATTATTCGCAATTATTCAAGACAATAGGTGATAAATGGAGAAAAGACAGTGATACAATCTTTAAAGTTCTAGATTTTAGAGGAATGTTTTTACGTGGCTTTGATGATGGTCGTGATCTAGATGTAGATAGATAGTTTGCAGATGAGCAGTACGATAGCACAAAATCACATACGCATATTGGCACTATTGAGGAGGCAGGTGAGCATACACATAATTTTCAGTATAAAACATTTGGATGGCTTGCTAATACTGTTGGTCGAAGGAATCCATATTATTATAATCTTGAATATACCACAGGAACAACACAACTTGCTGGTACACACACGCATAAGCGAACTATTTTTCAACAGGTGAAATAGAAACACGGCCTGTTAATGCAACGGTTGTTTATGCCATAAAATCATGAATTATCTTGGATAATGAATAATTTATCTGCCATTAATGATATTTTTAATGCGGAGAAAATCTGCGTTCTTTTTATGCAACACATAAGGGGCTCATGGCATGTAAATAAGATATTGGAGAACGTGTTAAAAGGTTTCTTAGGTGATGAGGAAGTAATTTCCAATATTTGTAAAGTTAAACATATAAAATATTATAAGAAGAATGGAGAATTATAACTTATTTTTTACATCTTCTTAATATTAAAGAGATATTTTTGTACATCTTTCATATTTTCTTATAAAGACTATTGTGGCAGAAAGAGAGAGATGATTGCTTCTTTTTATGAAAAGAAGATGTGGGAGAAGGACAAAGCCTTAAATGTTTTTTATCAAATAAAATTTTGAAAACTCTTTGAGTATACGGATTTTCTTTTTCAAGATGTCTTTAGAGGCGCGATTCTCTTTCAAAGAGAAGAGAGCTGCTGTGTGGAAAAGAGTTCATTACAATTATCGAACGCTTCTCCATATTTTATTTTGCTATTCTTATAATTTTTTATTTAAGCCAATAGATTTTCTACAAATTCGTATCATAAGCAGGATGCTGTTTGAGGGAGTATAAACGGCACATTTGTTTTAGGTAGTTCAGAGACGATTAGAGCACAGTGATAGACATCACGAAGATTTTGCGTTGTCAAAACGATAGAGGCGTTTCCCTCGCAATAAATTTCTCCTTGCTTTAACAATATCATTTTATCCGCATAATGTGAGGCAAGATTAAGATCGTGGAGGACAGCAAGAACACCACCACCACGACGGGCAAAATTCTTGGCAATATCCATAACAACAATTTGATGTTGGATATCGAGGCTTGCAATAGGCTCATCTAAGATCATCCAACGAGGAATTTCATGATAAACCGGTTCCCATACTTGGCAAAGTACACGAGCAAGTTGCACTCTAGCCTGCTCTCCACCTGATAATTGATGATAATATCGATTATTATAATCAGCAAGGCCAACATATTCTAAGGCTTTTTGGGTACGATTTTGCAATTCGGTTTTGGTAATAGCGCATTGGTTTACAGAGAGACCAAGTTCTACAATTTCATGAACTAAGAATGGAAAAACGAGCGTTGTTGATTGTGGTAACACTGCACGCATTTTTGCCATTTCAGAAGTTTTCGTTTGGCTAATATCGTGACCATTTAAAGTCATTTTTCCACTATAGGGGATCTCTCCACTCAGTGCTTTAATGAAAGTACTTTTGCCAGATCCATTGGGACCGATAATAACGGTAAGAGCACCACTTTTAGCTTGCAAATTGATACGGTTGAGAATCTTCTTTTTCCCGCGTTGAACGCAGATATGAGACGCTTCAATCATGAAAAATTTGCTCCTCGTTTGCGTATAAGAATCCACAGGAAAAAAGGAGCCCCAACAAGTGCTGTAACGATTCCAATTGGCAATTCTGCTGGAGCAACAATTAAACGTGCAAAGGTATCGGCAAAAATAAGCAATGCAGCCCCCAAAAGAGCAGAACAGGGAATAAGATAACGATGATCTGGACCAATCAATTGACGCAAAATATGTGGAACAACAATACCGATAAAACCAATACCACCACTAACAGCAACAGCGCTACCACACATCAGAGCAACAAGGAAAATAGCAATATTTTTAACGCGTTGAATATGGAAACCAATATGACCAGCAACGGCTTCTCCAAGGGCAAGTGCATTAAGAGCACGTGATAAAAGGGGCGAAAAAAAAAGTCCAACACAGATAAAGGGCAGAACAAGCCAAACTTTTAACCATGTAGCACCCGCAAGAGAGCCAAGACTCCAAAAAGTAATATCACGCAATTGTTGATCATTTGCTATAAAAATGAGTGTTCCAATAATAGCACCACTTAAAGCACCAAGAGCGATACCAGCAAGAAGCATTGTTGCAATAGAGGTAAAACTATGATGCGTTGCTACAGTATAGAGAACAACTGTTGATAAAAGTCCGCCCCCAAAAGCCCCTATGATAACTTTATAAGGCTCCAGAAAAGGTATTAATGAAACAGGAAATGCGATACCAACAACAATTGCTAAAACAGCACCAAGACTTGCACCTGCTGATACACCTACAATTCCAGGATCAGCAAGAGGGTTTCTGAAAAGCCCTTGCATAAGAACACCAGAGACAGCTAAAGATGCTCCAATCAATACCCCTAAGATAACACGAGGAAGTCTAATGTCGACAAGTATGAGATAATCACGTGTTTTACTACTTACTGAAAAGTCCTGTGTCAGCATGATATGGAGGAAGTCAAATAAAGAAACCTTTGAAGCACCATTCAAAAGTCCACCCAAAATACTTAAGATAAGGAATATAATAAGACTTAACAGTACAATCTTTTTCAAATTTGTATGGTTTACTCTTTTACTCGTATTTGTTTTAGGTGCATACACTATGGACGTATTATCTAACATTTCTATTAGCTCTTACCATTTTTCTTTGCACCATAAAATATATTAATAAGCTCTCTTGATGCATCTGCAGTGCGCGGACCAAATCCTAAAAGATACATAACATCCATCTGTGCGATGGCGCGGTTTTTTGCAGCGGTCGTTGCTTGAACTGCTGGTATAGCTAAAATTTTTTCAATGTTAGTGGATTTTTCACCATGCTTTACAAGTAAAATAACATCTGGGTTTGCTTTCAATAACGCTTCACCATTGAGCAACTTGTATCCTTTATAATCGGTGATGGCATTGATCCCACCTGAAAGCTTTATCATACCATCGGCAGCTGTATCTGTTCCAGATGCCATAACGCTGTCATTTTGTACGGACAGAACAAAAAGAACACGCTTTGGCTCTGTTACTTTTGCTAAAAGTGCATCATTATCTACAAAATCACGGCTTAATTTTTCAATTAATGCAGCAGCTTGCTCTTCACGATGAATGGCTTTACCAACAATGCGAATCTTTTCTATTACATTTTCACGAGAATAGTTTTCTGGTACGATTACTATAGGGACAGAAGTTTTTTTAAGAATATCGATTGTTGAAGCAGGACCACTTCCTTCAATAAGCAATATGCCTTCTGGAGCAAGAGAGAGAACCCCTTCAGGTGATAAGGCTCGCATATACCCAAGAACAGGAAGTTTGAGTGCTTCTTGTGGATAAACGCTTGTACTATCACGAGCCACAAGTTGATTTTGCGCTCCTAATTCATAAATGATTTCTGTAAGAGAACCGCCAATAGAGACAATTCGTGCATTTTTAGAAAACTGTGTTGTAGGTTCAGCGATAACTTGTTGAGAAAGGAGCGCAGAAAAAAGCAATATAAAAGTAAAAAAAATATCAAAGTATCTCCGTAAAAAAAGTACAATCATCTTAGAATTTACCTTTCTACGCGACCACAGCTTCTTGACATGAGGGCAGACTATCTAATAACGAGCGCCAATCCTCACGTTCTTTTTGTCCTTCCTTGCGCATGCCAAAGAATTGAACAATCATTTCACCATTTTTATCAAAAACTTCAAGCGAACTGACATAACTATCACTGGTAGGTTTGCGAACAGACCATACGCTATCAATACCGGAAACGAGCAAATGCAGGTCAAATTTATGATCCAGAACATTAAGCCACGGTCCTACTTGCTTAATATTTTTTACTTGTCCAGTGAAAATCTGAATACATCCTCTGTTACTAACAAAGCACATAATGGGTATTTCTTGCTCTGCAACTTCTTTGAGCATTATCTCAACAGCTTCCATCCTTAATTCATTGGCAAACTCATGACCAGCATATTTTACAGCATCATGTCGATTAATTTTAAATTCAGAAATAATCTTATGCAGTTGGTGCACATCGGTCATATTCCGCCAACGTTCTTGGAACTGTTCAATATCCAAATCTGTTGTCGTATCACGTTGGACTGAAATAGAAGCAGGAAGGACACCAAGAACAGATGATTGGTCTTCATGAAGCAATTTTTCAACAAGTTTACCCCATTCTTCCATATTCGTTGTATCTTTAGAATAGAGTTTTAAAATAGCAACACCATATTGATCAAAGAATTGTAAACTCTTTGTAGGTTTTCCAAGAACAATGACCTCATACTCGAAACCGAACTTCCATTGTTTTGCAAAAATACGTAAATCAATCTCCCCAAGTGTAATAGGGACGTGCTCATTTTGAACAATTTTTTCAAAACATCCTGTTACTTCGTGAACAGCGTATTCATTACGTGTCAACGCCATAACTGTTCCAAGTTGAGGAGCATTTTCTAAGAGAGTAGCAATATCAATTTTTAACCTTTTCGCTTTTCCAACTGTACAATAAGCAGCAACAAGTTCTGCTTCAGATATGCCAATAGAAATCGCAAAATCACGATTTCGCATTTCTTTTTTTTCTTCACGCAAACGAATAATCATCTCAGCTGTATATGACATAGACTTTCCTTAATGTTACTTTAGAGAGTTAACCTTTAAAATTTAACGATTCAAAAGCAATGGGTTGCCCATTCTCAACGAATGGTTCAACCCATCACCAAATAAGCCCTTACTATCAACAGCAAAATAACCAAAATCAACATACTAAAAAGAGTTAGTACTCCCCTTTCAAGTTTTTGTGATTTAAAGAACAATGAGAACAGAAACACAATAATTCATCCTTTTACAATTCCCCATTGAGCTTATGGTTTTAACAGAAGCGACTAAAATTTTTGCACAAACGACACTTTAAAATTGCGACCAGGCTGGCTATAGTAGTCTTTTGGTGTTGCACTATCACCAGAGGGAAGGTCTAATATATTCCAATACTTTTTATTGAAAAGATTATAAACACCTGCTCTTATAACGGGTCCCTTTTCACCAAAAGGCTTCCACCAACTTGATATATCAACAACTTCATACCCAGGAACTTTCTGATAATCAGATTTGCCAGAAACTTTGTCACGTTTGGCCACTACAGTCAGTGTAGCATCTGTTCCCCAAGTTTCCTGCCCATATCCTAACTCGATAACTGCTTTCAAAGGCGGAATTGAGTTAAGATATTCATTTGTGTCAAGATCTTTTCCTTGCGAATAAGAAAGAGAGAAGTTGCTACGGAAGCCACTATAAAGAGCCAAATGCATTTTTGCTTCAGCACCCAAAATTTTTACGCGCGAGCGATTCATGTAATGACGACGCATAAATCTAAACTCTTCTGATGGACCTATATCCATAGTATCGATGAAATCTTTATATTGATTAACAAAGCCACTCAGTGAACCACCAAAATTTGTATTCCCATATTGTATGCCGATATCATACCCATTGCTTGTTTCTGCTTTAAGATCAGGGTTTCCTTTTACATAATAAGCAGAAGGTTTAATATAAGAGACATAAAGTTCTGAAACACGTGGTGCACGGAAAGCTTGTGCCCATTGAGCATAGAATGTCACTTGATCACGAACATCCCATTCTACGCGCAACTTAGGAGAAAAGCGCGAACCATTCCGTTCAGGAGGAAAAGGATCTGAAATGAGAGCTTTCTCATAAGAAGAAGTTTTTTGAGGGGTATATTTATACCAATCGTAACGAACTCCAGGCGTTACACGGAAACGACTATCTGCCAACCCAATTTCATTTTCAAAAGCTAAACCAAAGTTATAGCTATGCGTATCTGGCGAATCTGACCGATTAGAAGGAACAAAGAGACATCCCCGTTCATTTTCTTTTAAATGACAATTATCTTTTCCTAGCAAATAATGATGCCACTTAGATGACGAAGCATCTGCGGCAAACTTTAACCTGTGGCTTACAGTACCAATATTCACGCGTTTATAACCATAAGAATTCAAACCATAATTGCTATTATTGACAAGATTATCCCTCAAAAAATCCCCTTTTGGAGCTCTAAGACGAACACCAGTTGTAATATCATTATTTGATTGTTTTAGCCAATAAACTTGCCCAAGAAATGCATCAAAAAATGCATCTCCCTCGCCATTGTAATTATAAGAGAAAGAAAGACGTTCACGACGTTTATTGTCTTTTTCATAAGCAGAACCTGGAACGTACCTTGAACCTATATTTAATAAATGCGTGTTTTTATCATAATGAAAACGTTCTGCTGTAAAACCAAGTCTGTGGTTATCATTGAAGTATTGATGAACTTTAAAAAGTAAATTATTTTGATCAAAACGAGCGGGGTTTTTACGGGTGCGTTCATCATAGCCCCCTACGGTCCCCATATTTTTGCGTTCATGGCCTTCTGTATAAGAACCTTGGAAAAGCAAGAATGTTTGGTAATTACGCACAGCAAAAGCTTGATTCACGCGCCAACTATTATCAACAGAATGATAACTACCTTTTATAAGGCTACCCCATTTTTTTTCTCCAGTGATAAGGTCTTCAGGATTAAGGGTACGCAAAGCAACAATCCCTCCCAAAGCACCAGATCCATAAAGACTAGAATCTGATCCTTGAATGATATCAAATGTAGAAAGGGCACTAAAGTCAAACGTTGTATTTCCACTATTCCCACGCAATATATCATCAAGCCATGGAAGAACAATACCATCCATTGTAGTAAGCACACGCTGCGCATCCAAACCACGAAGCACAAAACTGCTCTTACTTGTGTTGTAAGTTATAGACGAATCAAGACGACTAACATCATGAACATCATTTATTTGTTTTTCACTAATATCCTTAGCGGTTATCCGATTGGTCAGAATATTTACTGAACCTGTATCATCTTTTTTCCCTTTAATAACAATCGGCTTAAGCTCAGTCACAGCATCCGTGTTACTGTTCTGCGCAAAAACAAATGAAGGTATACAGACCGATAACGCACTTAAAATTATGCAGTTCTTATGGATATTTTTTCGTCTTATTCGCATAACACATTATAACCTTTTCTTAGAACGAACCCCTCCCTAGTTTGAAAATTTGACATACAAAAATGCTTGACTCACCGACAACAAATTAGCCAGTCAAGCAAAAAAGTGATTTGACTCCAGCAAAAAACCACGGCAAAATCATATTAAACATGACAAAAGCAGTCAAGAAAAAAGTTGCAATTTTAAAAGAGCCTGTTTTAATGAAGATAGCACCTAGTATTAGGTTTAAAATAGCAGCGGAAGAAACGATGATTTTTGTAAATACGAGGCGGTTATTAGCTCTTTGGATTGGTGGGTTTATTTGCGCCGTTTCTTTGCATATGGCATTGGGAGCACAGTTTTATTTCTCTGATACTGGTGTGGGAAATGGTATGCTCTCATCCCCGATCATGCTGACTTTTGTTCAGGAGCCTCTTTATTCAGATGTTGACACGGATTCCCCAGATATAGACACTGATCTATCGAATGTTAGCACAGAACCAGAAGTGTTGCCACTTGATTTTTCAGAGCAGGATTCAGAAATATCAGAAGCAGTGGATGAGGTTCAATCTGAAGATCTTCAATATACTGTAGAAAAGGATGATTTTAACGTTCTGAAATCTTTAGAAGACCCTTTCCCTCAAAAAGATGAGCATAAAGTGCATGATAAAAAAGCAGTACCACAAAAGGCTATGCTAAAGCAGCCCACTGTAATAAAGTCTGTACGCTCGTCTGTCGCTGCTCAGGGTGGTGATACAGCAGCACGTGCAGATGCGTTGTTAAGAGAGTGGTTGACAAAGGTACAGGCACAATTAGAAAAGCAAAAAAGTTATGTTGTAGGACAGCGTATCAGTCGTACAAAAGGGACAGTAACATTAGAATTTAGGGTACATGAACAGGGAAGTGTTTTTTCTAGTCGTGTTGTAGCTTCTGCCGGTGATCTGGAACTTGATCGATTAGCCATAGCGGCGCTTCAACGTGTAGGCTCTTTTCCGCCTCCCCCTCCATCAAAAGTGAACAAAATTATAAGAGTGTCATTGATATTCAACTAATTTTATAGGGAAACTAGTTAATTCTCTTCATAACATTTATAATTTCTACAATGTTATAATCTATAGGTTTTAAAAGCTGAAATAAACAACTTTTGAGAGAATGGGGTGTTATCTCTATCTCCCAGAAAGAAGATCGGCTTTTATATCTGTTTTTCCCGTCAGTCTAGCTTTGTAAACCCCGTAATTTTCCATGACACGCATTACATAATTACGTGTTTCTGTGTAGGGAATGCGTTCAATCCAGTCGATGACTTTATCAAGAGATTGTCCTCGAGGATCACCATAACGTTTTATCCATTCATCAACACGGCGGGAGCCTGCATTGTAACCAATAAGAGTGAGTATATAGGATCCATTAAAACGTTCCAATTGTTCGCTTAAAAAATAGGCACCTAATGTAGCGTTATAACTGGCATCACTACTCAATTTTTTGGGTGACCATATAATGGAATATTTTTTTGCAAGTGTTTTTGCTGTAGTTGGCAGCAATTGGAGTATACCTTGTGCGCCTGCTTTTGATATAGCTGTTGGATTAAATTCACTTTCTTGACGTGCAATGGCATAAACAAGCGCCTGTTTAGCGCCAGAAACATTGACAGAGGTTGGTATTGCACCTATAGGATGGGAAAGTGCACCAACATTTTTCCCGTGATAAACAGCAGTTTTCCCGATTTTGAGGCTGGTATAATAGTCGCCATTTTTTTCTGCCATCACAGCTAGAAGAGCTAACTCTCCAGGACTGTCTATTTTTTTACCAAGTTCTTTATAAAAGAATTGAGTTAAATTCGCATAGCCAGCTTCTTCTAGGCGTTTAATTGCTTTAATTACTTCTCGTGCATGAAAACGTTGTCGTTCAGTTGCTGTTGGCTTGGGAAAAGAAATTTCAAGTTTTTTTTGGTTAAGCTTTACAGCTGCTAATTGTCCATAATAGGTTGTACTAAAATGGGCGGCACGGTGAAAATAATTCTGGGCATTTTTATGTTCACCTAGAGTTTCTGCTGTTCGCCCCATCCAATAATATCCACGGGATACTGAAAGAGGCACAGAAGATAATTGGGGAATACGTGAAAAATGATGCATTGCCAATTTAGGATCATGCAGAAACCGTAGTGCATACCATCCAGCATGAAATTCAGCATCCACCGCCAATAAAGATGTCATACCATGATGCATAGTAACGAGTTGATAAGCAATTTTAGGCTTGTTTAAATCAAGCATTTCTCGAGAAAGGGCGCGTTGCTCTTTCCACAATGCGTGAGCGTTCATCAGTTTTAATGCATTATTGGATGTTTTTAGCATGAGCGTTGCAGCTGCATTATATTGTCCAGTTCGCCGAAGATAGCGAATTTGAGCAAATTGTAAGAGAGGATCTTTTTGCCATATTTTATCGACAGCACGTAATTTTTGCGTGGCTCTAGGGTCATTTTTTTCAACGGCCACAAAAGCATTAAAAAGAGATTGAGCACGAGCTAATTTTGCAGCACGCTCTGCTGAATCAAAGCGATGATCATAAAGCATAAATTGCATGCGTTTTAGATGATCAATAGGTTTTAGCACAGCACTTGCATTTTTAAGAATGAGCTCTTCTTCTTTTGCATTTAGCTTTGTGTTATGCCACCATGGTGAAATAATTTGTTGAGCACGAGTGGTTTGTCCAGTTGTAATAAGTACTTTAGTAAAAAGAGCCATACCTTGTGCTGTTAGAGGAGGATGATGCGCAAATTTTTGGAGAATAGCCTGTGTAAAATTTTTTTCATTGATAAAAGCACGTTCAGCATTACGTTGCATAATGTCTATACCCGGCCATTCTTTTAGCTCTTTGATTGCATTAAATATTTCAAAACTTGGTATATTGGCTTGTCCTGATATAGCGATTGCCCATGTCAAAATATGACGATCAAGGCTATTCTTTACCAGTGAATTACGAAGATTGATTGTTTTTGCAATATTGTTGTTTAAAAGTGCATCTAAGCCAGCTTTAAGTTGTTGAAGAGTAGAATTATTATTGGATGCAGAAAAATTGTAGGGTAGCGTGTGCAATTGTCTAAGAGATTTTTGAGTTTCTTTTTTTATAACAAGAGGGGTGGGGCGTACCAAAGGAATTGGCGCTTTTCCATGCAAAAGAGCTGAATGTGCCCATGCACTTGAAAATGAAGCTATTGTTGCCAGTATAAGTACAGTAAAAGTTTGTCGAAAAAAGAGGGCGAAAAACGCATACATAAAGAAAAAGCCTTGAAACCTTGTTTTTGAAAAACACTCGAATTTTTTAGAAGAGAAGCGTGAAAAACGAGTTAACATAGGCTGATCTTTTAAAGAGGTACCGGAATTGAGGAAATATATATTAAACCTTGTGAGAGCTATTGTGAAATTCATCTTGCTTCAATAACAGAGCGAGATTATGTTCTATCATGGGGTAATTTATAAAGGCCATTTTTATAAAATAAAAAGAACATTAGAGGGAGTTTATCATGCTCAAGGGAGCCATAACTGCGCTTATTACACCGTTTGATGATAAAGGTGTGATTGATGAGGAGGTATTTTGCAATTTTGTTGAGTGGCAGATTGCACAAGGTATTAACGGTGTAAGTCCTGTTGGAACAACCGGTGAATCGCCGACTTTAAGTCATGAAGAGCACAAAAGGGTCATAGAATTATGTGTTGAACAGGTTGCTAAGCGTGTTCCTGTTGTTGCAGGAGCAGGATCAAACAGCACCAGTGAAGCTGTAGAGCTTGCGCAACATGCACAGAAAGCGGGTGCAGATGCTGTTTTGGTTGTCACTCCTTATTATAACCGGCCTAACCAGGTTGGTTTGTATACGCATTTTTCTTCCATTGCGAAGGCTATTTCTATACCTATTATAATTTATAATATTCCCAGTCGTTCTGCTATTGATATGAGTGTGGAAACGATGAGAGATCTATGTCAAAACTTTAAAAATATCATTGGCGTTAAAGATGCGACGAGCAAAATTGAGCGTGTGAGTGAACAACGTGAAAAATGTGGTAAAGACTTTATACAGCTTTCTGGTGATGATTGTACAGCATTAGGTTTTAATGCACATGGAGGTATAGGGTGTATTTCGGTTTCCTCTAATGTTGCTCCAAAGCTGTGTGCAGAGCTTCAGGCTGCTTGTTTACGTGGTGATTATGAGGCAGCACGTGAATTAAATGATCGTCTTATGCCTCTCAATCGTGCAGTCTTTATTGAACCAAGTCCTGCAGGGATTAAATATGCTGCTACAAAATTAGGGATTTGTGGGAGTGCTGTTCGTTCACCGATTGTTCCATTAGCGGATACCACAAAGAAGATTATTGATGCAGCTTTGCATCATGCAGGTCTGCTTAGAGAATAGTGTAGCCATGAACAAAAAAAAGAACGCCCCAGTACGAAAAATAATTGCAGACAATCGTAAAGCTCGTTTTCATTATGAAATTCTTGATAATATTGAGGCTGGTTTGGTATTACAGGGAGCTGAAGTGAAGTCTTTGCGTTCTAATCATGCCAATATTGCTGAAAGTTATGCGAGCTTTGAAAATGGAGAATTATGGTTAGTGAATAGCTATATTCCTGAATATACGCAAGCTAATCGCTTTAATCATGAACCACGTCGTTTGCGTAAGTTATTAATTTCAAGACGTGAAATGGCACGTTTTTTTAATGCAACTTCTCGTGAAGGAATGACACTTGTTCCTCTCAAACTCTATTTTAATGAAAAAGGACGTGCTAAATTAGAAATTGCTCTGGCACGTGGAAAAAAGCTTCACGATAAACGCGAGACAGAGAAAAAACGGGATTGGGGACGTGAAAAAGCAAGACTTTTAAAAAGCTATGGGTAACAGATTTGTTGTATACTTTTATTATAGCACGATGAAAGAGATTTTAGCATTGATCCAGATATGTCCTTGCTGCTTGGAAAATCTGATGGAACATAGCATCTGTTAAGCGACCAGTGTTGGTGTTATAGCGTGAACAATGATAGCTTGAAAAGATGCGTAATCTACCAATGTTGTTTATTTTTCCATGTCCAAAGGGGTGCGCTAAAATTCTCGCATTAAGAGCACGAAGTGTTGAATGGTGTGCGATGGTACCAAGGGTAATAACAGCTTTAAGCTTGGGAAGATTTGTTAAAAGAGGCGAAAAGAAATATCGGCAAGTGTTAATTTCTTCTCCAGTGGGTTTATTTTCTGGCGGAACGCAGCGAACTGAATTAACAATTGCTGCGTCAATCAATTCAAGACTATCATCGGCCCTTTCTTCGAAGTTTCCTTGGGCAAAACCAAACTTTTTCAGAGTGGAATAAAGCAAATGTCCAGCATAATCACCAGTAAACGGGCGTCCAGTTCGATTTGCTCCCCGTAATCCAGGAGCAAGACCAACAATGAGAAGGCGTGTTGTGGCAGCACCTTTATAGGGAAAGAAAGGGCGCACCGGTGCATTATGCCAGCTTGGTTCTTTAATGCGCCAGTCCGAGATAAATTTATGCAAGCGTGGACATAAATTACAATTTTGCGGCGGTTCTGGGCAAAGCGATGTTGATTGGCAATTCATGAGATAGTATGCATTATCTTTTATAAAAATTCTTTTGAGTTGGTTTATCAAGCTATATGACGAATCATATCTTTGTGAACAACCCTAATGAATACAAATGCGTTATTTAATAACAAACTTTAACACAAAATATCGCTTTTTAGTTTTCAAAAAGTGCTAATTACTTTAGTGGTTTACTTGGTGAATAAGAGAGATGAATGTGACGTCTTATGGGATAAAAGTTTCTATTTTAAAATAATTACATTAGCATGGATAATGTGTATCTAAAATTACCATTATAGCAAAAGATTTTTAATCATTTGAATAATGAGTATAATTTTAAAAGATGTATTTTCCAAAGGAACGAATCGTGTGAGAAAATAAGTATAGTTTTTGTTTAAAACCAGCACTCTTTTTAGCCTCTCATTTTAAACGGTAATAATAGTAGACGGAGAGAGGTTATACCTTTTTAAAAGTTTTCAAGAAGTTTCAAATGAGCTCTTTGAGCAAAAAATATGAAAGCTTGTATTGTTTTTCTTGTGTTTTATTTTGTTTATTGTATATATTCTATCCTTATTATGAAGTTTTTTAATATTTAAGAAAGAAGCATAAATGGCCCGCGTAACGGTAGAGGATTGTGTTGATAAAGTCGATAATCGCTTTGAGCTTGTGCTTTTAGCTGGGCATCGGGCGCGTCAGATTTCACAGGGGGCTCAGATCACTGTGGATCGTGATAATGATAAGAATCCAGTGGTTGCTTTACGTGAAATAGCGGAAGAAACATTATCTCCTGCCGATTTGAAAGAAGATCTTATTCATTCGTTGCAAAAGCATGTGGAAGTGGATGAGCCAGAAATGGCCAGTGAATTTATTACACATTCGAGTGAAGCTGAAAATATTTTTGGAGCCTCAATGGAAGAAGAGGGTGGGGCATTTGATCATATGTCGGAAGAAGAGCTTTTAGCGGGCATTGAAGGTTTAGTCGTTCCGGAGAAGAGTGACGATTATTAATTGCGGCGGTTTGTTACGAGAGTAAATATACTTGTGTCATGCGGTAGTGGTTATTTTTCTTCTTTTATTAATGAAATATTCATATTCAACAAGGATTAAATTGTGAAGATATAAAGGATATACTCGTATGATGCGTCAGTGTGAGCTTGTTGGGCGTGTTAAACGTTACAAGTCTGACGTAGATGAGTCTCTATTAAAGAGGGCCTATGATTATGCAATGCGAAAGCATGGTCATCAGAAACGTGCTTCGGGTGATCTCTATTTTTCTCATCCTTTAGAAGTTGCTGCTATTTTAACGGATATGCGTTTGGATGAAGCAACAATTGCTGTTGCTCTTTTGCATGATACTATTGAAGATACAAGTGCTACACGAGCAGAAATTGATCAACTTTTTGGGGCCGAAATTGGTAAGTTAGTTGAAGGGCTCACAAAACTTAATAAGCTTGATCTTGTATCGAAGAAAGCTGTACAGGCAGAGAATTTGCGTAAACTTCTCATAGCTATTTCTGATGATGTTCGTGTTCTTTTAGTTAAACTTGCTGATCGTCTTCATAATATGCGTACCCTTGGTGTTATGCGTGATGATAAGCGGCGGCGTATTGCTGAGGAAACGATGGATATTTATGCGCCTCTTGCAGGCCGTATGGGGATGCAGGACATGCGCGAAGAGTTAGAAGATCTTTCTTTCTATTATTTGAATCCAGAAGGTTATCGTACGATTACTAACCGACTTTCTGAATTATCAAAGCACAATCGTGATTTACTTTCTCGGATTGAAAATGAACTAGCAAAACTTTTTTTCGAGAATGGCATTAAAGCAGATGTTAAAAGTCGTCAGAAGAAATCTTACTCTGTTTTTCGTAAAATGGAAAGCAAGGCATTATCTTTTGAACAATTATCTGATATTTTTGGATTCCGTGTTATTGTTGACACAGTGAATGATTGTTATCGTGCTCTTGGTGTTATCCATACGACATGGCCGATGGTCCCAGGCCGTTTTAAAGATTATATTTCTATACCAAAGCAGAATGATTATCGTTCTATTCATACCACAATTGTAGGCCCCTCAAGACAACGTGTTGAACTCCAGATTAGAACGGCTGCTATGGATGAAATTGCCGAATATGGCGTTGCTGCGCATTCCATTTATAAAGATCATGGTTCCAATTATTCGACTGCGAAGTTATCAAATGAAACCAATGCCTATGCTTGGTTACGTCAAACGATACAATCTTTGTCAGATGGTGATAATCCAGAAGAATTTTTAGAACATACCAAGCTTGAGCTTTTTCAAGATCAAGTTTTTTGTTTTACTCCAAAAGGTCGGCTAATTGCCTTTCCAAAAGGTGCTACCCCTATTGATTTTGCTTACGCAGTTCATACTGATATTGGTGATTCTTGTGTTGGAGTAAAAATCAATGGTCGTATTATGCCTTTAATGACAAAATTAAAAAATGGTGATGAAGTTGATATTATACGTTCACAAGCTCAAATTCCGCCAGCAGCATGGGAGTTTCTTGTCGTAACAGGTAAAGCGCGCTCAGCTATTCGCCGTGCAACGCGTGCGGCAGTACGTAAACAATATTCAGGTTTAGGATATCGTATACTTGAGCGTTCATTTGAGTATACGGGAAAACAATTTTCAAAAGATGTTCTTAAGCAAGTTTTGCCACGTTTGGCACGTAAAGATGTGGAAGACGTATTGGCGGCTGTTGGACGTGGTGAGTTGCCCTCAGCGGATGTGATTAAAGCAGTTTATCCTGATTATCAAGATCACCGTGTTGTACAAAAATCATCTTTTAAGCCTGGGGAAGAAGGTTGGTTTAACATTGAAAATGCTCAAGGTATGATTTTTAAAGTTCCGGAAAGTGAAAAGGATGCAACTGCAGGGAATCGTCAATCTAAGGCATTACCTATTCGGGGAACCCGTGGTGATATTCCCGTGCGATTTTCTCCTGAAGGAGCAGTTCCGGGAGATCGGATTGTTGGTATAATGCAACCAGGGTCGGGGATTGTCATTTATCCGATACAGTCTTCGGCTTTGATGGCCTATGATGATCAGCCGGAACGATGGATTGATGTTCGTTGGGATATTGATGCTCAAATGAGTGAACGTTTTCCAGCTCGGATTAATATTTTAGCTGTTAATAGCCCTGGTTCTTTAGCTGAAATTACCCAAGTGATCTCTGCGAATGATGCTAACATTCAAAATTTATCTCTTATTCATACCGCACCAGATTTCACAGAAATTATGATGGATCTGGAAGTTTGGGATTTAAAACATTTGAATCGTATTTTTTCTCAGTTAAAAGAGGCTGGTTCGGTGAGTGCAGTACGGCGGGTTCATGGATGAAAAAGAGAGATTTTATGATGAATACACAAGATGTGATTACTATTTTTAAACAAGCAGATGCTATTTTGGAAGGACATTTTATTTTAACTTCAGGCCGTCACAGTGCTATTTATATGCAGAAAGCAAAAGTATTTATGCATGCCGATTTGACGGAGAAATTATGTCGTGGGTTGGCCGAAAAAATCAGAGAAACTATCGAGGATCATATAGATTATGTGGTTGGTCCTGCAATTGGTGGTCTTATTCCCTCCTATGAGACTTCACGTCACCTTGGTGTTCCTTCTCTATGGGTAGAGCGTGTCAATGGTGTATTTGAGTTGCGTCGTTTTGAAATCAAGAAGGGAGCACGGGTTGTGATCGTTGAAGATATTGTAACAACAGGTCTTTCTATTCGTGAGACGGTTGAGGCTTTGGTTGCAGCAGGAGCAGATGTATTGTCGAGTGCGTGTATTCTTGATCGTTCGGGTGGTAAGGTTGATGTTGGAGTTCCCTTGATTGCACTTGCTGAATATGAGATAGCTTCTTATGCTAGTGATGCGCTTCCTGCTGAACTTGCCGCACTCCCAGCGATCAAACCAGGAAGTCGAAACATTTAATTGTCTTTCTATTGTTTTATAGGCAAAAACTGGGAGAAATCCGTTTGAATTGTACAAATTATTTTATTGTCATAGGATATATATTGAGAGTTATATGCTTTTTCGTCGTCGAGAACCAATAGATTTTATAAAGCGTATTCGACTTTGGTTATGGCCACGTCGTTCATTTTCTCGCTCATTTAGCTATATACGTAAACGTATTTTGCGTATATCAGCAACGCCGCATAAAGTTGCCTTGGGATTTTCTATAGGAATTTTTTTAGCTTGTTCGCCTCTCTTTGGTCTGCATATTGTTTTAGCAATATTTTTTTCGTGGGTTTTGCGGGCAAATTTTGCAGCAGCAATCATTGGAACGGTTTTTTCTAATCCACTCACATTTTTGCTTATCGTTATGGCCGATTATAAGATAGGCTATTTTTGCTTATCATTTTTTAGCAATGTAGACGAGATTTCTCTTTCGCAAATTCGTGCTCTGTTTGATGGTTTGACACTGTCAAATGTATCTCTGCTTTTCAAGGGGGCGTGGGTCTCAATTATGAGACCGATGATTTTAGGTGGTACTCTTTTAGGTATTATTTTTAGTAGCCTCTCTTATATAGGTGTTTACAGGGCAATTGCCCGTTTTCAACAAAAGCGATACCAAAGAATTATAAGAAAGAGCGTTTTTGGCAAAAAAAAGTCTGGTGATGTTTTATGATCATTGGTCTTGGAAATGATCTGGTTGATATAAGACGCATTGAGAAAATGTTGATCCGCTATGGTGATCGTTTTGTTCAACGTATTTTTACCGACATTGAGCAGATCAGATCTGAAAATCTTCAAAAAAGATCTTCTTCTTACGCTAAAAGATTTGCTGCCAAAGAAGCATGTGCTAAGGCTTTAGGGACGGGAATTGCTTGTGGTGTTGGGTGGAAAGATATGGGAGTGGTTAATTTACCATCTGGCAAACCGATTATGAAACTAACAGATCGTGCGCAAATGCAATTACAAAAATTATTACCTCCTTCTTGTGAAGCTGTCATTCATCTAAGTATAACGGATGATTTTCCTTGGGCACAGGCATTTGTTATTATCGAAGCACTTCCGCGTGGATAGATATTGTGAGAGATTGTACTTTTATTATTTGAACATTATGATAGAGAATAAATTATATTTGTGATGGGAAGGTGATCTGTAATGATCCAGAAAGAGAAAATGTATAAAAAGGAAGAAAAAGGCGGGGTGCTTGAATTTATTTGGGTTTTGATACAGGCTCTGTTTTTAGCAGCGCTTATTCGGACACTTTTTTTCCAACCTTTCAGTATTCCTTCCGGCTCCATGCGTCCTACGTTGCTTGTGGGAGATTATCTGTTTGTTTCTAAATATGCCTATGGGTATTCTCATTTTTCTATACCTTTTTCGCCTCCTCTTTTTTCGGGGCGTATTTGGGCATCTCAGCCTCAGCGTGGAGATGTTGTCGTTTTTCGTTTACCGAGTGATCCGAGCATTGATTATATAAAACGTGTTGTTGGGCTACCAGGTGATCGTATACAGGTGCGTCAAGGTGTTCTTTATATTAATGATGAGGCTGTTCCACGTCATTTTATGGGGAAGATTGATAATTCTGATATAACAGAGATGAATTACCCTGTTGACGTTTATCGCGAAACACTATCGAACGGTGTAAGCTACGATACACTTGATTTAGCTTTTATTCCAAAAGTTGATGACACGAAAGTCTTTGAAGTGCCACAAGGCTATTATTTTATGATGGGTGATAACCGAGACAATTCCGACGATAGTCGTTTGGATGTCGGCTATGTGCCAGAAGAGAATCTTATTGGTCGAGCAAGTGTGATTTTTTTCTCTATCAGCAATGGATCAAGTGCTTGGCAGATTTGGCGTTGGCCATTCGATATACGCTGGAGTCGTTTATTTTCTTTGATCAATAAAGTTCATGGTTTGCCGCTTGTACAGCAAGGAAACAATAATGAAGCGTCCAGTGATTGATCGGCTTGAGAAGCTGACGGGGCATCGCTTTAGAGATGAAGAGAGATTAAAAACAGCATTAACACATTCTAGTGTTCAAGATTTGGAACAGGAGAATTATGAACGACTAGAATTTCTAGGTGATCGGGTTCTGGGGCTTTTGGTTGCAGAGATGCTGTATCAATGTTTCCCGCAAGCAAGTGAGGGAGAATTATCGGTACGTCTAAACGGTTTAGTGAATGCACACACATGTGCTGACATTGCGCGAGAAATGGGGTTGCCTGATATGATCCATGTGGGTTTCGAGATGAGAAACTTCGAAGGGCGTCGACTTATCAATATGCATGCTGATGTAGTAGAAGCTTTGATTGCTGTGATGTATCTAGATGGAGGATTAGAAAATGTTCGCCCTTTTATTCAAAGATATTGGCAAAGCCGAGCAAAACAGATGGATGCTGGTCGACGTGACGCCAAGACAGAATTACAGGAATGGGCTCATATGCAGGGTAATGTACAACCACATTATCAAATTATAAAGCGTTCGGGACCAGATCATGATCCTGTTTTTATGGTAGAAGTGAGCGTTGCAGGTTTTGCTCCAGAGATTGGGCATGGCAGTTCTAAGAGATATGCCGAAAGAATGGCAGCTGAGAAGATTTTACGACGCGAAGGTGTATGGAAAACAATAGGAAAAAGTGATCATGGATGACGTTATAAAAACGTGTTCTGGTTTTGTTGTACTTATTGGGATGCCTAATGCTGGAAAATCGACATTAGTGAATCAGTTGGTCGGTACAAAGGTTTCAATTGTAACGCATAAAGTACAAACAACACGAACTTTAATCCGTGGTATTGTCATTCATGATAATACGCAAATTGTGTTGGTGGACACACCGGGTGTTTTTCGTCCTCACAAGCGGTTAGAGCGCGCGATGGTGTCTACTGCTTGGGGAAGTGTTAAGAGTGCTGATGTTCTGTTAGTTTTAATTGATGTTCAAAATGGTCTTTCAGATGATGTTTATACAATGTTAGATCATATCAAAGATATTAAACAGGATAAAATCCTCGTCCTTAATAAAATTGATACAGTTGCTAAAGAAACCCTTTTAGCATTAACTGCCAAAATTAATGAGCGTGTTAAGTTTTTGCAAACTTTTATGATTTCTGCTCTCAATGGTTCTGGTTGTAAGGATTTGCTTCATGCGTTGAGTAATATGATGCAGGAGGGGCCATGGTATTATCCAGAGGATCAAATTTCGGATATGCCCATGCGCCATCTTGCTGCTGAAATTACGCGTGAAAAGCTTTTTCTTCGTCTTCACGACGAACTCCCATATTCTTCAACAGTTGAAACAGAAAACTGGGAGGAACGTTCAGATGGTTCAGTTAAAATTAATCAAATTATTTATGTAGAGCGTGATAGCCAGAAAAAAATTGTTTTAGGAGCAAAAGGCGATACAATTAAAGCAATTGGTCAAGCAGCCCGTAAGGAATTAATGGAAATCATGGATCAAAAAGTTCACCTTTTTCTCTTTGTGAAAGTACGTGATAATTGGGATAGCGATCCAGAACGTTACCGTGAAATGGGATTGGATTTTCTGAAATAAAATGAAATGGAAAGAGCAAGCCATTATTCTTGGCACACGCCAATATGGTGAAACAAGTGTTATTCTTGAGATTATGACACGTCAGCATGGCCGTTATATGGGAGTGGTGAAAGGTGGGCGTTCGCGTCGTATGGCAGCTGTTCTTCAACCAGGGAATTTTGTTGAGGCTGAATGGTGGGCACGTTTAGATGAGCATTTGGGACTTTTTCGGCTTGAAGCGCTTAATTTACATGCGGCACGGTTAATAGTTCTACCAGAAGCACTCTATGCTTTACAGTTGATGGCGTTTCATTTGCGTCTTCTTCCTGAACGTGATCCACATCCAAGCTTATATGATCTGTTACATCTTTTTATGCAAAATTTTGAGGAATCATCTGTTATTGCGGAATTGCTGGTACGTTTTGAAATGCGGCTTCTTGAGGAATTAGGCTTTGGTCTTGATTTATCTCGTTGTGCAGCGACAGGGAGCCTAGAAAAACTCTGTTATGTATCACCAAAATCAGGACGAGCTGTTTGTGAGAAAGCAGGATACCCTTGGAAAGAAAAACTTCTTATTCTCCCCCAATTTCTTGTACAAAGAACGACTCGTCCGGTGAATTTTAGTGATATAATAAATGGTTTTATTTTAACGGGCTTTTTTTTAATGCGTCATGTTTGGGAACCACGAGCTGTAAAACAGCCATCGGTGCGTATAAATTTGATACAGTTGTTTGAACGGCGGTTTCGTACCCAAGCATTCATTTATTAATTGAGTAAATGTGAAGAGAATATGAAGATGCAAATCTTAAAAACAATTACTGAAATGCGTCAATATATCGCTAAAGAACGACGTTTAGGCTCTTCAATTGGTTTGGTTCCCACTATGGGAGCACTACATGAAGGTCATCTTGCATTAGTAGAGAAGGCAAGAGCAATGTGTGATCGAAATGTAGTTTCTATTTTTGTTAATCCGAAACAATTTGGTCCTCATGAAGATTTTGATCAATATCCAAGAGATTTGCAGGGTGATTGTGCTTTGTTGCAAAAAGCGGGTGTTGATTATGTTTTTGCACCTTCTACGGATGAAATGTGGCCAATGGGAAATGATACAATTGTAAAGGTAGAAAAACTATCACGTATATTAATTGGGAGATTACGTCCAGGGCATTTTTGTGGGGTCACCAGCGTTGTTGCTAAGCTTTTTAACATTGTTCAGCCAGATAAGGCTTTTTTTGGAGAAAAGGATTTTCAACAAATTTTGATTATTCGACGTATGGTTGAAGATTTAGCTTTTCCTATTGAAATTATTGGTATTCCTATTTTACGTGAAGCAGATGGTGTAGCACGTTCCTCACGTAATCAACTTTTAACATTAGAAGATCGCAAAGCAGCGAGGATTATTCCTGAAAGTGGTAAAGCTGCTGAACAGCTTTATCGCCAAGGAGAACGATCAGTTAACAAATTATGCAAAATTGTTCACGATATTTTACAACAAGAATCGCGCGCAATAATTGAATCCGTAGATTTTCGGGATATGGAAACATTATGTGTTGTCAAAGGAAAACTAGAAAAACCTGCAGTTTTGCTCCTCACTGTTCGCTTTGGTGCTGTGAGGCTTATTGATCAATATATATTGCAAGAGAAGGCGGACAAATGAGTATACATAATAAAACCATGAAACGTATAACTTCTGCTGAGATACGCTCAAGAAAAGGGCAACAGCCAATTGTTTCGCTAACGGCTTATCAGGCTTATAGCGCACGGATTGCTGATCCTTATTGCGATTTTCTTTTGGTCGGTGATAGCGTTGGTATGGTTGTTTATGGGTTTGAAACAACACTTCCTGTTAGTTTAGATATGATGATTTTGCATGGGCAGGCAGTTATGCGTGGCTCTCAAAAGGCTCTTGTTGTTGTTGATATGCCTTTTGGTTCTTATGAAAAAAGTCCAGAACAAGCTTTTTTGAATGCATCGTGTATTCTTGCCCAAACCGGATGTGGGGCAGTGAAGCTTGAAGGTGGTGTTTATATAGCGGAGACAATTGATTTTTTATGTAAACGCGGTATCCCAGTGATGGGACATATCGGGCTTACTCCACAGGCTGTGAATCGTTTTGGTGGTTTTAAGACACAAGGGCGCAACGAGAGTGATTGGCAAAGGATTAAAGATGATGGAGTTGCAATTGAGGAGGCTGGTGCTTTTGCTGTTGTTTTGGAAGGAGTTGTCGAGCCTTTAGCAGTAGAGCTTACAGAAAAACTTTCTATTCCAACGATTGGTATTGGTGCATCTAATCAATGTGATGGACAGATATTAGTTATGGAAGATATGTTGGGCTATTGTAATTATGTACCAAAATTTGTACGTCGTTATGGTGCTCTTGAACAAGCAATGGAAACCGCAATCAAGAATTATGCAGAAGATGTTACATCTCGTGCTTTTCCAGCGGATAAAGAAGTTTATAAACCGAAATAAAATTCCATTTAACATGAAAACTATAACAAGGGAGTCTATTATCAAATGCCTGTGAAGGTATGCAAACACAAAGCCAAAGAATATTTATTGTTTTACAGAGGATTGATAGAAGCTCATACATCTATCCAACCCATATTTGCTCTATTGATAGCTTTATGAGGTTATCGTTTGTAAGTCGACATCTAGAGATCTAGCACTCCCACATATTTGAGATAGAAGATAAGGCGAATAAGAGCTCTATAAGCGGTTCCAATTTTTTGTATATTAGATTGGAGTATGAATATTATGCATACCTGTTTGGGTAAATTTTAAAACAGGGAGGACCGCTTAATTGGGGAAGAATATGAAGGTATAAAGGTAAAAATCAGAGTCCATCTTTATGATCTTCAAAAGTACCCATGACAATATCTTTTCAATAATGAGATTACGCATTGATTTGTACTTTTGTTATTGCTTTTTCATGGGGACATTCCTCACGCAATATAGAGCGTCATTGTGTAGTATATTTATGCGCTTGTTATAAAGCAATATCGTTCAATGTTTTTAAATCCATTTCACGAGCATAGCCTATAAATAGTATAACGATGATTCTATGGTGAACTACCATCTTTATACCTATAAGAAAGTCAGTCTTTAATGTTGCGATAACCCTCGCATTTGAGAATATTAATAAGAGGTATTTTTATTCCTTTTTTAAGTGTTGTGATTCATACATTAATTCTGCTTGTGATATACAGCAAGTGATTTACATTGATTTAATATAAGAGGGTTTAAGACAAGAAAATCTTACTGTCTTTGAAGTTATTGTTGAATATGACAAATAATTATTTATGATTATAAATCAATATGTTATTTATTTTTGATCATAAATGCTCGTTTTTATATATTGCTGATTTATGTTCAATTTGGGCAATGATTTACATATAGTTGATTCATAAAAACACAGTTTTTTTAAATTACTTGTAGGTAGTCTATTATAAAAAAACTTTAATGAAAGAATATCTATTTTTTTGATTTTAAGCGACTTTTTTATTAAGAGACAAGAATTATCAAATATCTATAAGAAGAATAGGGGATGAGAAACTTTCTTTCTCTAGTGATTGCATTCAAAAAGATATTCAGTGAAAGAGGCAGTAACCTCATTATCTTTTAATAAAAACGATTAGAATTAGAAGATGAATGATGCAAAGAGAATGATCATGACTTCTGAGTATCAAGGTCATTAAAACGTCTTAAAAAGGCGTTTTCAATTTGTTGTGTGGAATTGGGTTGTAAATCGAGATCATCGCCCAAAATATTGTCTGGGGAACCAAAATAGCGAAGGGCTTCTTCTGTATTAAATCCAGCAAGCGTAGTAGCTTCGTGGAATGCAGCAATACGGTCAGCTTGTTTAATTTTTTTTAAGAGCTTTTGAGAAGGATTAATAGGGAGAGAAAAACGCATGTGTATAGCATCTTGTATGCGTTTTTCGATGATCTCATATTGTTTTCCAATGACAGCTTTGAAGGGCGAAATAATATCACCAATAACATATTCTGGTGCATCATGTAAAAGAGCATACAGACGTTCAGTGTTGCGCGATTGAGGACAAAGTTTTTGAAATATTTGTTCTACTAACAGTGAATGCTGTGCAACAGAGTAGGAATGGTTGCCTTGCGTTTGTCCGTTCCAACGCGCAACTCGGGCAAGCCCATGAGCAATATCTTCGATTTCAATATCAAAAGGAGAAGGATTGAGGAGATCAAGTCGCCGGCCAGAAAGCATTCTTTGCCAAGCGCGTGCTTCTCCATTTTTTGATAATTCAGCTTTAGCCATTAGTGTGTTTCCACAGTGTCTTCAGAGAAGGTAAAATTCATATTCTCAGGAATGTTTATGGTGACGGAAATATCGTTTACTGTAAAGGGAATACTATTATCTATAGCTTCTTTAACATGGTCAATACGTGTTAAAAGGAGAGCTTCGTTTGCCGCACATGTTCCCAAATAACCCAGTACTTTGCTTCCTGCTTTAATGCTGGAACCTGGAGTTAATTTATGTTGGCTTTTTACAACTAAAATGCGACGGCGTATTGTGCGACGATGGTGCATTCGCGAAACAATTTCTTGTCCAATATAACACCCCTTGTTGAAGGAGAGTCCATTAATTTGATCATAATTAATATCATGCGGAAAGACTTTTCCTATTTCATAATCTTTATCGCTTTCCGCAATTGCATAACGAACACGCAATTGATTCCAATAATCATGATATTCTGAAATCAAAAAAGCTGTTGGTCCATAGGAGCGTATCATTTTTTCTTTTTTAGGAAAGCGTTTATCAATAAAACTTGAATCAAAATTTAAACTATTTGATTCATTATTCCAAGAAACTGTTACAAGTTCTTGTAATGGCTGTGTAATTCCTACTTTTTTATGCAGTTTATAGAGAAGCAGCCGTTTATAGAGAATATCAGCTAAAGGTGCAATAATATCAATTAGATAACCGTCTTCTCTTTTTCCGATAAGAAAATCAGCAATAATTTTTCCTTGTGGGGATAAAAGAGCTCCAGGAAAAATTTCTTGTTGGCCGATTTTTGTTACATCTGTTGTGATAAGAACCTGCAGAAAATCTGTTGCTTCTTCACCTGTAACTTTAATAATCTTGCGGTTTTTTAAGAGCATGGCATTTTGTTTTTCAATCATGGTTCTTGCCTTTCTAGCCAAAGTTACATAATCGATAAAGAAAGATATGTAAGAGGAGCACGGCTATGTTTAAAACATTTGATACAATTTTAAAAGGCGCAACAGTTGTGAATCATGATGGAAGTGGTAAGCGTGATATCGGTATTACAAATGGTCGTATTGCTGAAATTGGTGATCTTACATGTGCATCTGCTGGAGAAGTTATTGATTGTACAGAGTTACATATTTTGCCGGGGATTATTGATAGTCAAGTTCATTTTCGCGAGCCGGGCAATGAACATAAGGAAGATTTAGAAAGTGGTTCCTATTCTGCGGTGTTAGGGGGGGTTACATCAGTATTTGAAATGCCTAATACCAATCCATTAACGACATCGGAAGAAGCATTGTCTGATAAAGTAAAACGTGGATTTCACCGAATGCATTGTGATTTTGCATTTTGGGTTGGTGGAACGCGTGAAAATGCACATGCACTCTCTGAGTTAGAAAGGTTGCCTGGTGCTGCTGGAATTAAAGTGTTCATGGGTTCTTCTACAGGTGATCTATTAGTAGATGATGATGAAAGTGTACGTTTTATTTTGGAAAATACACGTCGTCGTGCGGCGTTTCATTCTGAAGATGAGGAAAGGCTTAGAGAACGTAAAATATTGCGTATTGAAGGAGATGCATCATCGCATCCGATTTGGCGGGATGAGATTGCAGCATTAAAATGTACACAACGTTTGGTAAAAATCGCACACGAAACGAAGGCCAGAATTCATATTTTACATCTTTCTACTGCCGAAGAAATTGATTTTCTAAAAAAACATAAGGATGTAGCAACAATTGAGGTTACGCAGCATCATTTGACGTTAACGGCCCATGATTATCAGCGCTTTGGTACATTAATTCAAATGAATCCACCGATCCGTGAGAGTCGCCACTGTGAAGCTCTTTGGTATGGTGTTCAGCAAGGTATCGTTGATGTGTTAGGTTCTGATCATGCTCCTCATACCATTGAAGAAAAACAACAGCCTTACCCTGCTTCCCCTTCAGGCATGACAGGTGTGCAAACAACAGCAGCAATAATGCTAACACATGTCAATGCAGGAAAGATATCTCTTGAACGTTTTGTTGATCTCACCTCGCATGGTCCTAGCCGCATTTTTGGTATAAGTTGTAAAGGACGCATTGCTGTTGGATATGACGCTGACTTAACCATTGTTGACTTGAAAAGGGAAGAAATGATTACCAATGCATTGATTGGTTCACGTGCAGGTTGGACGCCCTATGATGGTAAAAAGGTTAAAGGCTGGCCTGTTGGAACCATTATTCGTGGTATGCGTGTTATGTGGGAAGGGGAAATTGTTACACCTTCACAAGGCGAACCTGTTAAATTTGTAGAAACTTTGGTGTGACAAAATAAAATTGGTGGTTATTCTATGAAATAATTTCATTTACATAAAGGGTTTTTATGGTGATTTATCGGATAAATATAAAACCATGTTGAGGAGCTATTCTTCAAGAGTTACTATGTTTCTAAAAAAGCAGGTTCATTGTTCTCGTTATTTTTTGTCAATAGGATAATTCAAATCGAAGGTTTGGTCATTTGGGACAGGTTGGTTATTATAATGCGTCAGAAGATTTTCAGATAAGGATCTTCCTTCTTTCATATATTTTTGATTTGCTTCAATGGCTGATTGGGTACAATGATGATAATTTTCTGAAAAAGCACGATACGCGTCATTAAATGCTGCGTAAAAATAAGCGCGTCTTTGTGGCATTGGTTGTTCTGCTTCAATCAGCATATTCATATAATCATACCATTGATTTGTTGGCGTACCACAAAGATTTTGTAAAGAGTGTAGAGCCCCAAAAATTTCTGCTAGCCGTAATAATTTTGTCTCATAGGGTGGCGATTGTTGTGCAAAAGTAGGGGGTAAAGCAAAAAGCAATATAAAAAAAATAATTTTTATCAATATATTACGCATTCATTGTTACTGCCATAAATTTCCATACGATTACCATTGTAAACAAAATGATGCGGATAAAAGAGCTTGTGCATCGTTACCAAGAGAAGACAATTATAAAATTTAGGGCATGAAAGAGAAAAAGGAAAGCCTCATGGGGATATTGCCAATTCTGAGAAAGTTTTGTGTGGTTAAAAATTTCAGTTTTTTGCACATAATCCATTTTTGTATGAATTTACAATATATTGCCTATTGTAGATTTTCTTCTATGATAACGTCCTTATTAAAAAAATATGGATCAATAGAATAGCCCAATCAAATAAAATGGATTGTTTTTCTAACAGATGGTGGATACAGCCTAGGTAAAATGGGGGAGCTATAAGAATTTTACATGACCTGTATAAAAGCTTTAGCTTAAACCATGTAATGCAGTGATTTTTGGTAAAGTTCGCTTGGAGGGGCAGCGAGTCATATCGTTAACGGAGTATAATGATGAGTGAGTTGCGATTTTATAATACACTTACACGTAAAAAAGAAATTTTTACACCGATAGATGCAACAAACGTGCGTCTTTATGTTTGTGGACCAACAGTTTACGATTATGCGCATATAGGAAATGCACGTCCTGTAATTGTTTTTGATATTTTATTTCGTTTATTGCGTTATATTTATGGCAATGAGCATGTTGTATATGCGCGCAATATTACAGATGTGGATGATAAAATTAATGCACGAGCAGCCCACGAATATCCAGAGTTAGTACTTAATGAAGCTATTCGCCGATTGAGTGAGTGTACCTATTCTCAATTTCAACAAGATACAATGGCACTTGGCTGTCTTTTACCGACCAGCCAACCACGCGCAACCGATCATTTAGAGGAAATGCGCTGTTTGATTGAAAGGTTGATTGAAAAAGGGCACGCTTATAAAGCCGAAAATCATATATTATTTTCTGTAAGTAGCATAAAAAATCATCCCCATTATGGATCATTTGCAAAACGCTCGTTGGAAGAAATGAGAGCAGGTGCACGTGTCGATGTTGCTGCTTATAAAAGAGAGGAGATGGATTTTGTTTTGTGGAAGCCTTCTGTGGAGGGAGAACCAGGTTGGGCATCACCAGCAGGAATTTCTGTTTTAGGACGTCCAGGTTGGCATATTGAATGTTCTGCAATGTCGATGGCAAAGTTATTAGAGCCCTATGGTGGTGGTCTGAACTGTAATAATCCGATAGCAAATATTTTTGATATCCATGGTGGTGGGATTGATTTGATGTTTCCTCATCATGAAAATGAGATTGCACAAAGTTGTTCAGCTTTTGGAACTGAGCGAATGGCTAACTTTTGGATGCATAACGGCTTTTTGCAAGTTGAAGGCAAAAAGATGTCAAAAAGCCTTGGCAATTTCATTACTATTCGTTCGATTTTAGAGAGTGATTTTTTTGAATTTAATAATGTGTTAACCGATAAAATAAAGCAAAATTGGGCGGGTTTATCTGCACGTTTTTCAATGTTGCAAACGCATTATCGTGAACCATTAAATTGGACAGCTCAGCGTTTATCCCACTCTAGTAGTGAACTTTATCGTTGGTATGAGTTACTTCGCTGTGAAAGAGAGAAGGTGAACAATAATGAAGTGGTTGATGACACTTTGATAAGCGCACTAAGTGATGATTTAAATACTCCGAATGCATTTGCTCTTTTGCGAAAGTTTTATAAAACAGGGGACATTGTTTCTTTAGCAAATGGAATGAATTTATTTGGGCTGTTGCATCAAGAGTGGGTAGGGGATGTGGAGTGTCCATTGTTTACGCGACAAGCCTCTCTTGATACAAAATTTATTGATCTGCGCATTGCCGAAAGGCTACGACTTATCCATAATAAAGAGTGGGAAGCTGCGGATACAATTCGTGATGAGCTAGCAGCCGAGGGGATTATTTTACAAGATAAAAAAGATCCACAGACTGGTAAGCGTATAACTATGTGGGAAGTGAAGAGATTATGATTGTCCTATTCCAGCAGCTCTCATAAACAAGGGAGAATGTGATGGAATTTGTATATAGTTATGGATATGTTGCACTTAAATTAGCTGTAGGTCTTTTTGCTTTTCTATTTATTTTAAGAACGACGGGTCGCGGTAGTCTTAGTCAGATGACCCCCGTTGATTTGGTGAGCAATTTTGTAATGGGGGGTATTATTGGTGGCGTTATTTATAATCCCAATATTAGTAGTATTCGGTTATTGATTGTTTTATGTATTTGGCAAGCTTTGGTTACAGCTCTTAATTTTTTTGCACGTTATTCGGTTTTTTTTCGTCGCCTTGTTGCCGGAAGAAATGTCACGTTAGTTTTAGATGGTGTCTTTCAAATAGATAAAATTGAGAATTTGGGTCTCAGCGTTAATGATTTAATTACAATGTTGCGCATTAAAGGTTGTAGTTTACACGAAGCTGCCTTTGTTCGTTTAGAAACCAATGGCGATTGCACCATTATTAAAAAGGAAGAAGGTAAAAAATCTACTATTCTAATAGAAAATGGTGAAGTTATTGAAGAAGGACTTAAAGAGATTGGTAAATCAAAGACATGGCTTCAAGCAGAATTGAAAAAAAAGCGTATCAAGGTTGAAAGTTTATTTGCAGCAGAATGGTATGAGCATACAGATCAAAATAATAAACTGTATAAGGGATTATTTCTTGTTCCTTTTTCAAAAAAAGTCTAACCTCAAATGCTTAAGGAGATAGAGCTTATTGGAAGCGATAGAAGAGATGATATGACCAATAAGCAACAACAGGGGAGATCTTATTAGTACCTGTTGAGTAGATGATAAAGAAGTAAAGGCTTTATGAAACGTAATAAAACAATAAAAACTGTATCGTCAGAAACAGGTCAGACATTCCACACACTTTACAATTTATGGCCTTATATGTGGCCAGCGGATCGGCGTGATCTGAAAGTACGTGTTCTATGGGCAGTATTTTACCTTATTTTAGCCAAGCTATTTCTCATCTTGGTACCGTATTTTTTTAAATATGCTACGAATACGCTTGATGCGAACTTTAATCTGCCAGTATGGCTTTCATCCAGCTGGATTATTCCCATCATGCTCGTTTTAGCATATAATATCGCGCGCATTGTTCAGTCCGCATTAAATCAATTACGCGATTCTCTGTTTGCAACCGTTGGTCAACATGCTATTCGTCAACTTGCCTATAAGACTTTTGTACATGTTCATGGATTGTCTTTGCGATTTCATTTAGAAAAACGAACTGGTGGACTTTCTCGTGTAATTGAGCGTGGTACAAAAGGAATTGAAGCCATTGTTAGATTTTCAATTCTCAATACGGTGCCAACGGTTTTAGAGTTCATTTTAACAGCATTTGTCTTTTATATCAACTATGGGTGGTATTATGTCTCCATAGTCGTAATAATGGTTTGTTTATATACTTGGTTTACGATTAAGGCGAGTGATTGGCGTATTCGTATTCGGCAAGAAATGAACACAGCAGATACAGAGGCTAATACGCGTGCTGTAGATTCCCTTTTGAATTTTGAAACAGTTAAATATTTTTGCAATGAATCTCTAGAAGCGGATCGATTTGATTCTTCTATGGCAAATTATGAAAAAGCAGCAACGAAAATTTGGACATCATTAAGCTGGCTTAATTTTGGTCAGGCTCTTATTTTTGGTATTGGAATGACTATTCTGATGTTGATGTCAGCTTACGAAGTTTTTTATAAGACACAAACTTTAGGAGATTTTGTTTTTATTAATGCACTTTTAATACAGCTTTCTATTCCATTAAATTTTATTGGTTCGATTTATCGTGATATTCGGCAAGGGTTAACTGATATTGAAGCCATGTTTGATCTTTTAGATGTTAAGCAGGAAATCGTTGATAAATCAGATTCTCAGCCGTTGGTAGTGGACGGTGGTAATATTCGGTTTAATCGGGTAAATTTCTCCTATGATTCGTCTCGCCAGATACTCAAAGATATCAGTTTTGAGATTCCTAGAGGGAAAACAGTTGCCATTGTTGGTCCATCAGGCGCTGGTAAATCAACTATTTCTCGACTACTTTTTCGTTTTTACGATGTTAACGCAGGCTCTATTACAATTGATGGACAAGATATCCGTGATGTAACGCAAAAAAGTTTACGTGAAGCTATTGGAATGGTGCCCCAAGACACAGTATTATTTAATGATACAATAGCCTATAATATCTGCTATGGGCGTCCCAGTGCGACAGATGAAGAGATGCGCAAAGCTGCTGAAATGGCACAGATATCAAAATTTATTGAAATGCTTCCGGAAGGCTTTCAATCTATGGTAGGTGAACGCGGACTTAAACTCTCAGGGGGAGAAAAGCAACGTGTGGCTATTGCTCGGACATTGTTAAAAGCTCCCCCTCTTCTTATTTTGGATGAAGCAACCGCAGCTCTTGATACGGCAACGGAACAGGAAATTCAACAGGCATTGGATATTGTTAGCCGTGGGCGTACTACATTGATCATTGCACACCGTCTTTCTACCATTATAAATGCTGATGAAATTTTGGTTCTCAAAAATGGTCGTATTATTGAAAATGGGACACATGCAGAGCTCTTACGTAAAAAAGGTCTATATGCTTCCATGTGGAATAAACAGCTTGAAGCATCCCAAGCTGAAGAGAAATTACGTAAAATGCGTGAAGAAGATGAAATGGGCGTTGTTAATCGTAAAAAATAAGCTGCGAAAAATGTGATTTGTGACTATATGGAGTGACTAGTTTCGTACAGAAAGGAATAATGAGGAACAAAAAGGTTTATGACTTATTTAGGTTATACGATGAATAGGAAATTATATGAGTATTCTACAATCTATCCATAATGGTTTTACGCCAATCCATAAAGAAGGTTATCCTTTTATTGTAGCGTTTTTTATTGTTTCGCTTATTCTTGGTTGGATATGGGGGCCATTATTTTGGTGTGGTCTTATTCTTACCGTGTGGTGTATATATTTTTTCCGTGATCCAGATCGTGTGATTCCTTTGAATTCCGATTGGATTATGTCTCCTGCTGATGGGCGTATCTCGTTTGTTGAGCCATGTATTCCACCAGAAGAATTGGGATTAGGTAAAGAAGAGATGATCCGTATTTCTGTGTTTATGGATATTTTTTCATGCCATATTAACCGTATTCCCATAAGTGGTACAATAGAGTCTATCGTTTATCGTCCAGGCCGGTTTATCAACGCTGAACTTGATAAGGCTAGCCAATTTAATGAGCGTAATGGGATGGTGATTGATAGCAAACATGGTAAAATTGGTATGGTACAGATAGCTGGAATGGTTGCTCGGCGGATTGTTTGTTGGGCGAAAGAAAATGATTCCGTTACAGTTGGAGAGCGATTTGGATTGATTCGTTTTGGTTCTCGTCTTGACATTTATATACCCGCTGAAGTGAAGTTGCGCGTTGCAGTTGGCCAAGTAGCAGTTGCTGGAGAAACAGTGTTAGGTTCTTTTGATGAGAAAAGTACTACCACTGACTTTAGATTCGATTAGGGCGAACAATGAAAAATTTTTCGTTATTTTCTTCATTTAATCCTGAAGGACAACATGATGATGTTGCAAATCGGTGGCGTTCACCTACACCAATGCGGTATGTTGTTCCCAATATCATCACTATTTTAGCGATTTGTGCAGGAATGAGCAGTATTCGTTTAGCTTTTGAGCATCGTTATGAGGGAGCTATCTTAATGGTGCTTTTAGCAGCAGTTTTAGATGGTGTTGATGGCCGTATTGCTCGTTTGATAGATGGGACTTCATCTTTTGGAGCACAGATGGATTCTCTTGCTGATGTGGTTAATTTTGGTGTTGCACCTGCACTTATTGTTTATTCCTTTGTTTTAACTCAAGCGCACCAAGTTGGTTGGGTCGCGGCACTTGTCTATTGCGTTGCTTGTTGTTTGCGATTAGCACGCTTTAATGTGATGTTAGATAATCCTGATATACCCAAATGGAAAGAAAGTTATTTTGTGGGTGTTCCTGCACCAGCGGGAGCGTTATTGCTTTTGTTACCTATGTATTTAGGAGCTCTTGGTTTGACTCCAAGTTGGAGTTGGGCATTATTTTTTAGCCTTTATACTGTGATTATTGCGTTTCTTTTGGTTAGCCGTTTACCAGTATGGAATGCAAAAACAATTGGTCAAAATCTAAGACGTGATGTTGTCGTACCATGCATGTTGGGAATGGTTATTTATGTAGGTTTTCTTGCAACCTACACATGGTACACTTTATTGGTCACAGCCATTGGCTATATGATCTTTCTTCCTTGTAGTTTTGTGGCTTATAATAAACGAGCTATTTTGGAAGAAAAAAAAGACAATGTTAAAACTATCCAAGAATCATAGGCTTATTTTCAAAAGAGTTAGGAAAAGTAGAGGAGAATTCAATTCAGGTTGATTATTTCTCTTACGACGAGTAATACCTAGTTGCTTTGTTCATTCATGAATTTATTTTAAAGAGACTTTTTTGTTTCTTCTAATCTTGCTTCACGATGGTGATCGTAAAAGATATAAAGCCGCTGTTTATTGTGCATCCCTATCTGTACGCTACAAGCTAGCGTCATCATTGTATTTATCAGTTTTCAATGTTGTGATTTCTTTTGCATTTAGATGCTTTATGGGAGCGATATTGTTTTTTATTTCTGAGACGACCTTTATCATCAGGCCATTACCTGTTATGGCGTGTGAAAGAAATTTTTTATTTTATAACTAAGAAAGCTTAAAGTGGCAGGCTTTTGACTGTATTTGGCATTATCATGGAAGTTTTTAAAAAATACTTTTATAAATCAGTTCATTAAGTTAATCAGGAGTATGATAATCCATAAAACGATTTTTACGGACATTAAAGAGTTTGCCTGTTTCTTTTAAATCAGGTGAGGATAAATGTACGATCTTTGCAGCGACTTCTCGTGGTGAAGGGAGAGTTTGAGGATCTTCACCGGGCATGGCTTGTGCACGCATAGCAGTGCGTGTTGCACCAGGATCAACACAATTAATCTTGATAGGTGTTTGTTTTAGTTCTTCTGCCCAACAACGTGCAAGAACTTCTAAAGCGGCTTTAGAAGCTGCATAAGGTCCCCAGAAAGCGCGTGCAACATGAGCAACGCTTGAAGATAAGAGAATTGCTCGTCCAGCATCAGATTGACGCAATAAAGGTTCAACAGCTTTCATTAAACGCCATTGGCTGATAAGGTTTATTTGAAAAACATCTTCAAGGACCGTATTGTCAGTATGAGCTATTGGTGAAAGTGTTCCAAGAATTCCTGCATTTGCGACCATAATATCAAGCTTTTGCCAGCGTTTAGCGATTGAAACACTAAGAGTATCGATATTTTCCATATGATGCAAGTCAAGAGGAACAAGTGTTGCACGAGCACCTTTTTTTTGAATTTGATTATCAAGTTCAGTAAGTCCACTAACCGTGCGTGCAAGGGCGATAATATGAGCACCTCGTGTTGCGAGTTCTAAAGATAAATGGTAGCCAATACCTTTCGAAGCACCTGTAACAAGTGCCACGCGACCAACAAGACTAAAATCAAATTTTTTCATTATTAATTTCTTGTTTTAAGGACAGATGGTTGGCGAATTTGAGGGATGTTTTCTTGATCAACTAAATGTGTAGGATAACTTCCGGTAAAATAATGGTCAGTAAATTGTGGATCAGCATTATTTCGTTTTTCTCCTGATACAGCAAGATATAGACCGTCTGTTGAAAGAAATTCTAACGAGTCAGCTCCAACAAAATGACACATAGATTTTAAGTCTGGATATTGATTCGCTAACAAGCTTTCAATATTAGGTGTATCAATACCATAAAAATCAGGATAGAAAATCATAGGGCTAGAAATGCGCATATGAACTTCTTTTGCACCTGCATCACGGAGCATTCGTACAATTTTGAGGGAGGTCGTTCCGCGCACAATAGAGTCATCAACCAGAATAACGCGTTTGCCTTTGATGACAGAACGATTTGCAGAATGTTTTAACTTCACTCCAAAAGCACGAATTTGTTGCGTTGGTTCTATAAAAGTACGGCCAACATAGTGATTTCGAATAATACCAAGTTCAAAAGGAATGCCAATTTCTTGTGCATAGCCAATTGCAGCAGGTGTTCCACCATCGGGAACGGGAACCACAACATCACCCTCACAAGGTGCTTCCTGTGCTAAATGAATCCCCATGTTTTTACGTACAGTGTAGACATTTCGTCCTCCAACAATTGAATCAGGACGCGCAAAATAAACATATTCAAAAAGGCAAAGTTTTTCTGGTTTTTCACTTTCTGATTTTATTATTTTTTTAGTAATTTCTCCATTTTTTTGTATTTCACATATGATAATTTCCCCATTTTTGACATCACGCACATATTTTGCTCCAATAATGTCAAGGGCACATGTTTCAGAACAGAAGATTGGTTTACCATCAAGTTCTCCCATTACAAGGGGTCTAATACCTATTGGATCTCGTGCAGCAATAAGCTTGGTGCGTGTGAGCGCTAACATAGCATATCCCCCTTCCACTTGCCGAATAGCATCAACAAAACGATCAGAAGATGATTCATAGCGTGAACGAGCAATAAGATGGAGAAAAACCTCTGAATCTGATGTTGATTGACAGATAGCCCCCGAGGCAATTAGTTCGCGACGTAATGTAAGACCATTGGTGAGATTGCCATTATGGGCAATTGCAATACCTCCAGCTTTTAATTCCGCAAAAAGGGGCTGAACATTGCGTAACGCTATTTCTCCAGTTGTTGAATAACGGGTATGCCCGATAGCACGATTTCCCGGTAAACGAGCAAGGGTTGCAGGATTTGTATAATGGTCACCAACAAGGCCTAGATGCTTTTCTTGATGAAACATTTTATTATGATAAGAAACAATTCCAGCTGCTTCTTGTCCACGATGTTGAAGTGCATGAAGTCCAAGAGCTGTTAATGTTGCTGCATCTTCATGCCCAAGAATACCAAAAACTCCACATTCTTCATGAAGGGTATCGTCATCCAATAAAAAATCCTGACAGGAAATGTCACTTTTTGTCATCATATTCTTTCGGTTGTAATATCAGGAATGATTATATCATATTCATATGTTATTTGAAACGTTGTATCCGTAACAAACTATTTTCCATTTTGCTGAATTATTTTTTCATGAGAATGCTTATCCTGTGTATGAATATCGTCTTTTTTAAAAAAATTTTCAGCCTTTTCAAGAACAGTATCGAGATTTTTAGGCAGTCTTTCCCAAACTTTTTGTCCCAATGAATCTAAGATGGGTTTTGTTGTGGCATTTTTTAACCAATTTGCTTGGTTTTCTGGCTTTACAAGTGCATTAAGAAGCAACATGCCGATAACTACAATGAATAAACCGCGAAGCGCTCCAAAAACAAAACCGATAATACGATCAAGGATACCAATACGACTATCAATAATAAAATCGGAGATCTTCATTGTAATAATTGAAGTAATAATAAGAACAATAATAAAAATCGTGATCAATGTTGTGATCAATGCAATCATTTTATTAGAGAGATATTGTTCAAAAAAGGGCAATACAGGTTTGAACAAAAAGAGTGTAGCAATAGCTGCAAGTGCCCAAGAAACCAATGACAGCACCTCACGTGAAAATCCTCGGAGCATAGCGAGAAAAGCGGAAAACAGGATGACTGCTACGACAATTCCATCAAGGACTGTTATGATCATTTGTTTGTTCCTTATACATAAAGTTGTATTCTTTTAAGTGAGTATACAAATGCGTTTCTTGTTATGCCATTTTTTATTCTTATAGCAAGGGTCTTTTATCTTTTGTAGAGTTTTTTCTATATTATGATATCTGTTACGTAGAGCATTTTCTACCTGCAGTAAGTGCTGCAACAAGCTCGGGAAGATCAGAGAATGTTCTTTGTTGAAAATTGAGCAATTTCATTGTCTTAGTTGTTGTTGTGGGTTGAACAGCTCCTTGAAACCCTAGTTTTTTTGCTTCATTGATGCGTTGTTTTGAATGCGCAACAGCACGGGTTGCTCCTGAAAGACTGATTTCACCGAAATAGACATAATTTGTTGGAAGAGGAATGTTAGCAAAAGAGGATACCAAAGCTGCTGCAACGGCTAAGTCTGCGGCTGGTTCTGATATGCGATATCCGCCTGCAACATTAAGGTAGACATCGTGTTGTCCAAAGCGAATACCGCAATGCGCTTCTAAAACAGCAAGAATCATTGAAAGACGATTTCCATCCCATCCCACAACAGCACGTCGTGGTGTTCCAAGTGAAGAGGGAGCAACAAGCGCTTGAATTTCTACGAGTATCGGGCGTGTTCCTTCCATTCCTGCAAAAACAGCAGATCCTGGTGCTTTTTCATTTCGTTCACCTAAAAATAGCTCTGATGGATTAGCGACTTCCCGTAATCCTTTATCAGACATTTCAAAAACACCAATTTCATCTGTTGGCCCAAAGCGGTTTTTAACAGTTCTAAGGATTCGATAATGATGTCCACCTTCACCTTCAAAATAGAGAACAGCATCAACCATATGTTCGACAACACGAGGGCCAGCGATTTGCCCATCTTTTGTCACATGACCAACAAGAATAACAGCTGCTCCTGTTTTTTTAGCAAAGCGGATCATTGTTTGAGCACTGATGCGTACTTGTGTGACAGTACCAGGCGCTGAATCGGCTGCATCTGACCATAGAGTTTGAATAGAATCGATAATGACCATATCGAGATTTCTATGTTCGCTTAAGGTTGCAAGAATATCTTCAACATTTGTTTCAGCAGCAAGTTTAACCTTGGTATTGGCAGCTCCAAGTCTTTGGGCACGCAGACAAATTTGTGCAATAGCTTCTTCGCCTGAAACATAGATGATATTATATCCCTTTTGCGATAAAGTTGCAGCTGTTTGTGTGAGTAAGGTTGATTTACCAATACCTGGGTCGCCGCCAACAAGGAGTGCAGATCCACGCACAAATCCTCCACCTGTTACACGATCAAGTTCAGCAATACCAGAATGAATACGTGGAGCATCTTTAAGATTTCCAGAAAGAGATGTAAGAGGAATTACACGCCCTTTACGGATATTTTGTATAGGACCAGTGCCAATACCTCCATTCAGATTTTCTTCAACAAGAGAGTTCCATTCGCCACAAGAATTACATTTTCCAGCCCAACGTGAATAGATGGTTCCACAATTTTGGCAGATAAATTGAGTCCGGCTGCGTGCCATGATGATTTAACCAATTTGTTCTGGAAGATAATGACTATCTGCCAGATCACTAAAGCGTGTGAAATCAGACTGAAAAGCAAGAGGAACGGTTCCTGTTGGGCCGTGGCGTTGTTTTGCAATAATAACGTCGGCTTTTCCCATAATTTTATCCATTTCATCTTGCCATTTTGTATGTTCAAAAGTGCCTAATTTGGGTTCTTCATTTTTGAAATAATATTCTTCACGATAGACGAAAATGACGATGTCTGCATCTTGTTCAATCGAACCAGATTCACGTAAGTCTGAGAGTTGTGGTCGTTTATCGGTTCTATTTTCAACTTGGCGCGAAAGTTGTGAAAGAGCAATGATAGGAATATTCAGTTCTTTCGCCAATGCTTTTAATCCTGTGGTAATTTCTGTAATTTCCTGAACACGATTTTCTGAAGAACGTTTTGAGCCACTTGTCATAAGTTGAATATAGTCAATAAATAAGACATCCAAACCATGTTGCCGTTTGAGACGCCGTGCACGGGCAGCCAGTTGCGTAATTGATATGCCACCAGTTTGATCGATATAAAGTGGTGCTTTTTGTAAACGATTCATAGCGCGAATAATTTTAGAAAACTGCTCTTCTGAAATATTTCCACGACGGATATCAGAAGAAGAAACCTCTGTTTGTTCGGAAATAATGCGGGTTGCAAGTTGTTCTGATGACATTTCCAGCGAGAAGAAACCAACAATACCTCCTTCATTTTCTTGTATTTTGCGATCACGATTACAAGCATTAGCAATATTAAAGGCAATATTGGTAGCCAGTGATGTCTTTCCCATACCAGGACGCCCTGCTAGGATAATAAGGTCGGATGCCTGTAGCCCTCCCATTTTTTCATCAAGTGTTTTAATGTGAGTAGCTATTCCTGATAAGTGGGAAGAACGCTTTTTGGCAGCACTTGCCATGTCAACAGCTTTTTTGATAGCTTCATCAAAATTTTCAAATCCCCCTCCATATTTTCCTTTTTCTGCTAATTCGAACAACTGTTGTTCAACAGTTTCAATTTGTTTAGATGGTGTGAACTCTACAGGAGCATCAAAGGCTGTATTGACAACTTGAGTTCCGAGATTAATCAAGGAGCGTCGGATAAAAAGATCATAAATGACACGTCCATAATCTTCAGTATTAATAATTGTTACTGCTTCTTTTGCTAAACGAACAACATAATTATATACAGTGATATCGCCAATTTTTTCGTCAGCAGGAATAAAGGGCTTGATGGTAACCGGATCTGCAATTTTTCCTTTTTTGATAAGATGAGATAAAACATCGTAAATTTTTTGATGCAGTGGTTCAAAAAAATGTTCAGGTTTTAGAAAATCTGAAACGCGATCATGCGCATCATTATTGATGAGAAGTGCACCAAGCAACGCTTGTTCAGCTTCAATATTATGCGGGAGTTGTTGAAAAGAAGAGTTTTCTTCTTTTGGAGCAGGACTGAAGTTGACAATGCTTGTTTCTTCCATAACGATTTTTTCCACTAAAATTTCACCTTTAGCTATTTTAGGTTCTCAATTGAGTACTGTATACTAAAAGGATATAAAATGAGACCGTCCTTTTAAGTTAAGATAACATTTTTAATTTTTGGAGCCTCTTTTCAATTGCTGATTCACTGTCTGTATATTACCGATAACATCTTATTCCTTTATATTTTATTTTTATAATGTGGAAATTTTAGAGAATATATAAATTTTTCAGATTGCACTTTATGATGTTAAAAGAAAGTACAAGGCTATGTCTCGGGTATTTTGATATTATGTCATTTGAATATCAGTATGAGTAAAATAACTTTTTATGATCAAAATTATTTTAAATTATGGAGGGATGTTGTTGATTTACTGCTTCATTTTATGCGAACATCACTCTTTTGACGAGTAGAAATTTAAACAATTTTTCGTTTCTACTTTAACAAAATGGCAGGTAAGAATATTTTTCTCTTACCGCGTTTATAGTTTTTTGTATAGAATATTTATACTAGATTCTAGATACTGCTTTTCGATAAGAATAGAATTTATTTAATAATAAAACATCAAAGCACTCAACTTCCTTGGTTGAGTGCTTTGATAAAGTATCAATTTCTTAAACAATGTAAAATGTAAGAAAGATAAAAGAACAATTAAGCTTCTTCATTAACACTGTCTGTATCATTTTCATTATTTTTTTCTGTTAATAATTCTTCCTGTTTTTCCTCTATCAACTCTTCTTGAACATCATAGATTGCTTCAGCAGAAGTTAAATTTTCACCTTCTGCTTGTCGTTGTGCTTCACTGGCTGAGCGTGCAACATTGATGGTTACAGAAATTTGAACTTCAGGGTGTAAGCTAATAGTAATAGTATGAAGGCCGATAGTCTTTATTGGATGGTTAAGTTCAACTTGATTTCTACTAATAGAAAAACCTTCATTTGTTATAATTTCAGAAATATCACGTGTTGACACAGAACCGTAAAGTTGCCCTGTTTCACCAGCTGAACGGACGGCAACAAATGATTTATCATCGAGTTTTTCGGCAACTTTCTGTGCTTCGCTTTTGCGTTCAAGATTACGCGCTTCAAGTTGTGCACGTTGTATTTCAAAACGTTTTTTATTAGCTTCATTTGCACGTAAAGCCTTACCTTGAGGTAAAAGAAAATTACGTGCATAACCATCTTTAACTGAGACAATATCACCCATTTGACCAAGACGAGGAATGCGTTCAAGTAGAATAATATCCATAGTTTTTCCTTTCGAACAAATAAATTTAATGAAGTTTTTTGCGTGATTGAAAGTTGTATTGAATAGCTGCCCAAATACCCATTAAAAGCATCATGAAAGAAATAGGGGGAGCAAAAACGACGGTTAAAATGGCAATATACACAAGAGAAAGTATAATAATTCGTCCATTAATTCCTTTCGTAATATTATGGAGATATGCGAGGCCACTGATCGATATGATGACAGTGTATGCAGTGCTAAAAACACGTGTACTCAAATTAACAGGAGGACTCAATTCAATCATTGATGCTATGCAAACAATAATGAAAATAAAAATTCCAGAGATTGGCAGACGGAGAGTTTGGCTCCAATCATCGCGTGGTCTCTTTAACCATTTCATATGTTGTGCTGTTATCATTGAAAAATACAAATTACCAATGAGAAAAATCAAACTATAAATAGTCAAAGCAATAGCAGTAAAAGTTGCCGCATGTGTTATTAAAAACGCACTAAAAGCGTGTATATCAGTTTCCTTAATTGATCCTGATTGTTGCATAGCTTGTGCTATGTTTTCAGTGATTTTTTCTACAATAAGGGGAGTGGATGGACGGGTTTGGATATAAAATCCGATGAAGGTTGCTATAAGAGCGATAAAATTAGTTAAATGAAAAATGACCGATGACAACGGATACCATATCAGAATATTTTCCTTTTGTGTTAGCCGTGCAAGCCCAAGAAGCCAAGAAGCGTAGACAGCAGGAAGGAAAAATAATAGCATAAAGCCAAGAGCAATGTAGATATTAGTGGTGATAATAAGAACAACAGTGGCAATGATCAGCGCAACGATGCTAGCAAATGTTCCTTGACCAAATGCAACAATGAAAAGTGGTAATGAAAGAAAGCAGCCAAGAAGAAGAGAAAAATAAGGAGCAATATTTGCGACACTGATAATTGCCATGCCTATTACAACAGCAAACAATCCCGCTAAAGTACCAGTCATTATTTTATAGACATGAAGGTTTTCCATTTTTTGCTGTCCTGCTTTCTGCAGTTAGAGGCATTACAATGCCCCAACTTTTGGTACTTTATAGATTTTAATATAGCCTATAATCAGGCTATATCGTTAAATACATAAGAAAACTGGGGAATTCCCCCAGTTGGAAAGTTTATCTTATAACGTATGGGAGCAAGCCTAGAAAACGAGCACGTTTAATAGCATTCGCCAACTCGCGTTGCTTTTTCTGACTAACAGCTGTAATTCTTGAAGGAACAATTTTTCCTCGTTCTGAAATATAACGCTGTAACAACTTGACATCTTTATAATCAATTTTAGGAGCATTCGCACCAGAAAATGGACATGTCTTACGACGACGGTGAAAGGGACGACGCGCTGCAGTTTGATTAATATCAGTCATCATTCTATTCCTTCTATAGCATCCTCACGTTGATGACGTGAGGAGCGAGAACGCTCTTCATCTTGACCAATGTGATTATTACGATCAAGGCGTGAAAACGCAATAGATTTCTCTTTTTCGTGTTTTTCTACACGAATAGTCATGTAACGCAAAATATCCTCATTAATACGCATTTGACGTTCAACTTCAGCAATTGCTGCTGCTGGTGCATCAATATTAACCAGCACATAATAAGCTTTACGGTTTTTGCGAATACGATATGCGAGGGGACGTAGCCCCCAATTTTCTACACGCCCAACTTTTCCTCCGTGCGTTTCAATGACACCTTTGTAAACATTCAAAAGTTCATCGATTTGTTGCGGAGCAATATCCTGTCGGGCAAGGAACATATGTTCATAAAGAGCCATTGTTTTGCCTTTCTTCAACTAAACTTTACCGGTTTTAGCGCAAAGCCTCTGCGACTTGTCTTTTTTGGAGATACCAAAGAAGAAAGGACGCGTTTACAATTTGAGACATTCGAGAGCGGAGACACAGGAGGTCGAAAACCTTGTGTTTTCTACTGGTCACTATCCAGTCCTCCGTTCAATCCCCAGCTAAAGTGCCGGCAACAAACATTTGACATTTACAGCTTATCTTTAAAAATAGCAAGTTTATGTGCATAAAAAAACGTATAAAAATTGATTTATTAAATCTTGATATATTGTTCATATCATTTCTTTTCTAAAGAGAAGATGTTGTAAATATAAATATGAAGGAGAAAAGAATGGATTTTTTAAACCAGATTGACATTGAACTTTTGGGAATACTTACAGGCAATCATCAATCTTGGTCAGTTTTAGTATTATTTAGTATCTTTTGTGCAAAATTTTTAATTTATATTATTCCACTACATCTTTGTGCATTATGGTTTTGTGGTGAACAGATGGAACGACGCGTAGCATTAAGCATTTGCGTCAGCATTGGTGTGGCTCTTTTTATAGGTTATCTCATCTCACTTATTTATTTTCACCCACGCCCGTTTGTTGTCGGTTTGACAAGTCCACTCATTCACCATCGTCCTACAGCTTCTTTTCCGAGTAATCATGCCTTGACCATTGCACCTTATACAGCGAATCTGTACTTCTACCGATACAAAGTGGCTTCTAAGTTTGCAGCGGTATTTTTGTGTTTAATCTGTTGGGGGCGTATCTTCGTTGGCGTGCATTATCCTTTTGATGTTATCGCTGGGATTCTTTTAGGAGTTTTTATCAGTTGGGGTGTTATTCAATTTATATCTCCTTATTTCCCTAAGTTTTTATACAAAATTCCACCACTAAAATATAATTTTAAAAGAAATATCCATTTCAAATAAGGCACTTTATCTTGATTTGTGCTGATGAATAAGATCAAAAGAAAATAATTAAATTGCATAATTTTAGGAGTCGATAAATGACTACAGCTTTTATTTTTCCAGGGCAGGGGAGTCAGCTTGTTGGTATGGGCAAAGCGCTTACAGAGCAATTTTTTGCAGCACGGATGGTTTTTGAGGAAGTCGATGAGGCTCTAGGTGAGAAATTATCAGATGTCATTTTTGAGGGACCATCAGATGTTTTGACGTTAACAGCAAATGCACAACCAGCATTAATGGCTGTATCCATAGCTGTTATTCGTGTGATGGAACAATTGGGGCTAAATATAGAAGAAAAGGTGAAATTTGTTGCAGGCCATTCTTTAGGAGAATATTCGGCTCTTTGTGCTGCTGGTACATTTAGTCTTGCGGATACCGCAAAGCTCTTGCGTATTCGTGGCAATGCTATGCAAGCTGCTGTTGGTGTTGGTGAGGGCTCTATGGCAGCACTTATTGGTTTGAGTGAAGAAGAGGTAGAAGAAATTTGCGAAACTGTTTCTGTACAAGGGTTATGTCAGATTGCTAATGATAATGGGGGGGGGCAAATTGTTATTTCAGGTGAAGCGAAAGCTGTTGCGACAGCGGTAGAGGTTGCATCAAAAAAAGGCGCTAAACGTGCACTCCTTCTTCCAGTTTCTGCACCGTTTCATTCGAGCTTAATGCAGCCTGCTGCTGCTGCCATGAAGAAAGCATTTTTGACTGTTAACAAAATGGTTCCTCTTGTTCCTCTGATTGCTAATGTTTCTGTTGCACCAGAAATCGATCCAGAACGTATTGTTACGCTTCTTGTCCAACAAGTGACAGGAAGAGTGCGCTGGCGTGAAACAATAGAATGGATGGGTAGTAATGGGATTGATACACTGTTTGAAGTTGGTTCTGGAAAAGTATTAACAGGTTTATCGCGTCGTATTAACAAGGATATAAAGGGATTAACAGTTGGAACAGTTGAGGAAATAGAAGCAGCACTACAGGTGCTTGGTGTTTAATTTATCAAGGAGTTTAAAAAATGTTTAAATTAACAGGCCGTAAAGCTCTTGTGACAGGGGCGTCAGGGGGAATAGGTGAAGCAATTGCGCGTTGTTTTCATGCGCAAGGGGCAATTATTGGGCTCCATGGAACGCGTGAAGACAAGTTAAAAGAATTGGCAGCAGGCTTAGGACAAGATGTTTTTGTATTTCCTGCTAATCTTTCTGAGCGTCAATCTATTAAGAAACTCGCTGAAACAGCAGAAAGAGAGATGAGTGGTGTTGATATTTTGGTTAATAATGCTGGCATTACCCGAGATGGTCTTTTTGTACGTATGCAAGATCAAGATTGGGATGATGTCTTAGCAGTTAATCTCACAGCTGCTTTTACTTTAACACGTGAGTTAATGCATTTTATGATGCGGCGTCGCTATGGAAGGATTATTAACATAACATCTATAGTTGGTGTTGTCGGAAACCCTGGACAAACAAACTATTGTGCTGCAAAGGCCGGTTTGATAGGCTTTTCTAAAGCATTGGCGCAAGAAATTGCTTCGCGAAATATCACAGTCAATTGTATTGCTCCAGGATTTATTAAATCCGCAATGACTGACAAGCTTAATGAGAAGCAAAAAGAAACCATTATGGCGGCGATTCCAATGAAACGTATGGGGAAGGGAGAAGAAATAGCTTGTGCTGCTGCTTATCTAGCAAGTGATGAAGCGGCATATATGACAGGTCAAACATTACACGTCAATGGCGGGATGGCAATGATTTGAGTATTTGCTTTATTCCACATTGATTTATAATCTGTATTATTTTAGTAGTAATAAATGGAATGGGAAGATGCCCCCATTTTTCTTAATATTGTAGATTGATCAATTTATATCGGAATGTCAGATTGTTTCATTTTATGGGGATATCCACAGGATGTTTTAAATTGTTGCTAAAATCTTTAAAGGTAATACATCTATATGCTTGATAAGATGATCCGATATAGCTAACCAAATTATAGGAAAATAATATAAATTCGAGGATTTCAACATGAGTGATACAGTAGAGCGCGTTAAGAAAATTATCGTAGAGCATCTTGGAGTGAGTGCAGATAAGGTAGTAGAAAATGCAAGCTTTATCGATGATCTAGGAGCAGATAGCCTTGATACGGTTGAGCTCGTTATGGCTTTTGAAGAAGAATTTGGTGTAGAAATCCCAGATGAGGCCGCTGAAACGATTTTCACGGTGGGTGATGCAGTGAAGTTTATCGATAAAGCTTCTGCGTGATGATTGGAAAGCAAAAGCGTAAAGTGCTTTTGCTTTTGTTTTTTGCGATTTTGAATAGAGCTTTGAGAGGTGATCTCAATTCAGGGTTGGAAGTTATGAGACGTGTTGTTATTACTGGTCTAGGGTTAGTATCTCCATTAGCTGGTGATGTCGAATATAGTTGGAAACGCCTTCTTGAAGGAAAAAGTGGTGTTCGGCGCATTACTGAGTTTGATGTATCCGATTTACCATGTCAGATTGCTGCTCGTATTCCCTTAGGCGATGGAACAGAGGGTACACATAATGCCGATTTGTATATGGATCCAAAGGAACAGCGTAAAGTTGATGCATTTATTGTTTATGCAATGGCTGCTGCTGGTCAAGCACTTTCGGATGCTGAATGGTTTCCCAAAAGTGACGAAGATCAAATTTGCACAGGTGTGTTAATTGGTTCGGGAATTGGGGGTATTGAAGGTATTGTTGAGGCTGGCTATACGCTTCGTGATAAAGGCCCTCGGCGTGTTTCTCCCTTTTTTATTCCAGGGCGTTTGATTAATCTTGCTTCTGGCTATGTGTCTATTAAGTATGGTTTACGCGGTCCCAATCATTCTGTTGTAACAGCTTGTTCAACGGGCGCACATGCAATTGGTGATGCAGCACGTTTGATTGCATTTGGTGACGCAGATGTCATGGTTGCAGGGGGCACTGAATCTCCGATAAATCGAATATCTCTTGCTGGTTTTTCTGCTTGTAGAGCTCTTTCCACTTGTCGTAACGATGATCCTGAACGCGCGTCACGTCCTTATGATGCTGATCGCGATGGTTTCGTGATGGGAGAGGGAGCTGCAGTTGTCGTTTTAGAAGAACTTGAACATGCAAAAAAACGTGGCGCTCGCATTTATGCTGAGGTTATTGGCTACGGCTTATCAGGTGATGCCTATCATATTACTGCACCATCAGAGAGTGGTGAAGGTGCACAACGTAGTATGGTGACTGCTTTAAAGCGTGCACAAGTAAATGTAAGTGAACTTGATTATATTAATGCCCATGGAACTTCAACGATGGCAGATACCATAGAGTTGGCCGCTGTTGAGCGTGTTTTAGGGCATTATGCGCCACAAATATCTATGTCATCAACAAAATCATCTATAGGGCATTTGCTTGGTGCTGCTGGTGCGGCTGAGGCTATTTTTTGTGTTTTAGCTATACGTGATAATATAGCTCCAGCAACACTTAATCTTGATAATCCATCAATTGAAACGAAAATTGATCTTGTTCCGCATAAACCGCGTGAACGAAAAATTAATACAATTCTTTCCAATTCCTTCGGCTTTGGTGGAACAAATGCCTCTTTAGTGATGCGGCGCTTTGGGGAATAATAAATTACGTTTTTTCTATTTATGGGTTTTCTGCTTTGTTAGAAAATTATAAGAGTTTAAGTAAGACATTACAGTTGTAATACTTAAAGCTTGCTGAGGGTGAGAATTATGTCCGATGTGAAAAACAAAAAAACACTGAAGGACGTGAATGATTTCTCTTAAAATCATAGAGTAGATAATGGTAGCATGTTAGCACATAAGAAACAAAAGAAGTCGTTTGTTGTACGTAATCCATTGGTTATTCTAGGTCATTTTTTTCTGATGTTTATTGTGGTTATCATTTTAGCCATAAGTATCCCTCTTTATATTGGAAAAACTATTTTTGAAGGAAAGGGAATATCTAAGGAAGAGAAAATCGTTCTGATTTATCCTGGAACAGGCATTCGTGAAATTGCTTCACTCCTTGAAAAACGTGGTCTTATTCGATCGTCAGATGTTTTTGTTTATGGTATTGGTTATCATCAAAAAACAACACATCTTAAGGCAGGTGAGTATTTAATTCCAGCACATGCTTCAATGCGAGATATTATGGATATTCTTGTGAAAGGTAAATCTATTGAATATACCTTTACAGTGCCAGAAGGTCTAACAGTTCAACAAGTTTTCGATCGATTAGCAGATAATGAAGTTTTAATTGGTGATCTTCCAAAGGTTTTACCCCCAGAAGGCAGTTTGATGACGGATACGGTTCGTTTTATTCGTGGAACAACGCGTAAAGAAATTATAAGCAGACTGCGTGAAGGACAGACAAAATTAGTTCATGCTATATGGGCTACACGCTCACCTGATTTACCAATAAAATCTATTGATGAATTTGTTATATTGGCATCAATTGTTGAAAAAGAGACAGGAATTGCAGCAGAGAGACCTAAGATTGCTGCAGTATTTTATAATCGTCTTGCAAAACATATGCGTCTTCAATCTGATCCAACAGTAATTTATGGCCTCTTCGGTGGGAAAGGCATGCCATCCGGTCGTGCAATCTATCGTTCAGATCTTGAGAAAGAAACACCATATAACACGTATAAGACTGATGGTTTGCCGCCAACGGCTATTGCCAATCCAGGTCGGGATTCTTTAAAAGCTGTGGCACAGCCACCAAGTAGTGATGCACTCTATTTTGTCGCTGATGGTTCAGGGGGGCATGTTTTTTCTAGAACTTTAGAGGAGCATAATATGAATGTTCGCAAGTGGCGTGCATTAAAAGCAACACATTAATTTAAAAAAACTCTGTAGAAAACCTATTATTGAAGTTTTGAAAAAGTAGAACAGTATGATGACAGACTTTGATGGTGAACTGTGTGCTAAAAAAAAGAACCAGCGTCGCGGTTTTTTATTGATTCTCTCTTCACCATCCGGAGCCGGAAAATCAACTCTTTCTCGGTTACTTCTAAAAGATGGACAATTAGAGCTCTCTGTGAGTATGACAACACGTCCAAGACGTCCTAGTGAAGTGGATGGCCTTCATTATCATTTTATTTCAAAGAAAGAATTTGAACGCAAGCGTGATGGTGATGAGTTTATTGAATGGGCAGAAGTTCATGGAAATTATTATGGAACTTTGCGTGAAAGTGTTGAAAATGTTTTGAGTGCTGGTCGGGATATGTTATTTGATATTGATTATCAAGGCACACAACAGCTTCAAAAAAAGATGCCAGATGATACTGTGTCTGTTTTTATTCTTCCACCATCCATGAAGGAGCTCATTTCACGTTTACATCGTCGAGCAGAAGATAGCCAAGAGATTATCAATTTACGATTGAAAAATGCACGGACGGAAATGCAACATTGGCGTTCTTACGATTATGTTGTCATTAATGAGGATTTAAATCAGTCCTTGTCACTTATTAAATCGATTTATTTAGCAGAAACAGCAAAACGCGAGCGCTGTTCTTTTCTTGAGTTTTTTGTTGATGGCCTTATTGCCGAAAAGATTGATGAATATTTTGATCGTTTTGAAAAGAAGTAACAAGAAAAAAGTTATACTTTTTAAGTTAGCAAGTTCGCTAAGGTTACAAATTCAGCAATTGAAAGTGTTTCGGCACGGCGTGTTCCATCAATGCCAGCTTTTTCTAAAAGCATTTCTCCTCCAAGAGTTTTAAAATTTTGACGAAGCATTTTTCGTCTTTGTCCAAAAGCGGTTTTTGTTACAAAGCTTAATTTTTGAGCAGAACAGTTGAGAGGTTGTGTGCGCGGAAGAATATGAACAACAGAAGATGTTACTTTGGGAGCTGGTGTAAAGGCTTGAGGAGGCACATCAAAAGCAATTTTAGCAGTTGTCCGCCAGCCAGTTAAGACACTAAGACGTCCATAATGGGCGGATTGAGGCTTGGCAGTAATACGTTTTGCAACTTCACGCTGAAACATCAATGTCATTGATTCATAAAAAGGAGGCCATGGTTCAGCTAACAGCCAATTTAATAAAAGCTGTGTTCCAATATTATAAGGAAGATTTGCAATAATACGTGGTTTTTCTAGAGATGTTTTAAAGAGTGTTAAGAAATTTTGTTTCAATGCATCATTACAAATTATTTTTAGTTTTTGTGGATAGTGCTTTTCTATCTCTAAAAGAGCCGGTATACAACGCTCATCACGCTCTATTGCTGTTACTATGGCTCCTTGTGCGAGCAAAGCACGTGTTAAACCTCCAGGACCAGGACCCACTTCAATAACAGGTTTTCCTTCTAGATTACCTGCTTGATGAGCAATTTTGGATGTTAAATTAAGATCAAAAAGAAAGTTTTGTCCCAAGGACTTATGCGCTTGTAATCCATAGATCTCAATAACTTTACGCAGAGGAGGTAAATTATCTATTGGCATGCTATCAAACTATTTTCTGCAAGTTGATTTGCAAGTTTGAGAGCAGCAATAAAACTTGTGGGAGAAGCTATTCCCTTATCAGCAATATCAAAAGCAGTTCCATGATCTGGAGAAGTACGAATAAAAGGCAGTCCTAACGTGACATTAACAGTAGTATCAAAGTCTAATGTTTTAACAGGAATAAGGGCTTGATCATGATACATGCAAAGGGCAACATCATATGTTTTTCTTGCACATTCATGGAACATTGTATCGGCAGGCAATGGTCCTACAATATTGAGTCCTTTCTTTTTAAGAGTCTCAATTGCCGGAGTAATAATTTCAAACTCTTCTTTTCCTATAGCCCCCCCTTCTCCTGCATGAGGATTAAGTCCAGAAACAGCTAAACGGGGGAAAGCTATTTTAAATCGCTTTTTTAAGTCATATTCAGTAATGAATGCTGTTTGAATAATTAACTGACGAGTGAGCTGTGAAGAAACTTCTTTAAATGGAACATGAACAGTAATTGGTACCGTTTTTAACCGAGGTCCTGATAACATCATAACTGGATGATAACATTTATTGGAGGTTTGATAAGCCAAATTGGCTAAAAACTCTGTATGACCTAGAAATTCAAACCCAGCATCATAAAGATTTTTTTTTGCAATAGGACACGTAACCAGTGCAGAGGCATATCCACTTTGAATCAATTGAACACTACGTTTAATGGCTTCAATGACTCCAGCAGCATTGTTTGGAGAAGGAAAACCTCGTTGATCACTTTGTCGATTTTCCAATGGTATTACAGGAAGAGCAGTGTGAAAGTTTTTTACAGGATTATCTATTCCAACAGCTTCTACCTCAACATCCATCTGTAAAAAACGAGCACGCGAACGAATAATATCTAGATCAGCAAGCAAAACAAAGGGAGGAATTTGATGTGTAACACGCAAATTCCACGCTTTTAATGCTATTTCAGGACCAATTCCGGCAGGATCACCACCGCTAACAACAAGTGCAGTCATTATGAGCTTTGAATACGCGCCACCCGACGCAATTCTTCTAAATATTTCTCGCTTAACTTTTCAAGTTCCTGTGGGCTTTTTTTCTTATTATCTTGAATAGAAAATATCAGACGAGCTACATAATCATCAGAAACTCTTCTTATTTTACAGACAGCTAGTGCTTCAATTCCATCAGATGTTTCTTGAAATTGAGTCATTTTTCCAGCAGGCGTTGCAAGGATAGCCTGCTTCCATGCACTTGGAAGCTGAGGTTCGAGAAATTTCCCTAAGTGGCGGATAGTAACGTCTAAAATGCCTCTTGCTTGATTTTGAGAATTTGCGCATCCACGGAAATGTGCGCGGAAGTTGTTTGCTTCTCTTTGGCGTCTTTCAAAAATTTCTGAACGACGATGTGCAGGAATGACAAAAACAATTCGTTGTAGTGTATATTCATTGGTTGAAGGTTTTATACCACCATTTTTCAATATTCTGCGTACGGCTTCTTGCTCGCTAATCATACCTGTTTCAGTCTGATAACGTGCATGAACAAGGCGACCCCACCCTATTTGTCCACGAATATAATCTTTAAAGTGTTGTACTGTGATATCACTTTGAATCAAGATCTGATTGAGTTGATCAATAGCCATATTATTTTGCATTGCAAAATTTTCAAAAGCTTTATCAACCTCGTCATTGCTTACCTCAATATTTCGGCGCTTTACTTCGCTATTTTTAAGGGTCTCATTGATAAGTTCATTTTTAGCTTGCATAGCAAGATTGCCTTGCTTTTGTTGCAATCTAAGAAAGGCGACCCGCCTTTGGATATCGTAATTTGTGATGGGATTACCATTGACTGTAACAACAATGGCAGTCTGTGCGAAGACCGGTGAAATCAAAAATTCACTTATCATTAGATTGCTTATACTCAAAGATGCAATACACAATAAAGCAAGAATACGCTTTTTGAATTTATTCATGTAGGTCGGCTTTCGCATTATTTTCAATTCCCATTAATTACTTTAAATATACGTTTTTTTTCATAAAAACAATGATAAGTTAAATGATCTATACATTCTCTTTATAAATTTGAGTTTGTCTTTTTTCCTATATCTGCAATTGTACGCAATGAAAGAGAGAAATTAAAGTTTTGCAAAGGTGTCTTCTTTCCTGGATCGGTTATCTGCTGATAACCGAATGTTAGTCCAAAACATTCATCTGTATAGTTTAAGCTGATTCCTCGTTTTATGAATGTACCCGATACTAAATCATAACCAGCATTGCTGTTAATAGACCAATAGTTAGCCAGTTTGATACCTGTTTGAAAAGAAATTTCTTGGCGTTCTTGTGGATATTCATAATCTGGTTGATTTGCGATGTAGGCATATTGTACAGCTGCCCAAAAATTTTTCCATTTCTGAGATGCTTCAATTTCACTACGGCGGATTTTTCCTGTTTTTTTATCAAAACGTCCACGTGTTTCTAGAGAAAAACCACTTTTATGGTTTGCACCAAACATTGCGACATAGTCTGAACGCGTTGCCTCTAAGCTGGAATGAATACCGATATTAACAAAATCTTTTTCTGCAAAAGAATTTTTTCCTGCAAGATGAAAGGATTGTCCAAAAAGACCATAAAGAGACCAATTATCGTTAAAACTTCCAGAATATCTCAGACCTATATTGGCTCTTGTTCCTCCTTCTACACGGTCATAACCAGAAAATTTATCACGTTGAAAAAGGGTCGTTGCATCAAATATGAAGCTTTGCGCATCTTCATTAGGGAGTTGTCCGATATATCTCTCATTATTACGTATAAAAATTTGTGCTGTTGGTTCTATAATATGTGTGGAATTTTCCAATGTAACGAGTAAGGGATAGCGTAACTCTAAACCCGCGGTTGCCATACCACGAAATGCTGAGCGATGAAGAGTAGATGAGAAGTCATTTGTTATATAAGCAGTATCATTTTTGTGTACATTTGTTGTAATGATATCAGCCCGTAAAGAAAGAAGAGGGGTTAAGATAAGTCCACTCTGCATGTTAAAGCGCTTTTTCCATTCAAGCTCGTTTGTGAGACGAAAGCTATTTCCAGCAATACCAGAAAGTCTAGCAGCATTGAGAGGATTTCCATTCCAGTCAGTAGAAGTAAAGTCAGTGTGACGACGATAAATTGATTGTATATTGCTGTGAAAGGTGAGCTCTCCATTATAGATTGGTTCATCTGATATGAAGAAGTAATCAACACGAGGAAGAACCCATGCTTGCCGAGAATGACGTTCATGGGGATTGTTCAACGTCAAATCTTGAACTTTAAAATGGTAGAAACGCATATCAAAATAGTTTTTACCAGCAAGGCCATTCAAATAAAGTTGAGAAAGTTGTATGGGATTGTTATAATTTTCGAGTTTATAGGCACGACTAAAATGTCTATCAGACTGTGCAAAAATATCCCATCCATATGTCCAGTGTGAATTAATACGAAAATCCCCTTTTGTTGCTAGCATATAACGATTTTTATGTTGTGCATCAATTGTATCATTGTCAAACTTATGCGGTTTCATTTGATATATATGCGCGAAGCGAATGTTATAGCTGCCTGTTTTAAAACGTTGACGCCATTCACCTTCGGTTAAAAGCCCTTGTTGAGTATAGAGGGTAGAAGAAAGTGTCAAATCATAATGCGGTGCAAGATTCCAAAAGTAAGAATTTTTTATGCCCATACCGAGATAATCAGCATAGAAAAGATGAGGAACAAGGAAACCGCTAGCACGCTTCACAGTTGGATCATTAAGCTCAAAAGTTGGAAGTTGCAAGATCGGTACACCAAAAACTTCAAAACGGCTATTTTCAAATCGAATTTTTTTGGTAACGTTATTCCAGATGATTTTTCTTGCTTTAATTTTCCAGAGGACTTCTCTATCTGGTTTATAAGAACAAGGTTCACAGGCTGTATAGGAAGCGTTATCGAAGACTGTTATCTGGCTGTTGCGACGTGTAGCACTTGCCGCTGCAAAATGGATATTGTTGGCGGTATCAATACGTAAGGCATTTACGAAACCTTCTCCGAAATCTTTAGTCATATCAATTTGGTTGGAATATATTTTGTTACCATCTTTTTGAGTAACTTGAACATTTCCTTGCGCTATGATTCGTCCTGTTTTTTGATTGTAAGTAACTTTTTTAGCGATAACTTTGTTGCCATCATATTCGATTTGGACATTGCCTTGTGCAGAAACACTGTTTTCATCACGGTTGTAGATGAGTTCGTCTGCAGAGAGTAGAAGAGGACTAATCGGATTTTGGATACGATTTTGAGTAAGAAGAGTAGGGCTTTTAGCATTTACAGAATAGGCTAAAGATACAGCTAAAACACAGTACATAACACTTTTAAAGGTAAGTGCACTTAATTTTGTCAAAATCACTCTTTTACTTATTAATGTGCTCACCTAGCCATCCTCTTTATGGAGTAAAAAAGAGATTCCCAAAAATAATGCAATAATAACTGGTGTCCAAGCTGCAATAATTGGTGGAATATATCCAGCGTTACCAAAAGCTTGCACGAGTACAGAAATAACATAAAGCACGAATCCGGCGAGTACGCCACCAAGAATCAACATTCTAGATTGTCCAAACCTCGTGAAGTTTAAAGATACAGTTGCTGCAATAAGAGTCATTGCCACAAGCAGAGCAGGTAATGCAATCAAAGATTGTAAATACATATCAAAATTATTGGCAGAATAGCCAAATGAACGTGCGATCATAATTTTTTGGGGTAATTGATAAAATGGGATAGTCGCTGGATTTACTAAACGTTCAGTTAAAAATTCAGGTTTTAGATTAGTTTTTATTTGCAATGTTGTAAATTTTTCAGGAGACTGACCTATTTTATAAATTATTCCGTTTGTTAAGTGCCAAGCACCGTTTTTCAATGTTGCCTTTTTAGTGTTAATCCAGTTTTTGACTGTTGCATCATCATTGTATTGTACAAAAGTTGCTTTAATGAGAGAAAGTCCTCGATTGGTGATAGATTTAGCACCAATGGTTGTTCTACCCAAAGATGTTTGTTGTGTTAACCATGGGATACGGGTGTTCTGAAAAGAAGATGTTAAGACATTATTACTACGCCATTCAGTCATCATTTTTTCTGCTTGAGAAAAACCCCATGCGGCAAGAGGATTAATGAAAAGAATTGAAAATAATCCAAAAAGAAAAGCGCCAAAGCAAGCAGGCATGAGAAATTGCCATGCAGAAACGCCAATAGAGCGCGTCACAACAAGTTCGAGTTTTCGATTAAGTGAAATCAGCATGACCATTGCAGAAAACAATGCAATAAAGGGTATCAGTTGCTGCATGATAAAAGGGATGCGTAAAACAGAGATGAAAAAGGTATTTTTTGCCGTATAGTGGGGAAGATGGGATAGCCGACCAGAGTTTTCTGTAAAGTCTATCAAAAGAGCAAGAATAAAAATACCCCCAAAAAAATAACAGGTTGTTTTTAAATAACGTATAAAAAAATACTGTCCGAGTGTCCACCCAATCATGATACCTTATCCGAGGGGTATTGAGATTTTTGATGTTCAAATTTTTTGACCAATTTTTGCAAAACAATTTGAATAACCTCGTAAATTTTTGTGGGAATACCAATGGTATGATTTGTCAAAAGCATAAAAAAAACGAAAGTACTCATTCCTATGGGAGTAATATAAAGAAGAGGAATGTATGCAAGATCACTCTTTGCTTTCTCGGCAAAAAAATATCCTACCCAATACACGAGTAATGAGTAGACAATAGCAGAGAAGTTTGCAGAGTTACGAGCTTGTCGATATGAGCGTGTATTTCCTGCTGCTGCTAAGGAAATGAATGAAAAAACAATTGGATAGAGCCATTCTGTAAGTCTGCGATGAAATTCAGCTTTATATTGGAGTGGTTTTCGTTGATAGTATGGGTCTTTCGGATCAGGATTTAGTAAATAAGAAAGAGGTCGATCTTTCGGATAAAGTGTGGGTGTTTTATCGTTGGGAATGAATTCACTCAAGCTGAAGGTATATGAGCTGAATTGAACGATAGAGACGCTATCATTTTGATGGTTAATCTTTTCTATTTCACCATTATGAAGGATAAGAAAACTGCCACTTTTATTGCTTACAATTGATGCATCTGTTGCATAATAAAAAAGATCAGTCTTAGGATCGCGCTGGTCGGCAATGAAAAGCCGCTTAAGCATTCCGTTTGGATTGCGTTCACCAATTTCTATATAGAGGTTATTGGCGAGTTTTTGGAAGCTACCTTCACTAATGAAAAGATTAATAAGATCAACATGGGCACTTGCTAGCATTTTCCGCATATTAAGACGCGCTTGAGGGACAACAAAATTAGCTATAGAAAAGGAAACACATGATGCAACAATAGCAAGAAGAAGAATTGGTTTCCAAACAGTGCTTTTGGGGAAACCAGAAGCGCTGATGATTGCAAGCTCTGAGTCTTGATTCATTGCTGAAAGAGTACTCGTAATTGCGATTAATAATGCAAATGGAATGACAAGAAAAATAACAGAAGGAACCAATGAAAATGAAAATTGCAACACTGTTAAGAGTGTTTGTCTACTTGTTGTGAGAAAATTTATTCGTGCAAGGATTTGCACTGTCCAACTAATACTAATTGCTGCAATCATGACAGCACTAAACAGGATGAGAACACGTTTCAGGATGTAAAACTCAATAATACGCATAAACAGGGTGACATCCTCACTTCTAAAAGAAGCATTTTACACTGCCTTGGATCAAAAATATAACCAAAATTTAAAATATTCTATATCTTTTACACATTTTTACCAAATAAATAGTGTAGAATAATAACATAAATCAATTCATTGTATAACCTATTTCAGTAATAGGCTATAGAGAAGCTAGAATAAACCTTTTGGTGAAGTTAAGGAATGATAATTTATCTTTTTCTCTCTTTAATGCACGTGAAAAAACAAGTAATATATGCAACCAAGAGAAGAAGAATCGGTATATTTTCAACCATTTTCTTTTACACTGGAGATGGTGGAAGATTTTCCCTAAAAATGTTAACTTTTTATAAAGAGCGATGAGGGCTAAGAGGATGGATATTTTGTTCTATCATTTGACGCAATCAACGTTTGGGGATATTTTGCCAACACTTGTAGAGCGTGCACAGGCTCGTTTTGGTAAGGTCACAATACAATGTGTGAGTAAAGAGCAACGTGATGCTATGGATATGCGTTTATGGGTTTATGCTGATGAAGCATTTATTGGGCATGGGACTGATTGTGATCAATACCCCAATTTACAGCCTGTATTTCTTACCACAGGGCAAGAGAATCCAAATAATTCAAAGATACGTTTTCTTATAGAAGGGGCGATTTGCTCAGATGTCAATTCATATCAACGGCTTGTCGTGATATTTGATGGCAACAATGATGAACAGTTAAATCTTGTTCGAGCACAGTGGAAAAAGTACAAAATAGAAAATCATAATTTAACATATTGGCAACAGACTGAAGATCGCGGTTGGGAAAAACAAGTTTGATGCGTGTAATGTCTGTTGTTTTGATTTTTATAGGACTGATAGGAAACACAACTCCAATATTCTTTATTGCGGAAGAATTAGGAGAAAGCATTAGGCCTTTATTGTGATCTTTCTTTGAGGAATATTGAAAATATGGATTATAATTAGAAAAATAAATGGCAATGATGATGATTGATCGAATTTTGCTTGTTTTATGGGCTGTGATGCTGGCTTTTTTTTGCGTTTCATGGTTGGGGACGACGCATATTCTATCACGAACGTTTTCTGTTGCTTATATTGGCAATATTGCAGATATTTTATTCTTTTTTTTGAGTGCACTGTTTGCTGGAATATTGTGGTTGAGTATATCTCAACCGATGTCTTGGAAAATAAAACTGGCGGCATTTCTGCCGCCAGCACTTGTTTTATTCTTTTTCATTGCATTCTAATTAGAGATTTCCTCTTCTGTAAATCCAACAAAACAAATCAGTGAAATAAAAGAAGCAAGAAGCAGATAATAACCGATATAAGAAGTATCAAAATGTTGCACTAAATATTCAGCAATATAAGGCGCAAGAGATGCACCTACGATACCAGATAAATTGAATGTTACAGAAGAACCTGTGTATCGAATTGCAGTTGGATATGGCGAAGCCAAAACAGCACCAAGAGGACTATAAACCATTCCCATAATTGATAAACCAATAACAGACATGGCAAGGACACCTATAATTCCAGAATTTAAAAAATAAGGAATTGCAAAAGAATAGATACCAGTAATGATTGTGACCAAAATCATCAAAGTTCTACGCTTAATACGATCAGCAAGTTTTCCGGTTATAACGGTAAAAATTCCACAGAAAATGGCACCAATCACTTCTACTTGAAGAGCTTGGTGATATGGAAGTTTCAAGTGATTTGTTGAGTAACTTAATAAATATGCTGTGACCAAATAAAATAAAACAAATGTTGCCATACCAGAAAATATTCCAAGAAATAGGATTCGTGGACATTTTAAAAAGACATCAATGATAGGAACTTTAACACGTTCTTTACTTTGAAGAGTTTTTTTGAATTGAACTGTTTCATTGATTGAAAGACGAACCCACAATCCCACAATCATGAAAATGATTGAGGCAATAAAGGGAATACGCCATCCCCAAGCTAAAAGTTCATCGTGATCAAGAAAGTGCAACAGGCCTAAATAAACAACAATAGATAAGAATAAACCGATTGGAACGCCCAATTGCGGAAACATAGCATACCATCCGCGTTTTTCTGGAGGAGCATTTTCTGTTGCGAGCAAAACGGCTCCCCCCCATTCACCTCCCAATCCCATTCCTTGTCCGATACGGCATATGGTTAAGAAAAAGGGCGCCCACCATCCAGCTGTTTCATAAGTGGGTAGGAAACCAATAATAACGGTTGACAACCCCATAGTAAGAAGAGAGGCAATAAGTGTTGCTTTGCGTCCAATTTTATCTCCAAAATGTCCAAAAACAATTGATCCAAAGGGGCGTGAAAAAAAAGCTGCTCCAAAGATCAGAAAAGATTGCAAAATAGCAAGTTGATCATTTTGTGTTGGAAAAAATACATGAGGAAATATAAGAGCTGCAGCAGTTGCAAAAACATAAAAATCAAAGAATTCAATTGTTGGGCCAATAAGGCTGGCAAATAAAATTCGACGAGGAGAATTTCTGTTGCTTGTACTTTGTGTTTCTGAGTTTATAGACATGAATAGAATGTCCCTTTCAGTATATGACAAATCAAATTATGAAACTAACTCGTTATAATTATAGAAATTTCAAATCAGTGTCGAGTCCGATGTTATTGTGCTACCGTCTATTAGAACAGTGATTATAGTATGAAAAGTATAGCGGATTGTCCTATAAATGTATCCAAATTTAAGACAATGAAAAACCTCTTTCAAATGTTATAGAATATGGAAATCTATTTCGATAAATATGTATTCTCTTAATATCCTATTGGTATTTACTTAAAAATACAGACACGGTTTTAGTCTATTTCAAGAAGCAATTTGATTTTTGATTTCAATAGTTCTTATTTCAAAGATTCAAGAAATCTTTTTGTTGATGCAATTATAACACTTTTAAATTGTATAAAGAATGATTTTATCTTTTGGTTGTGTGTGAGTTTTAAAGCACATATTGGAGTATTCGATGAATCAGAGTTTAGTGCATTAAATGCTTTGTAAAGGATGATTTGTGGCTGTGAAGAATATGAGACTGAGCAGGTACATTGTGTTGTTTTTATTATGCGCTTTTTTCCAATATGTGTTTTTATTTGAAGTCATGGGGTGTGGAGAATGCAATGCAAATTGAGGATAAGTTTTTGGGCATTAATGGCTGGTAGTTTACTTGTAAAAATTGCACATGCTGAGGAAGGAGCGGCACTAGGAGGAAAATCATTAACATCAGTAAGTGTAAGTGGGCAGTTAGGAGAAATGGAAAAGAAGCTCACCAGTGAGAATTTTACAATTAAGGATGGTAAAGTTGAGATCGTCGTGAACGGGCAAGTTTCGCAAGGTACCCATATTCATATATATGGATTACAAAGTGTTGAGTATGGAGGACAAACAGAGGATGCTAAAGTCTTTGGTGGTGAACAAATTGTTGTAGGAGATGGAAGTTACGCTTATAATTCTGAAATTCATGGTGAAGGTGAAACATCGGGGCAACAGAATGTATATGGTGATGGAGCAGCTTTCTTCACCAATATTATGAGTGGAGGAGAACAAAATATTGATACATGGTTCGGAGATATAGGGGGGCTAGCAATCGATACGAAAGTTTTTGCGGCTGGGGTGCAGAATGTTTTTGCGAAAGGTAGGGCAAACACCGTTACTTTGGAAGATGGAGCTCTTCAAAAAGTCTATGCCGGTGGGTATGTGGAAACTCTGACGATTAAGAGTGGAGCACATGCGTTGGTCTATGCTGGGGCGACATTAGAAGGGGAAACAAAAGTTAATGGTTCTGGAAAGCTCTATCTTTATGCTGGAGATAAGGGGCAGCAAACGAAAGCAGAAGAAATTATTTTAAAGGGAAAAGAGTCCCAATTACATTCTATTGCTACTAAAATTGATGGCTCAAGCTCTCTCATTGGGAAGTTAAGTGGTGAAGGGAGTGTTATTTTCACTTTTGATTCTAAGGAATCAAGCCCATATTATTCATTGCTTTATATTTCTCAGCTTTCAGGGAATATAAATTTTAATTTTAGGGCTAATTTTGCAGAGAGCTACGGTGATTACCTTATCATTGAAGAAGGAGAAGGGAACCATACAGTAAAAATCACGGATTCTGGTAGAGAAATTACCACTTCTTCTTTCAAAGCAGTTGATTTAATTACAGATAAAAGTGGCAATGCTCATTTTTCTTTAACAAACCATTCCGATAAAAAAACGGATGTTGTTGATGGTGGAACATATTTATATGATTTGAAAAAGAAAAATAATGCAAATGGAGGAGGAGCGATTTGGTATTTGGCTGCTGCAGAAAAGGTTACTACTTCTTTAACACCTTCATCTAAGACGGAGTTGCCTATGACGGAATCCCTTGGGAAAGAAAAGGATATAACAGTTTTCCAAGATCCTATAGTCAGTTCGTATGCAGGCGATTCCAGTTTTTATACAGATGATTTCATTATGAAAAGGGAAGAAGAAGTTCTGCAAAGCTCCGTCATCAATGAAAATGAGACAGTTTATATTTCTGATGATGGAGGTTTATATGCTGGTAAATGGTCTCTTAACACTACGGTTGAGAAATCTGGAACACTTTATGTTGAGGCAGGTGGGCTCAGCAAGAATACGACACTTCTGGATGGTGGTTCTGAGATTGTGGCAGAACAAGGCATTTCGGAATCTACTATTGTTTATGAAGGTGGAAAACAAAGTGTAGAGGGAGGAGGATCTGCATTGAAAGCTACAATTTATGGTGGTGAGCAGTTTATTTTCGGAGATGGTTATGTGAATGGTGGGATCGTGGGAAGCAGTGCCTATAACACGACAATTTACGGACAAGGTGAAATACCAGGATACCAGAACGTGTATGATGATGGGATGGTTGTTGGAACAAGAATTATGGAAGGAGGGATACAAATTCTTGGTAAATGGTTTCCAGACGATGAGGGCTTTACAGAAAAAAGTGGTGGTTTAGCGATCAATACTGAGATTTTCACGGGTGGTGCGCAGCGTATTTTAGCAGGAGGTGAAGCGGATACAGTGATTTTACGCGCTGGTAGTTTTCAAGAAGTCCATGCTGGTGGAACTGTGAAAAATCTAACGATTGAAGGTGGAGCAAATTCGTGGGTCTTTGCTGGTGCAAGGCTAGGAGGAGAAATAACGATTAAAGATTCTGGTCATCTCCATCTTTATTCTGGAGATGATAAGGATGAGACGACAGTAGAAAATATTAATTTAGAGGGTGAAAAGGCTAAATTATACTCTATTGCTGGTGGATATGAAGACGCGAGTACGCGCATTCAGAAATTGGGCGGTGTGGGGAAGGTTATTTTTAAGTCAGCAAGGTCTGATTTATATTATTCTCAGCTTTATGTTGATGAACTTTCAGGGAGTTTACATTTTAAGTTTCATGTGAGCCTTGCAGAAGGAGAGGGTGATTATCTCTCTATCAAGAATGGTTCAGGGTATCATACAATAAGCATTATCGATTCTGGTGTTGAAATTGTTAATCCTTCTTCAACAAATCTTGATTTAATTGTTGATCAAAGTGGAAAAGCGTATTTTACTCTGAAAAAAATTTCTGGGGTAAAAATAAGCACTGTTGATGCTGGAACCTATACATATGGTTTAAAACAAAAAAACGGTCAGGATAGAAATGAAAAGATTTGGTATTTATCAGCAGTCTACATTGATAATTGGCCACCTAGGAGCAGTTGGCTACGTAGGAGTAGATCTCGGCGAAATTTAGAGCAAAATCACTCAAATTCCTCTCCTTTCACTGTATCATCTTCAGAAAATCAGGCTAGTGTGACGTTACCTCCAGCAAGTCACTCTCATCTTTCATCTGAACAACAACAGGTTGGTGTTTCAGCAGATGCTTCGTTGACAACGGATCAAATGGCTTTGCGTCCAACTGTTCAGGAGCAAGCTTCTTCCCAAGCGCGTGAGGAAACATTCCAGCCTCGTTTCTTGACCTCTCCCTCTACCGATGCCGTGTTGTCTATGTCTGTGTCTCCAGCAGTTATTTTTCATAACGAGTTGCAAACTGTACGTGCGGGAAGAGGCGTTCTAGATAAAAGTCAAAAAAATGCGGGTTTCTGGACATATGCCATTAAAAGCAAAGAAAACATTGCAGCAAAGCATATAGATTTTAAACTTGAGCAAACAGGAATAGTGCTAGGTCTCAATGGTTTAAGTGAATGGGAGAATGGGGATATTTATATCGGTGGTTTCGGCAGCTATGATCGAGCAAATATTGAGCATGCACGTGGTGGTGTGGGTGGCATCAATACTTATGGCATTGGAGGTTATGTCACTTATTCTGATCATAGTGGATGGTATCTAGATGGTCTTGTTAAATATAATCGTTATCAAAATAGTCTGAAAGCTGTTTCAACGAATGGTATAGCAATTGAGGGAAATTATGATCAGTGGGCAGTGGGGACATCATTTGAAACGGGTTATCGCCTTAAACTATCTCAGTACAGTTGGTTACAGCCTTATGGGCAATTCACGTGGTTGCAAGTTAAAGGCCAAGAAATCAAACTTTCGAATGAAATGATGGGTGATATCAAACCCTTCACATCACTTCGTAGTGAGGTTGGTCTATCCTTGGGATATGAATTTGGAACGACGACAGCTGGTTCTTCTCTAGCTTACATTACGGCATCTTGGTTGCGCGAGTATAAAGATGACAACCACACGACAATTAATCAACAGCATCAATTTACCACAGATTTATCAGGCAATGCAGGCAAATTAGGAATTGGATTAAGCAGTATAGTAAGCGAGCAATTAAAGCTTTATGCACAGGTCCATTATGTAAAAGGACGTAAGACAAACCAGTCGCTTCAGGGAATCTTAGGGGTACGCTACAGCTTCTAAATATATGTTTTTAAAATAAAATATCCGATTCGTAATTGGGAAAAGATTTTTTAGAAAATATTGATGTATTTTCGCATCGGTTATGCTTTTTAATGGTGTAGGGTGTCTTTTTATCTGTTGCTTTTTCTATTTTGTAGGGAATCTTTGAACGGTTAAAAAAGCAAGAGAACAACTTTATGCACTCTCAATTAAAAAAGAGCATTCTAAAAAACATAAAGAGTTGTTTCTTGTAAGAGATAAAGAGAATATTCAAGAGAATTAATACAATCATAGGTTGAAAATATATTTTGCAGAGCTAATTACACTTGATGTCTGCTCAGGCGTGAAGGGGGGAGGATATAACTATGCAAAATAAGTGGAAAGGAAGTTGTTGGGCTCTCATAGTATGTGGTTGTTTTGTGAAAATGGCTGCTGCAAGTGAGCGGGGGGAACAACTTTTTTGTCAACCTTCAAGCTATAAAAATGAAAAAATCTCTCATATCCACTATAATGAAGATGTGAGAAAAAAAGAATGTATAAAAGTCAGAACATCTGGGAGCTCTGTTGTTGTAGAGCCCTTTGATGAAACGGGATTTTTTGAAAAGCTGAGTGTAATTCCTACCAGTAAAAACACTGAAATATTGCTTAGCAAGCTGCAAAATCTCAGTAAAAATAATGATATCAATGCTGGACAGAATGTGCAAGGGAGCAATATTGCAATGCTTAAAAATCCTGAGCTTATCTTTATAAGGGATGGAGCTCTTTTGGAAAATTTTGTACTCGATAATGATGGCAAAGCTTATATTTCGAATGATGGTATAAAAGATGATCCAGGGCGGTCTATCAATAATACGGTAAAAAATGGTGCAGAGATTTATGTTTATGCGGGAGGTATTAGTGAGAATAGCAATATTGAGCATGGCGGAACTGAAAATGTTCAGGCTTTAAAGGGAAAACAAGGCTTTTCAAAAAATGCTGTCATTAAAGAAGGAGGGCGGCAAAGTGTTGAGAATGGAGGAAAAGTAGAGGGGACTAAAATTTATGGAGGTGAGCAGCTCGTTTTTGGAGAGGGGGATGTTGGTGGACAAATTAAGGAGAGTAGTGCTTCTAATACGGTCATTTATGGTCAAGGCGAGACATTGGGGCAACAAAAGGTCTATGATGGGGGAATAACTTGGAATACCAAAGTTATGAGAGGTGGCATACAAGAGATTGCAAAAAAATCTCAAAATGCAAAAAATGGTGGTACTGCATTTAATATACAAATTCTCGGTGGTGGTAAACAGCGAGTCTTAGAAGGAGGAAAAGCTGTTGGTGTCGTTTTAAATGAGACGGCCATTCAAGAAATATATGCTCATGGATCTGTAAAAAGTCTGACAGTAAATAATGAAGCAAAATCATTTGTACATGCTGGGGCAACATTAGAAGGTAAAACCCTAGTAAATCATTCTGGACAACTTTACCTTTATGCTGGAAATGATCAGCATCATACCACAGTAGAAGATATTGTTTTAAATGGAAAAGATACAAAGCTGTACGCTATCACGGATGAGTTTGATGGCAAAAGCTCTTTGATTGAGAAATTAACTGGTGAGGGGAGCGTTATTTTTACCTTTACTGGTTCTGATCCTTATTACTCACAACTTCATGTTAATAATCTTTCGGGTAGCCTACATTTCGCATTTAATACCACAATTGCACATAATCGAGGCGATTATCTTCTCATTGAGAATGGTAAAGGTACTCACACAATAAGTGTTGCGGATTCTGGAGTGGAAATCACCGATCCTTTTTCAAATAAGCGTGATTTAATTATGGATCAAAGCGGTGGCTCACATTTTTCTCTGACAGATCTCTCTGGTGAAGAAATTCATGCTGTTGATGGGGGAACCTATATATATGATTTGAAACAGAGGAAGGATGAAAATGGCAAAACTTGGTTTTTGTCTGCTAATCGGGTGAGTGGACCAGACCCTTCACTTCCGGATCCAACAGATTCATTATCTCCTGGTTCATCAACAACGCCTTCAGTTGATGCAGTGCTCTCTACAGTAGTAGCTCCTGGACTGATTTTTAACAATGAGCTGGAAATTGTGCGTACGACGAGAGGGCTTTTAGATCAAAAAAGAAAAGATACAGATTTATGGGCTTATGTGATTAAGAGTAGAGAACGTGTTGCCACGGGTCATACAAATTTTAAGCTTGAGCAGACAGGTTTCGTGTTTGGTGGTGATCTGTTAAACGAACTCACACATGGAGATTTATATGTTGGTGGTTTTGGCAGTTATGATCAAGCACGTGTTACACATAAACGAGGCGGTGATAGCAATCTAAACACTTATAGCATTGGCGCTTACGTAACGTATTTTGATCATCATAGATGGTATTTAGATGGTGTTTTGAAGTATAATTATTACCGAGATAATCTAAAAGCCATTTCAACAAATGGTGTAGTTGTTCAAAGTGATTATAATCAATGGGCAATAGGTGGATCATTTGAAATAGGCTGTCGTTTTGAGCCAGCACAAAATACTTGGATGCAACCTTATATCAAACTAATAGGTTTGCAGGTTGAAGGCAAAAAAATTACGCTTTCTAATGGAATGAAAGCTGATATAAGTCCTTCAACTTCATTGCGTAGTGAAGTTGGGCTAACGGCAGGGCATAAATTTATTGTGAGTGCAGAAACTTCATTAACAGCCTATATTATGGCCGCTTGGTTACGTGAGAATGTAAATAATAACCATACGACAATTAATAATCGGCATAAATTTATCACAGACTTGTCAGGAAATGCGGGTAAGCTTGGAATTGGTGTGAACAGTTTGGTTAATGATAAATTAACGCTTTATGCGGAGGCACATTATCTGAAAGGACATAAGATAAAACAGTCACTTCAAGGTATTGTGGGATTACGCTATAGTTTTTAAAATATGTGTTTACGCTCCCAATTAGCTTGAGAAGTGGGATTGTTTTGTAAGTTAAAAATTTCAATGTTCAGCGAGATTTTTTGTAAATGTAAAGACAATGATGATCTTGCCTTTTACTCAAAAATAAAATCATTTGCTTTATCAATGATGAGAACTGTTACATTATGCCCTTCCATTCAGGGCATAATTTGCATTTTGTGAAACTATACAGCCTTAGATACAAAGAGTCTTTATGTGATTCACATATGTACAACTTATGGTCGCTATATACAAAATATACACTAATAAATTGTATTTAGACATAAATAAAACACATTATGATACATTCTAAAGTGGACTATCACCGCGATAGCAGAGTATTTTCTAATGGTTTAGAATGGAGTGTGAATGATGTATAATAAATACAGATTGAGTTTTTCGCTATTATTGATCAGCACTTGTCTTGGGCAATCTGCAAGTGCAACTGAGAGAAAGAATGAAGAGCTAACGAATATGGAAAGTATAACGGTAGGGGGGACAGTACCAAAAGGCTCTGTACTGATTACTACTCTTGTTAGCAGCAAGATTGTGATTGGAGATGGCAGTGTTGAGGTTGTTGAGAATGGAGCAACTTCTGTAGATGCTACTATTGAAGAAGAGGGAATGCAGATAGTTACACGTGGTGGAATTGCGATGCAAACTAAAATCTACGGTGGTCAGCAGTTTGTTCATGAAGAAAAAAATCTTGATCTTAAAAATGTAGAGAAACCAAGCAGTGCATATAATACCACAGTTACTGGTAGTAATGGGCGAGTTGGACAGCAGAACATATATGATAGCGCATGGGCTTGGTATACAAAAGTGGAAAGCGATGGAGAACAAAATCTTTACATGGGACAAAGAAAAGAAGGAGGAAAATCAATGTATGCTGAGATTTTGGGAAATGGTAGGCAACATGTTTTAGCAGGAGGAGAATCGTTTGGTACTATCTTGAAGGATCGAGCTATTCAGGTCGTATATCCCCATGGATATATAAATAGTTTAACGATTAGCGACTTTGCCAGCTCGTGGCTGCATGTTGGTGCACAGAACGTAACAGGAGAAGTAAGAGTCAATAGTGGCGGAAAACTTTATTTGTTTGCTGGTGATAGGACAAATCATACTACTAAAAAAATAATTCATGTACAGAAAAGACCTGATGAAATAATATTTGAGGTTGGAGAGCGGAATATCGGAGAAAAACCGCAGATTGCAATTAAGGATTTAGGTGGTAATGATGGAACCGTGATTTTTAATTCTATTCCATATGATCCACGACATATTTCACTTCGTGTTGAAAGGCTTTCAGGGAGTTTACATTTCCAGTTCAATATAAATACTACAGGTGGCAGCGATTACTTGTCGATTGATGAAGGTACAGGTAATCACAAAATAAGTGTTACCGATTCTGGTCGGGAAATTACAAGTACTCTCTCACAAAAGAATGGTTTAACGAGTGGAACCAATTTAATTACCGTTAGAAATGGAGACGCTAATTTCACTCTGGAAGACCGTGTTGGCACTGTAATAGAATCTGTTGATGGTGGTGCTTATATGTATACTTTGCAGAAGAGAGAGAGATGTGCTCATTCTAGTGGTGATTTCACAATTTGGTATTTAGGTTTAAGTACTGAAAGTCCAGAAAGTTCGAATACTGGAATACAGTGTGGAAATAAAAACAAGAAACAAAAGGTTACGACTTTTTCAAGTTCTTTATCTACTGATACGGGGAAAGGATCTCACCGAGGATCTTCTTCTCGGGGGAAAAAGCTTGGTAACAGACAGGTATCTCGTCAACGTCCTCCGCGCCATTTAAAAGATGCGCAGAGTACTTCAGGCCTTTCAGTATCTTCATCTTCAGAAAATCAGGCTAGTGTGACGTTACCTCCAGCAAGTCACTCTCATCTTTCATCTGAACAACAACAGGTTGGTGTTTCAGCAGATGCTTCGTTGACAACGGATCAAATGGCTTTGCGTCCAACTGTTCAGGAGCAAGCTGCTGCCCAAACGCGTGAGGAAATATCAAAGCCTCGTTTCTTGACCTCTCCCTCTACCGATGCCGTGTTGTCTATGTCTGTGTCTCCAGCAGTTATTTTTCATAATGAGTTGCAAACGATACGTGCGGGAAGAGGCGATTTAGACAGAAATCAAAAAAATGCGAGCTTCTGGACATATGCCATTAAAAGCAAAGAAAACATTGCAGCAAAGCATATAGATTTTAAACTTGAGCAAACAGGAATAGTGCTAGGTCTCAATGGTTTAAATGAATGGGAGAATGGGGATATTTATATCGGTGGTTTCGGCAGCTATGATCGAGCAAATATTGAGCATGCACGTGGTGGTGTGAGTGGCATCAATACTTATGGCATTGGAGGTTATGTCACTTATTCTGATCATAGTGGATGGTATCTAGATGGTCTTGTTAAATATAATCGTTATCAAAATAGTCTGAAAGCTGTTTCAACGAATGGTATAGCAATTGAGGGAAATTATGATCAGTGGGCAGTGGGGACATCATTTGAAACGGGTTATCGTCTTAAACTGTCTCAGTACAGTTGGTTACAGCCTTATGGGCAATTCACGTGGTTGCAAGTTAAAGGCCAAGAAATCAAACTTTCGAATGAAATGATGGGTGATATCAAACCCTTCACATCACTTCGCAGTGAGGTTGGTCTATCCTTGGGATATGAATTTGGAACGATGACAGCAGGTTCCTCTCTAGCGTACATTACGGCATCTTGGTTGCGCGAGTATAAAGACGACAACCACACGACAATTAATCAACAGCACCAATTTACCACGGATTTATCAGGCAATGCAGGTAAGTTAGGAATTGGTTTAAGCAGTTTATTAAGAGATCAATTAAAGCTTTATGCAGAGGCTCATTATGTCAAAGGACGTAAGACGAACCAGTCCCTTCAGGGCATTTTAGGGGTGCGTTATAGCTTCTAAATTTCTGCTTATTTTTTAGATTTTTCTTTCCATGTGTATGTGGGGAGGGAGCGAGATGTGCGGTGTTGAGGGTACCATCTTTCAAAGAGATTGATCTTTTGATAAAGTCCATATGTTTTTTCTGTGTATTGTTTTTCTTGTATTTTCTCCCCTATTCAATGATAATTTTAGAGAGAAGCATTTAAGATGATGCAAACAATCCAAAATGATAAGAAAAGCAGTGGTACTGTTTATAAGAAATCAGTGATCACGAACATGTCTATTATTGACTAAAATTCATACAAGCCAATGCATGTTTTTAAAATTTGCTATGGAGATTCTTTCACAGTCCCTTGGCAAAGAGCTTCTTGCTCGTTATAGAACAGCCAGATAATGTTATATAAAGGTGATCAAATGGCTGTAGAACGTACTTTTTCTATGATTAAACCAGATGCAACGCGTCGTAATTTGACAGGGACAATTACCAAAATGCTTGAAGATGCAGGATTGCGTGTTGTTGCATCTAAACGTGTGTGGATGAGCCGGCGTGAAGCGGAAGGATTTTATGCTGTTCATAGGGAACGCCCATTTTTTAGCGAATTGGTTGAGTTTATGTCTTCTGGTCCAACAGTTGTACAAGTTTTAGAAGGTGAAAATGCAATAGCTAAAAACCGTGAAGTAATGGGCGCTACAAACCCTGCGGATGCACAAGATGGGACAATTCGCAAAATCCATGCTTTGTCAATTGGCGAAAATTCTGTTCATGGTTCAGATAGTCCTGAAACAGCGAAAGTAGAAATTGCTTTTTGGTTTTCAGAGTTGGAAATCGTTGGTTAATAAAATCATATATAAAAAATGGAAAATCCTGCAATATACTGTTTCAGGATTTTCCTTATGAGGTTTATAGATTTTTTAAATTGATGTGGTGCTTGCAATTTTTATGTGATAACGTGTTTTAAGCCCGCACGAAAATAATCCCATCCTGTCCACAACGTAAGAAGAGCAGAAATCCACAACATAGTAATACCAAATTCTACTGTGTAGGGGAGAATTTTATTACCAGCTGGTCCTGCTAGGAGAAGAACGATAGCTATCATTTGTACAAAAGTTTTCCATTTTGCAAGACGAGAAACAGGAACACTCACCTTCAATTCCGCCAAGTATTCACGTAATCCGGATACAAGAATTTCTCGACAAAGAATAATAATAGCTGCCCATAATGTCCATCCAGCAATCGTGCTATCTGCGGCTAGCAATAGCAAACAGGCAGAAACGAGAAGCTTATCCGCAATGGGGTCTAACATGCGACCAATATTGGATGTCTGTTCCCAAATACGAGCAAGATAGCCATCAAGAAAGTCAGTAATAGAGGCCATAATAAAAATAGAAACAGCAATCCAACGTGCAATATCACTTGATTGCAGTCGTCCTTCTAAAAAAAAGCAAGCAACAACCATTGGCACCGCGATGATCCGTGCATAAGTGAGAATATTTGGAAAAGAAAAAGTATGATTTTTCATAGAGTAATTTTCAATTCTTTGTAGGATATGACTTATTATATAAACGTAACAAGGCAAATATTATGAAACAAGCTTATTTTTCATTAAAATAGTTATGAATTTTTTTGGCAATGGTGGCAGAAATTCCTATCACTTTTGTTAAATCTTCGAGTGAAGCACCGGCCACAGCTTTGGCACTTCCAAAATGATGCAGCAATGCACGCTTTCTTGTTGGACCAATATTTTCAATTTCATCAAGTGGGTTTTTGAATGTTGCTCTTTTTCGTTTTTCTCTGTGTATTCCAATTGCAAAACGGTGTGCTTCGTCGCGTAGACGTTGTAAAAAATAAAGGATAGGATCACGTGGGGGTAGTGTAAAGGGTGTTTTACCCTTGATAAAAAAACGCTCACATCCCGCGTTACGGTCAACACCTTTAGCTATTCCAACAACTGTGATGAGGTCGTTTATTTTTAATTCAGAGAGTATTGTATGTACGCTATTAATTTGTCCTTCACCACCATCAATCAGAATAAGATCAGGCCAGACAGGAACGAAATCATCGCTTTTCTCTTTTACAGTATTGCATGTATGAGGCAGATCATGCTCTTTGATAAGACGTGAAAATCTTCGTTTAATAACTTCTTTCATCATACCAAAATCGTCACCAAGAGTGATATTAGTCGAGCGAATATTGAATTTGCGATATTGATTTTTAATAAATCCTCTATGATCTGCAACAATCATTGCACCTACCGCATTAGTCCCCATAATATGGGAATTGTCGTAGACTTCTATCCGGCGTGGAGTATGAGACATTTGGAATATTTCAGCAAGCCCTTGAAGCAATTTTGTATGTGTAGCTGTTTCAGCAAGTCTGCGTCCAAGTGCTTCATGAGCGTTGATAAAAGCATGATTAACAAGAGTTTTTCGTTCACCTTGTTTGGGTAAAGAGAGAAGTATTTTACGATTTGCTTTTAGACTGAATGCCTCTGTAAGAAGTATCTGTTCTTCGATAGCTTCAGATAAAAGAATAAGTTTTGGAAGTGGCTTATCATCGTAGAATTGAGCAAGAAAACTCGCTAAAATTTCACTACGAGAAAAAGATGGATCTGCTTTAGGAAAATAGGCCCGGTTTCCCCAATTTTGTCCCATGCGGAAAAAAAACACCTGTATGCAAGTCACTCCTTCTCGCTGCGCAATTGCAAAGACATCAGCTTCTTGTATCGTTTGAGGGTTAATACCCTGATGGCTTTGTATGTGAGAGAGAGCCGACAAGCGATCTCGATAGGAAGCTGCTTGTTCAAAGTTAAGGTTTTCTGCAGCTTGATGCATAGCTTTAACCATATCACTTTTAACAGATTGGCTTTTTCCTGAAAGAAAAGCTTTTGCTTCTCTTACGAGTTCTGTGTAATCACTTTCACTAATTTCATTTGTGCAAGGCGCAGAACATCGCTTAATTTGATAAAGTAAACAGGGGCGCGTACGGTTTTCAAAAACTGAATCGCTACAAGTTCGTAGTAAAAAAGCACGTTGTAAAACATTGATTGTTTGTGTCACTGCACTTGGAGAAGCAAAAGGACCAAAATAATGGGCTTTTCTTGTTCGGGCACCACGATGTTTGTAAAGTGCAGGCGCGTGGTGATCATCAGTGATAATAATATAAGGAAAACTTTTATCGTCACGCAATAACACATTAAAACGTGGATGTAATCTTTTAATAAGGTTAGCTTCTAAAAGGAGTGCTTCTGTTTCCGTATGGGTGACGACAAATTCCATATGATATGTTGCACGAATCATTCTGGAAATACGGTTGTTATGCCCTTGTTCACGCGTGTAGTTTGAAACGCGTTTTTTAAGATTACGTGCTTTACCAACATAGAGAACATCGCCATTATCATCAACCATCCGATAAACCCCTGGCTTATGCGGAAGATATTTGACAAATTCTTGTATAAGTTTGGCACCTTTAAATTGACTTTTATCATTTTCTTGATTGGCATTGTCCCATATAATGGGCGAGAGAAAAAAGAGATTTTCTCTTTCATTTTTAGGACAAGCTGTATTATTTTTTAGAATCATTCAGTTTATCCGAAAGCATTTTATGTTGATCTTATAAAATGTTTTTATTTATCAAAGCCTATTATTTATGTAATACTCGCCATTTTTCTATAATTATGACATGAGATCGTTTAATTTGGGAGTGATTACTCTTCAAAAAATTGAGGCTAGTTTCTAAAAACAGTTCTGCAAGTTCACCAACATTCTTCATCAGTAATGCAAGTTTATATGAAAGCAAATCCTGTCTTAAAAAATAAAATTTTCACTGCTAACGATAACGTGTATTAAGAAATAAAATAGTTTAAAAGGTCTATAAAACCAAGATCCTTAATATTACAATCTTTCTAAGCAACGCAAAAATTTCGATTTTTATCAAGAAAATTTTGACTTAAAACGGAATTTAAATGAAAATCTAACATAATGAATGTTCTTTTTGGATCCATTGATGAATTATCCTCGCATATTTATCTTGTCCAAGACGATGAAGAAGAAAAGGAGTTAGTTTTTTCATTTCTTCTTCCAAAAGATAGGGAGGATTGATAAGAATGATCCCACTTCCATTCATTGTGGGTGGTATTGAACTTTTTCGAACACGCATTTCGAGTTGTAAAATTTGGGGGATTCCTGTTTGATAAAGTGCATGAAGAAAATTATCAATTTCTCTGTCATATTTAACAGGATACCATAGAGCATAAATTCCTCTAGGAAAGCGACGATATGCTTTCATCAATCCATCAATAAGACGGGAAAATTCACCAGTTTTTTCAAAAGGAGGATCAACAAGGATCAATCCTCGCTTTTCTTTTGGAGGCAGGTGCGCATTTAAAGAAAGCCAACCATCTAAATGCAGAACTTTTGTTTGATAATCACCAGCAAAATTTTTTGCTAAAATACGATAATCTTCATCATGGAGTTCAATTGCGGTCAGTCGGTCTTGTTTACGTAATAATTGACGAATAACAACAGGAGAACCAGGATAGAAGAGGAGTTCTTTTTCTCCGTCATTAAGTAAATCAATAATATTACACCATGGAGAAAGGAGTGTTTTTAAATCTTCTGGAATAGGGGCTGAAAAAATTCGTTGGACACCTTCACGCCACTCTCCAGTTTTATATGCCTCTAAAGAAGAGAGATCATATATGCCAATTCCAGCATGCGTATCTATAACTCGAAAAGCTTTTTCTTTGCGTTTAAGATATTCTACAATGCGGGTGACAATAATGTGTTTAAAGATATCAGCAAAATTGCCAGCATGATAAATATGCCGATAATTCATGAATAAATTCTACCATATATAACTGCTTACTCAATTTCTCTATTAACACAGGATAATAGTTTTATCTCAACAATTTTTTTTGTAGAGATCAAACAATTACAAAAGTGTATAGATTTCGTGATAAAATACTGATGTCATGGTTTTATAATTATTTGCTATATTTAAGTGATTCACAAAATTTGTATGAACGAGATAAATAATCAGCATTTTGCATCTTTTATAAGAACATAGACACGAAGAAAGAACGGATTTAAATCATTTATTCTTTATTTTTGTGAAGGAGTTTTTTAATTATTGATGTCTTAAAAAAATCATAAAAAAGACAAGCTAGTTGAAGCAATAACAAAAATCACCAAAATTGTAAAAATAAGCTTTTACGTTGAGCAACGAGCTTATCAACAAGTTTAGAATTGATACACTTAAGATACCTGATAAAAAGACTAATAACGTGCTTTGATAAAGTTGCTATAGTATTTTGAAAAAAAACAGCAAAATTATGATTATGGTGTGTAGAGAATTTCTTCTGCCAACATTTAATTGAGTGAGAGTACAAATTTCACGTTTATATATGAAATGATCAAGTTATGTATAATATTGAAATACAGCTTAAAAAAATTAACATAGGATAGATGAGAAGTGTTAATAAAACGAGAAACTCTTGATCAAAATAATACTAAATTATTGCGATAATGTTCGAAAAAAACATGATTATTGATATTTCCGGTGTTATTGTAAAAAAGCGTTCATTATGAAACATAAGCCTTAGGCTTTTATTCTATTCGCCCGCAATGTAAGGACGGAACATGATGTTAAGGTGTTTACTGCTTCTTTACGTGAGGTGAGTAAATCTGATGATATTTTTATTGATTAGGAGGGGAAAGAGTACGACCTTTGTTTCTATCTCTGTTACTACACTATACAGCTGTTACAACATTGGAGAAACTGCATAAAAAGGATCAAGAGATAGAAATTTGTGCTCTCTGGGGATGTCTCGACTTCATGCTTTTGATTCAGTAAAATTGAGCATCAATGCTAATCGCTTTCTTATTTTATATCTTCCTATAAGAGGAGCACATGATATTATTGAAACAGGTACTTACGCGCAGAAAAAACAGTTACAGCTTTAGGATATATGGTGATTTAAGGCCTTATTGATAAGGGTGGGTTACTGGTGATGAAACATGTTCTCGGATATGGATAAGCACTTTCTGATACGCATATTATTACAAGATGTGAATATATATTTATCCTCGTTGAAGGGGTTTAGTATTTGTTTGTCAGACGAACCTACCATGTTCAAGGGGCCAATTTGTGATGAAAAGGTCGTTAAAATACCGTTGCTCATGGCTTTTTCTACATCGCGTTTGATATTTTAGAAAAACACGATTTTATGATGCTTGTTCAAAATTTAGCTAATTTACCAGCTGCAATGGTAGCAGATATTGTCTATGAAACAATTGATGATAAAGTTCCTACAATATTGTCTAAAAAAGTTATTGAAAACACTTTTTGTAACAAGATAGGCTTTTATGGGCGTTAAGAAAGAAGTTTTCAAGCCTTTTGCATTTTGTTTGAAACGGTCTATTATTTAAACTGATCTAGTTTTTTATAATATAATCAGAAAAAGAAAAGACAGGATAGAAAGTGAGTTTACAATAAAAAGTGTATAATTGCCTTTAACTGGAGAAAAAAATATACAAGTAAGATACGATTATATTTGATGCATGTCTTCAGAATGAGCATAAACAAGTGTACTCAAATTAAAAAGCAGAGAGAGAGTGATGGGTAATATTTTTTCACCAACGCATTTAATTGTAATTTTGTTGATTATCCTTGTTCTTTTTGGACGTGGCAGGGTTTCTGAATTAATGGGTGATGTTGCTAAGGGGATTAAAGCTTTCAAAAAAAATATGAAGGAAGAAGAGGACGCTATCGAAGATAAGCATGAAATGGTTGATACCTCTCAAATAATAGATGTTGAACTTCAACAATCTAAATCATTGGCGTTAAAGCGTACGCCAGTGCGTAAAAAAGCTTCTCCTTCCTCTAAAAGAGGGAAGACATCTGTCGCTAAAAAACAGCATATAGAACAATAAAGACGTGATCGCAGTCGTACATTATTTTTGAATGAGAAAGTCGAGTATAAACGATGTTTGGGATTGATGGACCAGAATTTCTCCTGATCTTACTTGTTTTCATCGTTGTCGTTGGACCAAAAGATTTACCTAAAATGTTAAAGACAATGGCAAGAGCAATAGCTTATGTCCGTTCAACAGCAAAAGAATTTCGTCACCAATTTGATGATGCAATGAGACAAGTTGAGCTTGATGATTTACAAAAGACATTATCGGATATTAATAATCTTAATCTAAAGAGTAAGTTGACAGAGACTTTTAATCCTATTCATGATGCAGTGGAGGATATCGGCAGTAATTTTGATGGAAAAACAGTACACCATAAATCAGAAAAAGAAATTTTAGGATGTGATCAAAACAAAGCCAATGAAGATTTAACTATACCTGTTGATGCTCATAGTTCTGGAAGTCCTTCTTTAATTTCCAAAAGTAGAGTAGGTGAGTTATGAATGTTAAGAAGGATGAAGTTGATGCCAATATGGCTCCACTTTTAGAACATTTGCTTGAACTGCGTCAGCGAATTATTGCTGCTATTATTGCATTTTTGATAGCTTTTATTCTGTGTTTTCTTGTCAAAGATTATATCTTAAATTTTTTGATATGGCCTTATCAATGGGCAATGAAAATATCAGGTGGTAATCCTGAGAATATTCGTCTACAATCAACACAAGTCTGGGAAACTTTTTTAACGAAGATGAAACTGGCTGCTTTTGGAGCGATTATTTTATCTTTTCCCTATACAGCTTTTCAATTTTATAGTTTTATCGCACCGGGACTTTATAAAAATGAGCGTATGGCTTTTTTGCCATTCCTCATTGGTGGGCCGATTTTGTTTTGTATTGGAGGAGCATTTGTTTATGCTTTGTTAGCACCAATTATGCTTTGGTTTAGCCTTTCTCAGCAATTTCTTCCAGATATTCATTTAAGAATAGAGTTTATTGTTCGTATTTCCGATTATTTGAGCTTTATGACGTCATTTATTCTCATTTTTGGTTTGATTTTTCAATTACCTCTTGTAACAAGTCTTTTAACGAGAGTTGGACTTTTAACCTCTCATGGTTTGGTCTCAAAAAGAAAGTGGGCTATTCTGATCTCTTTTATAATTGCAGCAATAGTAACGCCATCGGATTTTTTTACTATGTTTGCAGTGGCTTTACCAACTATAGCTCTTTATGAGATTTCAATTTTAATTGCTTACTGTATAGAAAAAAGACAAAAAGTCTCTTAAGAGAAGTTTATATCCTGTATGGTAGAAAACGAATAGAAACGATGCAAATGAGGAATGTTGATGCTTGATATTAAGTGGATTCGTGAAAACCCTGAAAAATTAGATAAAGCACTGGAGAATAGAGGCGTTGAACCACAAGCGGACAGATTAATAAAACTTGATCTTGAGCGTCGGTTACATGTTGCTAAAGTGCAATCAGCGCAAGAGCGTCGCAATGCAATTTCAAAGGAAATAGGACAAGCTTTAGCAGCGTGCGATCAAAAAACAGCTGAACGTCTTAGAGCTGAGGTTGAAGAGATTAAAATCTTTCTTTCTTCGGCGACCGTGGAAGAAAAGCAGTTGACTGAAACTATTGAAGAGGCCCTTTCAGCACTTCCCAACATTCCATTGGATGATGTCCCAAAAGGTAGAGATGAAAGCTATAATGTTGTTATTCGGCATTTTAGTACGCCTCCGACATTTGATTTTACACCGAAGGAGCATTTTGATCTTGGTCAAAATCTTAAACAGATGGACTTTGAACGCGCAAGTCGTTTATCAGGGACACGCTTTACAGTGCTTTCAGGAGCTTTGGCGCGACTTGAACGTGCATTAGGTCAATTTATGCTTGATATGCATGTTGATGAGCATGGCTATACAGAAGTTTCAACACCTCTTCTTGTTCGTGATGAGATTGTTTACGGAGCAGCACAATTGCCCAAATTTGCTGATGATCTGTTTCGGACAACAGATGGTCGATGGCTTATCTCTACAGCAGAAGTACCGTTAACCAATTTGGTAAACAATGAAATTCTTGAAATGTCAGATTTACCACTGCGATTTTCTTCTTTAACTCCCTGTTTTCGCTCGGAAGCAGGTGCGGCAGGCCGTGATACGCGTGGTATGTTGCGTCAGCATCAGTTTTGGAAGGTGGAGATGGTATCTATTACTACTGAAGAGCAGTCTTTAATGGAACTAGAACGTATGACAGAGTGTGCAGAAAATGTGTTGAAACGTCTTGGTTTGCCTTTTCGCACGGTGGTTCTTTCTACAGGTGATATGGGTTTTGCTGCACGTAAAACTTATGACATTGAAGTTTGGCTTCCAGGGCAAGGATGTTATCGTGAAATTTCCAGTTGTTCAATTTGTGGAGATTTTCAAGGGCGACGCATGAATGCGCGTTATCGTAAAGAAGGCGATAAAATATTGCACTTTGTACATAGTCTTAATGGTTCTGGTACAGCTATAGGGCGTTGCCTTATCGCTGTTCTTGAAAATTATCAGCAAGCTGATGGATCAATTATTGTTCCAGATGTTTTACAACCTTATATGAAGGGCGTGCGTTCTATTACTGCTTAATTTTATAAAAAAGAGAACCGATATATGTTTATTGCTGAGAAATGATGACGTATAAACATGGGGTTTTGCCATTTTTTTAAATGAGTTGTACGTACGGTAAGGGTACCACTTCATTGGAGAATGAATGACGCTATGGGGCAAAAGAGTATTTTACGATTTCGTGAGGAATTGGCTGGTCTTGTACTAAAAATGCGTAGCAAAGGAATTGATGATGTTCGTTTTTTTTCGGCATTGGAAAAAATTCCGCGTCAACAGTTTGTTGCTTCTTCTTGGTTCAACAGTGCTTATGATAATAAAATTATTCCTATCGAGTGTGGTGAATATATTGAGCGTTTAGAAGAGCAGCTCTTAATTCTTTTTGCTTTATCGTTGAAGAAAAAACATCGTGTTTTAGAAATTGGTACAGGATCTGGTTTTTGTACTGCTCTTATGGCATGTCTGAGTGGCCGCGTTACAACAGTTGATCGTTATAAAACATTGGTTGATTTGGCATGCCAAAGATTTCAAAGTTTAAGGCTTGAAAATATTGTTATCCGGCAGATGGATGGAAGTTGCACAGTGACAAGTTTAGGATCATTTGATCGTATTCTTATTTGGCCTTCACGTTCTGATGAACCACAAGAATTTCTAAATCTTTTAGCTGAAAATGGGATTTTGATTCAAGCTATAGGCCCTGATGAAGGGGCACAAAAGATGACACGTTATACAAAAATTGGCAGCCAATTTGAGTGTTTAGAAATGTTTCAAGTGCGTTATCAACCTTTTATTAAAGGCACTGCGGAAATACTTTAATTTGTTTAGGTTTAAGATACTAGGCGAACTTTTTCCCTTTTTTGTTTTTACGATAAATTCATTTTGATTTTATTATAAAGATATTTATGAATAAAATATCGAATTTTAACTCTTAGGTAATATTAAAAAGCTTTAATAGAGTGAGTTGAGTATTGACGAGTGGGCAAAACTATGTGGTTAAAGGTTTTGGGTAGTATTTTTCGGGGTTATTTTCAAAGAATAGCTTTTTTAGTGATGATAATGATTTTTGCGGGGTGTAGTTCTGGTACGCAGCGCTTTGCTAATATTTTCTCTCATCGTACAGTATCATCTCGTTCAAATATATCTACACCTGTGCCTGTAAATCCGCAAGCATCACCGTATGGTGGTATGATACAAAGCTCTGAGTTGCCACCAGTGGATCAGAGGGATGTTTCATGGACAGGTGATGATATTGGCTATGATTCTCCACAACAAGGAGGAGTGTCTTCTGATAGCCAAATTATGGGGACCCCACCACGCAATCTTGGAACGCTTTCCCGTTCACAAATAGATAATTCTCCAATTTTTCGGCGAGACTCTTATATTGTTCAAAGTGGTGATACACTGTTAAGCATTGCACGGCAAATAGGAGTGAGTGTTGAAGCATTAAAATTAGCAAATGGTATAAGCAATAATTCGATTTATATTGGTCAAGTGCTTGTGGTTCCAAGAAAAGGCACACTAGCAACTTCGAATACCTATAATGATGGTAGGAGAATATCAACAGCAGAATCTTCACGTCAGTCTCAAGTCACGTCTTCTACAAGGTACCAGAAGGTTCCCCCCATATATAAAGCGCCTGTCACAACTTCCTCTTCTGCAAAGATGAACAGTTTAAGTATTGAGAAAAATTCTTCTAAACAGATGATGCAATTAAATCATGAAACTGGTTCATCAAATGCAGTGACGAATACGGATAATATTGTTACTCCGCAAGCCACAGGAATTTCTAAGATGCGTTGGCCTGTAAGAGGGCGTTTATTAAGTCAGTTTGGTCAGAAAAAAGGAACGGCAACTAATAGAGGGATAGATATTGCTGTGCCTGAAGGCTCGTCGGTAAAAGCAGCGGAAAATGGTGTTGTTATTTATGCGAGTGATGGGCTAAAAGAGCTAGGCAATGTTGTTATGATTCGACATGAAAACAATATTATTACTATTTATGGATGTAACAGTAAGCTTGTTGTGAGCAAGGGACAAAGGATACAGCGCGGAGATGAGATTGCTAAATCAGGTATTTCAGGGAATGTTAAAACACCGCGCGTTTATTTTGAGGTGCGTAAGAATTCCTTACCTGTCGATCCTACCAAATATTTAGAAAACTAATTCATTTTAAAAGTCTATGGTTTGCATGGCTTTCAAAGCAAAGCAATTACTTTTCTTAGAAAATATTTCAATGAAAAAATCATGTATTTAAGAAGAGCAATCAGTTTGATTTGTTAGAAGGGAATGCGATTGTTTTGTATTCTTTATTTTCCAGTTAATAAGGATGTTTATGGTATATAGAAGAAAAATAAATCTGTTTCTTAAAGGTGTTTTCTCGTTGCTTTCTGTCTCGTAAGGAATTATTTCCTTAACTATAGAACTATGATTACATTGTGTTGTTATCATTTTGTATGACAACTCCTCTGGGAGAGTTTTTTCTGAGCTAAAAATCTATTTTAATAGAGTGGGAAATACCTGAAGTTTAATCTATAGGAGATAAAAATGTTTATAACTAACGCTTATGCTCAAGTTGCAAGCGGTGTTTCCAATGGGACCTCACTTGTCAGTTTTGTCCCATTTATTTTAATTTTTGCAATTATGTATTTTTTTATAATTCGTCCCCAGCGTTTACAAATGAAAAAGCGCCAAGAAATGCTTGATGCTGTACGTCGTGGTGATACTGTTATAACGGGTGGTGGTATTATCGGCAAGGTTACAAAAGTTTACAATGAGAGTGGTGAATTAGAGGTTGAAATTGGTGATGATATGCGTATTCGCGTTATCCGCTCAACATTAACAGATGTTCGCGTTAAAGGAGAACCTGTTACGGAAAAAAAATCAAAACTCAATCCTAAACCAAAAACATTACAAAAATCTAAAACTAAAACAAAGGAAAATATAAGCATCTCTAAAGAGAAGACAGCTGTGTCAAAGGAAAATGAATCTTAAGGTGTAATTAGGGTACGTTATTTTCAATGTTTTTTATAAAAATAAATAAGTTTTGTACAAAAGATATTCGGCCTATGGGGAGTTTTGTGGTCGATAAACGAATGTAATTTTTTGTTTTCTGCGGATTATTAAGACCATTAAGAAAGTAATTATTTTATTTGTGCGGTATTATAGAAAATTTTTCTATCCTTTAGATAGGGACGTTGTTTCCTATAGCAGAAGTCGTTGTTTTTAGTGAATGGGCTAAGATAAATTTTTTGATAAGTATATTTAAACAAATGCAGCATTTAACAGCATCTTATAATAATTTTTTAGAAAATCTAAAAACAGATTTTTAATCTATTACTTAAGATAAGAACAAACCGATTGAAACGTCTCATTGAGTAAATGCCGTATACTATCCGTCTGTATGGTCATGAGAGTATTTTATATGAAAGATTTTGCATCAGTATTGCTATGTGGATATATGATATAATATATCAATGTTTATTACAGATCCTTTGCTGATTTTTAGAGGTGAGAGGAAAAATGCAATTAAGTTATCAAAAATAAGGGGTATTTTTGATGTTTCATGCAATTCAAATCCGTGAAGCACATTTTCCAAGACGTGCACCTATTGATGCTTATGGAAATGGTGGATTTCGTTTTGCCGATATGTCCCATAGAGGGTCTATTATTTGTGTACCATCAGGTATTTATGGTATCGATATGGTAGGACCTATTCCTACTCAAAATGATATATCTCGAATTTTAGAAGAGGCATCTGAGATTGAAGTTTTACTCATAGGTACTGGAGTTGAATTATTGCGATTACCTGAAGAATTACGGGTGCTTTTACGGGAAAAGCGCATCTCATCAGATACAATGAGTACGGGGGCAGCTGTGCGTACATTTAATGTTTTGTTGGCTGAAGACCGTGCAGTTGCTGCATTATTGTTTGCGGTAGAGTGATATCTTATTTAAGAGAAGCAATATATTAGTTTAAAGTCGGAAATTTTGTAGTTATTGATCCGTTATCTTCTCTTTATATAAGAAAATTGAATATTATCTTATATGTGGTTAAAAAGCATTGTGGCTTTGACTGTATGAAAGGATAGTGAGCACTCAATGCGTTATTATAAGCTGTCATTATGCTTTTTATGTAGAGAAAGCAATTGCTCAATTACGAGAAAAAATGAGTGATGTGATTACTGCATTTCAATTTGGGAACAGAAAAACAAAATCTATTAGAGAGATGGTTTATTTTATCATAATGGAACTGCTTCTTAGATAGAAAACGGTACGGGATGAAAATATCAATAAAGCGCTAACAAGAAGAGTGCTTATTAGTTTAGAAGCTGCGCTATTGAACCATATTATATGTTGCAAATACAGAACAATTCTATAGCACAGATTAGCAGAGCACTCCATTAAAAACAGACTTTTGTGATTCATATTTATCTTAAAATACAAAAATCATTTATCGATAGAGATATTTTCGGTAGGTAGAGATGAGAATATAAGAAGGAAGCTGCTAAGGAGCGTAGAGAACATCAAAAAATAATTCAACAGAGAACAAATTATGAAAACTTATACTTTAGATGATGTTGCAGTATTAATCGATAAATATAATGATCTTATTAATTTCGGTACTGCAGAGTATGCACCTGATGATATATTGATTGAAAAAGCAGAGAAAACTCTCGGTTTGCAGTTTACATCCTCCTACAAAAATTTTTTAAAAAATTACGGAGGAGGAGAAATTGGTTATGAGGTAATTTTTAGCATTTATAAGGCAAGTTTTGAGGGTTGTACTCTTGATGATATTGTTTATTATCATATAACGGATATAGAAAAAAGCTTTTGCAAAGTTATAACAGTTTGTTGGGTGTGATACTGGTTTTGAAGAAACTTTTTATTTTGATTACTTTCAGTTTCGGAATGGAGGGTGTCCGCTCTATCTTAAGTTATCACCTAGCGATTCCCAGTATTACACAGGTAATTTTTATGAGCTTTTATGCAAAAAATTAAGGACTATGCAGGCGTGAACAATGATGCAACAGAAATTTTAAAAAACTTGGCTGGAAGGCTTATCGCGATGAGGTATGTCCTTTGCTCACTACCATCTTTCCGATCGCGTTGTCAGCATTGGTTGTGATATAAAACATTATGGGGAAAGTGGCGAAGAGTTTCGGCTTTTTTTACCAACCTCACTACTGCTGCCTAGCTGTAAAGTAAAGTCAACTTTTAAAAGATAAAAATGCTTTATGTATTTGGGTTAGCAAAAATACCCAGAAAAGAAATCTTATTAGATTTATAGAGGTATATTTGAAGAATTTATTCTTCTCAGTGTGTTTTCTTATCTATCATTTTTAAATGTGAATAAAAAGAGGGTATTAATTGTTTAAAAAGGAAGTTAAGAGGTGTCATAGAATGATAGATTCTCTTCCTTATTATCTTGATATTTTACGTGCCACAGATCGTGATCGCTATATATCGGTTTTGTTTGCGCCTAAAAAAAAACGCAGAGCATTAGCTGCTCTTTACGCTTTTAATGTAGAAGTTTCTCGTATTCGTGAAATCGTACATGATCCGCTTATCGGTGAGATACGATTACGTTGGTGGTATGATGCTCTTGCTCATGGTGAAATGCAAAAGAGTAAAAATAATCCGATTTTGGATGATTTGCTTGCTGCAATGACTCTTTTTGATTTACCTAAAACAGCTTTTTTACGTTACTGTGATGCGCAGATTTTAGATCTTTACCACAATCCGATAGAGACTCTGCATGATCTTGAGTTTTATTGGGGTGAAACAGCGAATATTATTTTACAGCTTTCTTGTCAGATATTGGCACCTAGTGTAGCAAAAGATTTTATAAATGTCTGTGAACATGGAGGAATTGCACAAGGACTAAGTGGTGTGTTGCGGCTTTTATCATTCATGCAATCACGATATCATTATTATTTACCTTCTGATGTACTAAAGGCTGTAGGAGTGGAGAGGGGAGATTTAGAGTCTCATCGTGTCAGTAATAAACAGAAATGCCATATTATTGAAGCTATGGTAGCGTTATCGCGAGATCATTATACAAAATTTTATGAACATTCTCATACTTTGCCTAAAATGCTTAAACCAGCATTTCTTCCATTGGCAATTATACCAGCATCTCTTCAAAGAGCGCAGCAGTTGGGATCTGCAGTTTTTCAAGAAAGCGCAACTTTGCCATTGATCCATCGCTATTGGATGATAACATGGACAGCAATAAGCGGTAATTTCCCCCAAATATTGTAGAGGGTAAAAGGAATATTCTTCAAAAGCAGTAGAAACAATAAATCTATTGAAAATACTATATATTATGAATACAAATTGTTTTTATACTATCTTGCTACTCATGCCTTGATAATGATTCTCATTCAAACAATGAGAAATGAGATTTATGAAAATGAGATTTATAAAGTTGGAGATGGCATATATTCCCTTTGTTTTTTGTTCATTTTTTAGTGCTGTATATCAGCAGATAATGTAAAAAACACAAAAGGTAAGATGAAGTTTATACAATACATAAGCTCATTTTCTAGCTTTGAGAGAAGCTTCTTCAAAACGGACATTTGAGATTGAAATTTTGTTACTCAACAGTAAAATATAGAACTGATATATCATTTTCCAATAAAAGATGATTTTTCTGATGAGATTATATTATAAAGTTTATAGAAAAATCTGTGGTTGGAGACAGACAGCGCATGTACAAATTATAAAGCTATAAAGGATTATGTTTATTATGAGGATATTCATAGAACAAGTTTGTGTGGAGTACGTCTTCTTTTGTCGTGAGGACGCGATACTCAAAATCATCCTCACTTCTTTTCCATAGATGCACAAGTTCACAGAAAACTTTATATTTTTACAGATATTATTCGTTCTGACACTACGAAAAACCTCTTTTTCTTTCTTACATACAAAAGAATCTGTGATTATCTTTTTATCACGTAAAAATACAAATGACTCACTCCATTTTATTGGAGAGTATTAAAGATTTGCTGATAATTAGTGCGATTAATTTCCAAAGGGTGCTCTTTATTGGCAACTTGTAACATTTCTAACTTTAGATCTTCTCTTATCATCATATCTATATTAGCACGAATATGAGGTAAGAGGGTATTAGGAGTGATATCTTGAGGCATGGTTACAGTCTTTATTTGATATACAATACGGTTTGTTGTAACTGGACCTTTTACTATGCCATAATGACCTTTTGGAGCAGAAAATAATGCTTTAACACCTTCAAGACCCAAAATTTCAGATGGATCTTGGCGTCGTAGAGCTTGTGTTGTTTGTTTTATGACACCAAGTGTATGGGCAAGAGAAATAAGACTTTTCCCTTCAGTGAGTTGTTTGAGAGCACTTTGGGCTTTTTCGTCAAGCAGGCGTTGAATTTCTTCACTTTTCCATTGAGAAAGAACATCTTTCTTGGTTTCTTCAAGTGTTCTATCGCGGGCGGGGATGATTTTATCTACCCTATACCAGAGATAGCCATCTTTTTGAAGAAAAAGAGGATCAAGGTCGACTCCTTCATTTGCTTGATAAATGGCATTTAGTACAACATCTTTTTGGGGTAAATCAGTGATTATTGTACCTTCGATTGTTTTTCCTGTTTTATCAAGAGTGATTGTCCGAAGAGATAATTTATATTGATCAGCAAGTTCTTTAAGAGAAGCGCCTTCAAAACGGGCATTTTCAATCGCTGTATAATTATTACGCATGATATCTATAGCACGACTTTGGGCAAGTGTTTGTCGAATATTTTTTTCGGCCTTTTCAAAAGGAAGAGAGACTGAAGGTTCAATATGTATGACGCGAACGATAACAGGACCTTGTAAATCATTGATTATAGCACTGATTTGGCCTTGTTTAAGTTCAAAAACATCAGATGCTAGATGACTAGGGAGTTCACTTTCTGTGAAAGGCCCTTTTTTTATCTCACTAAGAGTTTTGTGCTCAGCTTCAACTAACGCCTCAAAACTCAATCCATCAGCTATTTTTTTTGCTGCATTATCGGCAGCTTCGCGGGTAGGGAATCGCAATTCTTCAATGGTACGTTTTTCAGGAATCATAAAACGTGAAGTATTTTGAGTATAATAAGCTTTAGTTTCATCTTCCGAAATATTTTCAGGTTTCACAATATCAGATGATGTCATAGATAACAAAGAAACAGTACGGTATTCGGGAGCACGAAACTCATTTTTATGTGCTTCAAACCACTTTTGCAATGTTTCTTGATCAGGGTTAGAAATTGTTCCTTTTTCTTTTAAATCAATAACGAGATAATCAGCAGTACGGGTTTCTCCTTGATAAAGAGCAAGGGCTTTATAGAAGAGGTTTGGAGCCTTCATTCCAGACAACGAAGCCGAAATGAGCTGGTTACGCTTTTCGTTTTGCGTGTAATAATCAAGAAAATTACTTTCGCTAACACGTAACTGCTTAAGATAATTACGAAACAAATTTTGATCAAAGATACCATTTGTTTGAAACATATTATCAGCACTCAAAATACGAGCTATTGCATCTTTTGAAAGACTAATTTTCATTTTACGTACCTGTTCATCAAACAGTACATCGTGTTGTAATTTATTAAAAACAAAAGCGGGGATTTTATATTGCTGCATTTCATTTGGTGTAAACATTCGTCCAATATGAGATGCAAGCGCTAAACGTGTGCTTTGATCAACCAGTGAAAGACGATAATCATCAACAGTTATTGTGGATTTTCCAGAAGTAATAAGGTCTTTTTCCCTCTTTGTGTGTAATTGTGGTATTCCCCACAAAAGGATGAAACATAAGAGCAAAATAGCAAGGAAAATTCTAGAAACCCAAGAATTTGCAGCATTTCTTAAGACGTCAAGCATCGTTCAATTCCATTTTTAACATGAATTACTATCAAAGCAGTGATGGAATTTGCAATAAAGAAATAAAAGATGCAAGCTTAAAGACTTGCTTTCATTTTATAATTTGGTACCTAAAGACAAATAATGTGTTGTGATAGTTTTTGAGGTGAAAATATGTCTCCAAATATTCGGCCGTTTATCGCTGGAAATTGGAAAATGAATGGAACAGGTGAATCACTTGGAGAATTGCGTGCCATTGCGGCTGGCGTGAGCTCTGATTTAGGCCGTTTATTTGAAGCACTTATTTGTGTTCCCGCAACACTTTTATCACGTGCTTCTGATGCATTGGGTGGTGAAACCCTCCTTTTAGGGGGGCAAAATTGTCATTTTGATGATCATGGACCTTATACTGGAGATATTTCAGCTTTTATGCTAAAAGAAGCAGGAGCAAGTCATGTCATTATTGGGCATTCGGAACGTCGCACAGTTTACCAAGAAAATGATGCAATTATTTGTGCAAAAGTGCAAGCGGCGTGGCGAGCGGGCCTTGTTGCTCTTGTTTGTATTGGTGAAACATTGGAGGAGCGCAAAAATAACAAAGTCTTGGATATTCTCACACGCCAGCTTGATGGTTCTTTGCCAGATGATGCAACCGCAGAGAATATCATTATCGCTTATGAGCCTATATGGGCTATAGGTACGGGCAATACGGCTACTGCGGCCGATGTAGCGCAAGTGCATAATTTTATTCGTGATAAAATGCATTCTCGTTTTGGTAATGAAGGGAACAAGATGCGATTGCTCTATGGGGGATCAGTAAAGCCATCTAATGCTTTTGAGCTTTTGAGTACTGATCATGTTAATGGTGCTTTGATAGGTGGAGCAAGCTTAAAAGCAACTGAGTTTTTAACTATTTGCGATGTTTATCGTAAATTATAACAGAAGAATCTTGGTTTCCCCTTGGATTATGCGTTATTTACGTGTAAATAGCCATGAAAAGTTATTTGAAGAGCAGGATTTATGCAAACAGTACTTATTATTATCCATTTTTTGATCGTTATACTTTTGGTTGGTGTTATCTTAATTCAACCTTCAGAGGGAGGCGGTCTTACTGCAAATAGTGGTTCTGGGTTAATGAGAACACGTGGATCTAAGAATCCATTAACGCGTTTGACCGCTATTTTGGCATGTTGTTTTTTTGCAGCGTCCATAGGCCTTACCGTAGTGAGTAATATATCAAATTCCAGTTCTGATATTCTCAAGCGTATTCCGGCGAATTTAGAACAAAACTCTACAAATAAAGGAACGCCAGAAACAGCACCATCATCGGATGATAAATCTCAACCTTCTATTCTTGAACAGCTAGGAGGTGTTTCAACGCCGACTCAAGAGCAAAAGCAGCCTACAAATCCTGCAACAGAAAATCCTGTACCACCGGCCCTTGAAAGTCCGATACCAGAAAGTGATACAAAGTAGTTTTTTCAAAAGAAGATAAATTTTTAAAAGGTGATTTTTTCACCTTTTTTATTTTAGAGAAGAAAACAGTTTATTGTTGCATTTTTTGCTGGAAAAATTGTTATAAACTGCTTATCACCATAAGCCCATGGCACGTTATATTTTTATTACTGGTGGTGTGGTTTCTTCTCTTGGAAAGGGCATCGCTGCGGCAGCGTTAGCTGCGTTATTACAAGCTCGTGGGTACCGTGTAAGGCTTCGTAAACTTGATCCTTATTTGAATGTTGATCCAGGTACGATGTCACCTTATCAACATGGTGAGGTATTTGTGACTGACGATGGAGCAGAAACGGATCTTGACCTTGGCCATTATGAGCGTTTTACTGGGCGTTCTGCAAATAGCCAAGATAATATCACAACAGGGCGTATTTATCGTAATATCATTGAGCGAGAACGACGCGGTGATTATTTAGGGGCAACCGTTCAGGTTATTCCTCATGTTACCGATGAAATTAAGAAATTTATTACTAGCGGGAACGAAGAATTTGACTTTGTTTTGTGTGAAATAGGAGGAACGGTTGGTGACATTGAAGCGATGCCTTTTTTAGAAGCGATTCGTCAGCTTCATAATGAGTTACCAAGCCATAATGTTGTTTATCTACACCTGACATTAATGCCTTATATTCCTTCGGCGGGTGAATTAAAAACCAAACCAACACAACATTCTGTTAAAGAATTACAATCAATTGGTATTGCACCTGATATTTTGTTGGTGCGTGCAGATCGACCTATTCCAGAAACAGAGCGAAGTAAATTATCACTTTTTTGTAATGTTCGTCAGAATGCTGTTATTCAAGCATTGGATATGCCAACAATTTATGATGTTCCCATAGCATATCATAAAGAAGGGTTAGATTCAGAAGTTCTTTCTGCTTTTGGCATGGAACCAACACCTAAGCCAAAAATGGAGCGTTGGGAAGATATTACACATAGAATGCATCATCCTGAAGGGGAAGTGACAATTGCCGTTGTTGGAAAATATATCGGATTAAAGGATGCTTATAAATCCCTTACAGAAGCAATTGCCCATGGTGGTTTAGCCAATAAAGTAAAGGTTAATATTGAGTGGCTTGATGCGGAGCTTTTTGAAAAAGAAGATCCTACATCCGCGTTACACAAAGTGCATGGGATTTTGGTTCCTGGTGCTTTTGGGGCGCGTGGTGCAGAAGGAAAGATTCGCGCAATTCAATTTGCTAGGGAACATAAAGTTCCGTTTTTCGGCATTTGTTTTGGCATGCAATTAGCTTGTATAGAAGTTGCGCGCAATATTGCACAGATTGAGAATGCTTCATCAAGTGAACTTTGTGAAACCGAAAATCCGATTGTAGGTTTGATGAGGGAATGGCTCAAAGGGGATGTTCTTGAGAAACGTGCACAATGTGGTAACCTTGGTGGTACCATGCGCCTTGGTGCTTTTGCTGCTGAGTTAAAAGAAAAGAGTCAAATTGCCAAAATTTATGGGATGACAAGGATTTATGAACGGCATCGTCATCGCTATGAGGTGAATATTGATTATAAAGATACGCTAGAACAGTGTGGTTTGATTTTTTCTGGTATGTCTCCTGATGGTATTTTACCAGAAGCAGTAGAATATACAGATCATCCATGGTTTATTGGTGTTCAATATCATCCAGAGTTAAAATCACGTCCATTTGATCCACATCCACTTTTTTCTTCTTTTATTGAAGCCACTGTAGAACAAAGTCGATTGGTTTAGTTGATAAATGAAGTTATTTGCTTTTTGAGGGATAAAATGTCTGAACCAGCTGCCCCAAATGCTCTTGTAAAAGTTGGAAATGTTGTTTTTTCAAATGAAACACATTTTTCATTAATTGCAGGACCATGTCAGATAGAAAGTAGAGACCATGCTTTTGAAATGGCTGGCCGAATTAAAACAATTACCGATCAAGTTGGTATCGGGTTTGTTTATAAGTCAAGTTACGATAAAGCCAACAGGACATCTTTGAACGCGGCACGTGGCGTTGGTCTTGAAAAAGCCATGGCTATTTTTTCTGATTTGAAAAAAGAATTTGATTGTCCGATCTTGACTGATGTGCATACAGAAGAGCAATGCACAATTGTTGCTTCCACAGTAGATATTTTGCAAATCCCTGCTTTTTTATGTCGTCAAACAGATCTTTTGATAGCAGCAGCTAAAACGGGACGTGTTATCAATATTAAAAAAGGTCAGTTTTTAGCGCCGTGGGATATGAAAAATGTTTTAAGAAAAGTCACACAAAGTGGTAATCCAAATGTTATGCTTTGTGAGCGAGGAACCTCATTTGGTTATAACAGGCTTATTTCTGACATGCGTTCATTACCTATTCTACGTTCATTTGGTGCTCCTGTTATCTTTGATGCAACACATTCTGTTCAAGAACCAGGTGGTCAAGGCGATTCATCTGGTGGACAGCGTCAATTTGTTGAAGTTTTGGCGCGCGCTGCTGTTTCGGTTGGGGTGGCAGGTATTTTTTTAGAAACGCATCAAGATCCCGATAATGCACCTTCTGATGGACCTAATATGGTTAAAATTGAGCATCTACAAAGATTGCTTGAGACTTTAATGGAATTTGATTATTTATCCAAAAGGGTTAATTAAATATACAATTATAGGGGATGTTGCATCATTATGGTGTTAAAAATAAATCGAGGGTTTTGTTGGATGAGGAAACGCACATGACTATAATTGTCGATATTATTGGACGTGAAGTGCTTGATAGCCGAGGGAATCCAACGGTAGAAGTTGATGTTCATTTGGAAGATGGAGCTTTTGGCCGTGCTCTTGTTCCCTCTGGTGCATCAACAGGTACTCATGAAGCTATTGAGCTTCGTGATGGTGGTATGCGTTATCAAGGAAAGGGTGTTGAGAAAGCGGTCTCTGCAATAAATGGCGAAATTCTTGAAGAACTTGGTGGACGAGATGCGAAAGATCAAATCGCCATTGATAAAGCAATGATTGCTTTGGATGGCACACCAAACAAAGCGCGTCTTGGTGCGAATGCACTTCTGGGTGTTTCATTGGCAGTTGCAAAAGCGGCAGCAAATTCATTAAGTTTGCCTTTATATCGTTATATTGGTGGTGCACATGCGCATGTTCTTCCCACACCTATGATGAATATTATTAACGGTGGTGTTCATGCTGATAACCCGATTGATTTTCAAGAATTTATGATTATTCCTGTAGGAGCGCCTACAGTGAAAGAAGCCATCCGCTATGGTGCTGAAATTTTTCATACCTTAAAAAAACGCTTACAAGACGCAGGTCATAATACCAATGTTGGTGATGAAGGTGGTTTTGCGCCACAGTTTAAAAGCGCAGAACAGGCAATTGATTTCATTATGGAATCTATTGTAGCGTGTGGATATCAAGCAGGTGAACAGATTGCTCTTGGTTTAGATTGTGCTGCAACCGAATTTTATAAAGATGGTTCGTATTTTTATAAAGGTGAGAGTAAATGTCGTGATGTGGGGGAACAGGTAGATTATTTAGCGCGACTTGTTGAAACTTATCCCATTATTACCATTGAGGATGGGATGGCTGAGGATGATTGGCAAGGTTGGAAGTTACTTACGAATTCGATTGGTGCAAAATGTCAGCTTGTTGGAGATGATTTATTTGTAACAAATTCTACACGTTTGCGCGATGGTATCAAAATGGGAGCCGCCAATTCTATTCTTATCAAAGTAAATCAGATTGGTACGTTGAGTGAAACGCTTAATGCTGTAGAAACAGCGCATAAAGCAGGTTATCGTGCCATTATATCTCATCGTTCAGGTGAAACAGAAGATTCTTTTATTGCAGATCTTGCTGTTGCAACGAATTGTGGACAGATTAAAACGGGTTCACTTGCACGCTCAGACAGATTAGCAAAATATAATCAACTCATTCGTATTGAAGAAATGCTAGGTAATCAGGCATATTATGCTGGTCGTTTGCATCGTTGATCGTGATGAACATAAAATTTGAAATTATGATATCATTGGGATTGTAAGTTTAATTGTGGGAGAAAGGGGGGCAAAGATTTTATAGGTGTTAAAAGATGAGAGGTATAATTATCAGTCAAGATCAGGGAACTTATCTCGTTTCTGGGGATGATGGTAGGCGTTATCAATTTGCGACTTGGGATTGGCTAGGAAAAAATCCACCAAGAGTAGGTGATAACATTGATTTTGTCTGTGAAGGGGATAATGTTAATTCTGTTTTTCCATTGTTACAGCAAGATACAGAGCCTTCAAAGCCAATGTTATCGCTCATTTGTTGGGTCTCTGGTGTATTTGGTGTTCATCGTTTTATGGTTGGTAAAGTGAAAACTGGTGCTTTAATGCTTGTTCTCTCTTTAACACTTGTGGGCTTGATGATTACAGGGATTTGGACAATTGTTGACTTTATAGTCATTATCGCAGGAAAATTTACTGACAAAGATGGGAAGCAAATTACACGTTGGTAGAAATTTTTCATTACAAATAAAATATAAAGAGCAAATAATATTATTTACTTTTTTACAGTAAATGTATCAAATGCGTAGTAAAAAAATCGCTTTAGTGTGTATCTTTGTTAAGATATTAAGAAAATTATGCACAATTGACATAAGAATGTAGAGAAAAATTTTGCATATTTTATATGAATAAGGTAATAGTGCAAATCAGTTAGTGTGTTTTGTACTATTATTTTATAGCGGTGGGAAATTTAAGGTCATTGGGAGAAATTTTAAGCTATTTTCATTGTCATGTTTATTTTGTGAGTACAGCTTGTGTTCCTCTTTTGGGCCAACAACCATCAGAACAACCACAAGCGATAGTGGCGATTGTTTGTTGATTTTTTTGGTTTATTGGGGATTCATCGCTTCATGGTTGGTAAAGTTGGAACGGGTGTTTTAATGCTTATTCTGTCTCTATCAGTTATTGAGTTGGCTGTGACTTTGATTTGGCACGTCATTGATCTTATATTTATTTTAACAGGAAAATTTACTGACAAAGATGGGAATAGAGTCACAAATTAGTGAAGAGCGAATATTAATATAAAAGTAGATAATATGGCATAGCTTTATTATGGCGTGGTCGCTCAGCATATAATAACAAATCATTTGCACGTTGTAGATTTAGTAATGAGGTATTAATCAAAATTATGCATAGTCGGGCAAGATATTAAGAAGATTTTTCTATAAAGACTGTGCTATTATATGTGGACAAAGCAGAAACGCAGATCAGCCAAAGTGCGCCTTGTGCTCCCAATTATGACGGTGGGAGTGTTGAGCTATTTCAGTTATCATATTTACCATGGTGAGTATGGATTGTATTCGCGCAGTGAAGTTAATCAATATATTGTAGAATTAGAAGAAGAACTTCATAAAGTAGAATCTGAGCGGATGTCTATCGAAAAGCGTATTGCTCTTTTACGTAACGGGCACATTGAAAAAGATATGTTAGATGAGTATATTCGGAAAAATTTAAATTTTTCCAAGCCAAATGAGCTAACAATCCTAACACCTTGAAAATGATGTTAAAATTCAATGGAAAGTCACTCAGTTTTAAAAAATATTTTAAAACAACTGTCTGTGATAGCATTTGAGCTGATTGATAATGCTTGTAACTTTTGTTCGTAACGGTTATTCCTAAACAATCATAAAAGGGAGTTTAGTATGGCAGAAAAATCTAAAAAAGGTTCTGCATCAGTGGTGCACACTGCATTATCAAACGCCACAAAGAGAGCACCAATAGCGCATTTTACAAAAAAAGAAGAAATTGATGCTTATCGTGAGATGCTTTTAATTCGTCGCTTTGAAGAAAAGGCGGGGCAGCTTTATGGTATGGGGTTTATTGGTGGGTTTTGTCATCTCTATATTGGGCAAGAAGCTGTTGTTATTGGAACATTGCAGGCTGCAAAAGAAGGTGATCAGGTTATCACGTCTTACCGTGATCATGGACATATGTTGGCGGTTGGTATGAGCCCTCGTGGTGTCATGGCAGAATTAACGGGGCGTCGGGGTGGCTTTTCTAAGGGGAAAGGGGGATCGATGCATATGTTTTCAAAAGAAAAGAATTTTTATGGTGGGCATGGCATTGTTGGTGCCCAAGTTCCAATTGGCTCTGGGTTAGCATTTTCGAATCAGTACCTTGGTAAAGACAATGTGACATTGGTATATTTTGGTGATGGTGCTGCCAATCAGGGACAGGTTTACGAAAGTTTTAATATGGCTTCGCTTTGGAAGCTTCCTGTTATTTATATTATTGAAAATAATCAGTATGCTATGGGAACATCCGTTGCGCGTGCATCGGCAGAAACTGATTTTTCTCGTCGTGGTCTTTCTTTTGAAATTCCAGGTATTGTTGTTGACGGTATGGATATTCGAGCAGTAAGAGGGGCTGCTGATGAAGCGATTTCTTGGGCACGCTCAGGAAAAGGACCAATTATTCTCGATATGCAAACTTATCGTTATCGTGGTCACTCCATGTCTGATCCAGCAAAATATCGCTCAAAAGAAGAGGTTCAAAAAATAAAAGAAGAACACGATCCTATTGATCAAGTAAAGAATCGGATTCTTGAACAGGGTTTTGCCAGTGAAGACGATTTAAAATCTATTGATAAAGAGGTACGTGCAATTGTTGCGGATGCGGCAGATTTTGCACAACTTGATCAAGAGCCAGATGCTTCTGAGCTCTATACTGATGTTTTAGTTTGATGCGAGGGAAGCAAGTATGTCTATTGATATTTTGATGCCTGCGCTTTCACCAACCATGGAAGAAGGTAAATTATCTAAATGGCTCAAGAAAGAAGGCGATAAAGTGAGCTCTGGTGATATTATTGCTGAGATTGAAACAGATAAAGCTATGATGGAAGTAGAGGCTGTCGACGAAGGTATTCTTGGTAAAATTTGTGTGCCTGAAGGTTCTGAAGGTGTAAAGGTTAACACCGTTATTGCAGTATTATTAGAAGAAGGTGAAACTGTTGAGGACATTTCACAAACGGATGATTCTCTGAGTATGCATAAAAAAATGGAGAACGATACTTCTTCTTTTTCTTCTTCAGTGCCACAACTTCCTCTTTTGAGTACTCTTCCTGATTTTGATATTCCAGCGGGGACAAAAATGATTACAATGACGGTGCGCGAAGCACTTAATCAGGCTATGTCTGAAGAAATGCGGCGTGATGAAAAGGTTTTCCTCATGGGGGAAGAGGTAGCGCAATATCAAGGTGCTTATAAGGTTAGTCAAGGTTTATTGGAAGAATTTGGTGCACGTCGCGTTATTGATACACCAATTACAGAACATGGTTTTGCAGGATTGGCTGTTGGTGCTGCTTTTGGGGGATTGCGTCCCATTGTCGAGTTTATGACATTTAATTTTGCCATGCAGGCGATTGATCAAATTATTAACTCTGCAGCGAAAACCCGCTACATGTCTGGTGGACAAATGACTGCTCCTATGGTTTTTCGTGGTCCTAATGGTGCGGCTGCGCGCGTTGGCGCTCAACATTCTCAGTGTTATGCTGCTTGGTATAGTCATGTTCCAGGTCTTAAAGTTGTTATGCCTTACAGTGCTGCCGATGCAAAGGGATTACTAAAAGCTGCTATTCGTGATGACAATCCCGTGATTTTCCTTGAAAACGAGATTTTATATGGTCATCAGTTTGATGTTCCTCAAATAGATGATTTTATTTTACCCATCGGGAAAGCGCGTATCCATAAATTGGGACAAGATGTCACGATTGTTGCTTGTGGGATTGGTATGCATTATGCGGTTCAAGCGTTGCCAGAAATTGAAAAACTTGGTATTGATGTTGAATTAATTGATTTACGAACTATTCGTCCGATGGATCTTCCAACAATTATTTCTTCAGTCAAAAAGACAGGTCGCTTGGTAACCATTGAGGAGGGGTATCCTCAGTCATCTGTTGGAACAGAAATAGCAACACGTGTTATGCAACAGGCTTTTGATTATCTTGATGCGCCAATTGCTACCATTTCTGGGAAAGATGTTCCGATGCCTTATGCTGCGAATCTTGAAAAGTTAGCTTTGCCTAGCACTTCTGAAATTGTTGAAGCCGTTAAGGCTGTGACTTATAGAGCATAATGGAGGAAAGCACTATGCCCATTAAAATTACCATGCCTGCGCTTTCTCCAACAATGGAAGAGGGAAATTTATCAAAATGGAATGTGAAGGTAGGAGATAAAGTTTCTTGTGGTGATGTTATTGCTGAAATTGAGACAGATAAAGCAACAATGGAAGTAGAAGCTGTTGATGAGGGAACAGTTGCCAAAATTGTCATTCCTGCTGGAACGCAAGGCGTCAAAGTAAATAGTTTAATTATCATTTTAGCAGAAGAAGATGAAGATTTAGCTGATGCGGTCAAAATTGCAGAAGAAAGTTCTTCTTCTTTTGCAATTAAGGGATCAGAGGGTTCAAAACAGACGGATTCAAAGACGACACAAATATCTCATGTGTCATCGGTTCAGCAAATAATACAGCAGGATAAAAAGGATAGGCGTCTTTTTGCTTCTCCTTTGGCGCGGCGATTAGCAGCTCAAGCTGGTCTTGATTTATCAGCTGTTTCTGGCAGTGGTCCCCACGGACGTATTATCAAACGCGATGTAGAAAAAGCCATGAGTGGTGATATTTTAATAACTTCTCCATCACAAACTAGCCCCTTGGCTGGGGTAGGTTCATCTGACGAACAGATACTGAAGCTCTTCAAAGAGGACGAATACACATTCACATCTCATAATAATATGCGTAAAACAATCGCCAAACGTTTGGTTGAATCAAAACAGACCGTACCGCATTTTTATGTGACAGTGGACTGTGAGCTCGATGCCTTATTAGAACTGCGTGCGCAATTGAATGCTGCTGCACCAATGATTAAAACGCAAGACGGGTCTAAGCCTGCTTATAAGCTTTCCGTTAATGATATGGTTATTAAAGCTGTAGCACTTTCTTTGAAAGCTCTTCCCGATGCTAATGTTTCTTGGCTTGAAGGTGGAATACTGCATCATAAATATTGTGATGTTGGAGTGGCTGTTTCTGTTCCAGAGGGATTAATTACACCAATTGTTCGCCATGCAGAGGAAAAATCTTTATCAATGATTTCTAATGAGATGAAGGATTTTGCAAAACGTGCACGTGAGCGCAAGTTAAAAATGGAAGAATATCAGGGAGGGACGACGGCTGTATCAAATATGGGGATGTATGGTGTAAAAAGTTTTTCTGCTATTCTTAATCCGCCTCATGCGACGATTTTTGCTGTTGGTGCAGGTGAGCAACGTGCCATTGTTAAAAGTGGTACATTAGGGATTGCGAGCATCATGTCTGTTACACTTTCCGTTGATCATCGTGCTGTGGATGGTGCACTAGCAGCAGAGCTTGCACGAACTTTTAAGAAGATGATTGAGAATCCATTAACAATGCTCATTTGAGCTATTTAAAAGTGCTTCGCATAAATTGTTTGTATGCGTGATATGTTAAATGGTAAAAGCGGATTTAAAGAGTTTGAAGAGTGGTATTACTGCTGATTTTGTAAAGGCGTTTTATGTGAAGCTTAGAGTGAAGGACATAAGAAAATTTTGTCATATTGTTTTTTTAGTTTTAAGCTCAAAGAATATGTATCCGTTTTGTATATATCCATGGAGGGATTACTGTGGTAAATCTTTATGATGTAATTGTAATTGGATCTGGACCTGGCGGATATGTAACCGCAATTCGTGCGGCACAATGTGGTTTCAGGACTGCGATTGTGGAACGTGAGCATTTAGGTGGGATTTGCTTAAATTGGGGCTGTATTCCAACAAAAGCACTTTTGCGTTCAGCAGAAATAAAACATTTTACAGAACATGCGAAAAATTATGGTTTAAAGCTTAATGGTTCCATTGAAGTAAATATAAAAGATGTTGTGGCGCGTTCGCGCACAGTTTCAGGACGTTTAAATGCTGGCGTTGGTTTTTTGATGAAAAAAAACAAAATTGATATTATTTGGGGTGAAGCAAAACTTACCAAGGCCGCAAAAGGAAATCAGCTCGCAGAAATTTTGGTTTCTGCGTCTTCTAAACCGATTATGCAACCGCAAAATCCAGTGCCTAAAGGCACATTAGGAGAAGGGATTTATCAAGCAAAACATGTTATTATTGCAACGGGTGCACGTCCTTGTATCCTTCCTGGTATTGAACCAGATGGAAAGCGCATTTGGACTTATTTTGAAGCGATGATTCCACACACGATACCGAAATCACTTTTGGTCATGGGGTCTGGGGCAATTGGCATTGAGTTTGCCTCTTTTTATCATGATATGGGAGCAGAGGTCACTGTTGTTGAAATGATGCCTCACATCATGCCGGCTGAAGATATCGAAATCTCCACATTTGCTCGTAAACAGTTGGAGAGAAGAGGTATTCGCATTCTTAGCCAAGCAAAAGTAACAAAGGTTGCAAAAGCTACTGATTCTCTTACTGCACATATTGATGTGAAAGGTAAGACAGAAATGATTACAGCTGATCGATTGATTTCAGCTGTTGGGGTTCAGGGTAATATTGAAAATTTGGGACTAGAAACATTAGGTATAAAAACTGATCGTGGATGCATTTTGACCGATGAGTGGAGTTGGACAGGTGTAGAGGGTATCTATGCTATTGGTGATGTCGCTGGTCCACCTATGTTAGCACATAAAGCAGAAGAAGAAGGTGTGATATGCATTGAGCGTCTTGCAGGTTTGGAGAATGTTCATCCGCTTGATAAAAGAAAAATTCCAGGCTGTACATATTGTACACCGCAAGTTGCTTCCGTAGGGCTTTCGGAGGCAGCAGCAAAAGAAGCAGGTTATGATATACGTATTGGTCGTTATTCCTTTTCAGCGAATGGCAAAGCGATTGCTTTGGGTGAAGATCAAGGACTAGTGAAAACTATTTTTGATAAGAAGACGGGGCAGCTTCTTGGTGCACATATGGTAGGGGCAGAGGTCACAGAACTGATACAAGGTTTTGTCATTGCTATGAATTTGGAAACAACCGAGGAAGAATTGATGCATACTGTCTTTCCACATCCGACATTGTCGGAAATGATGAAAGAAAGTGTATTGGATGCTTATGGTCAAGTTTTGAATGCTTGATGACTGGATTGTATGAAAAACTTTGTGTTTAATTTTTCATTGGCGTTCCATATTGATAAGGCAAAGGCTTAAATGGTTACGGTTGTTGATAGAGTTACGAATAGACGTTTGCGTCATCCTGAGAAAGCACATCGTCCAGATACAAACATTCAAAAAAAACCAGATTGGATTCGTGTAAGAGCACCAACATCACAGGTATATAAGGAAACGCATGCTATTGTACGTGCTCATAAACTCGTAACCGTATGTGAAGAAGCAGGTTGTCCCAATATTGGTGAATGTTGGAGCCAGCGTCATGCCAGCTTTATGATTTTGGGTGAAATATGTACGCGGGCATGCGCGTTTTGCAACGTTGCAACAGGTATTCCACTTGCTGTTGATGAGAATGAGCCAGAACGCGTGGCAGATGCTGTTGCACGGATGGAATTAAAACACGTTGTTATTACATCGGTTGATCGGGATGATCTTGCTGATGGTGGTGCTGAGCATTTTGCGAAAGTTATTTATGCAATTCGTCGTAAAGCCCCCAAGACAACAATTGAAGTCCTCACACCTGATTTTCGTCATAAGGATGGAGCTTTGGAAATTGTTGTTTCTGCTAAACCTGATGTTTTTAATCATAATTTAGAGACAGTTCCTTCTAAATATTTAAAGGTTCGTCCAGGAGCGCGTTATTTTCATTCGATTCGTCTTTTGCAGCGCGTGAAAGAACTTGATCCAACGATTTTTACAAAGTCAGGAATTATGGTTGGACTTGGAGAAGAACGAAATGAAATTCTTCAATTGATGGATGATTTACGCTCTGCTGATGTTGACTTTATGACAATTGGGCAGTATTTGCAGCCTACACGAAAGCATCATCCAGTTATTCGTTTTGTAGCTCCTGAAGAGTTTGAGTCTTTTGCCAAGATTGGTAAAGTGAAGGGTTTTTTACATATGGCTTCCAATCCTTTGACCCGTTCATCACATCATGCAGGTGATGATTTTGCGATTTTGCAAAAGGCGCGTGATGAGAAATTTGCCTTACAGAGATAGTTATGCCGACTTTTACAACACATCGGCAGATTGCCCATAGTGCCCGTGAAATGTTTGATCTTGTCGCAGATATTGAACGCTATCCTGAATTCGTACCAATGTGTGAGGCTTTAATAATCCGTTCTCGCAAAGAATGTGAAGAAAAAACATTGCTTCTTGCTGATATGATTGTTGGTTATAAAGTTATTCGAGAAAATTTCACGACCCAAGTATTTCTTCAGCCGAAGAAAAATCTTATAGAGGTTAAATATATTGATGGTCCATTCAAATACCTTGAAAACCGTTGGGCCTTTCATGATATTGAGAACACCAATTCATGTAATGTAGAATTTTTTATTGATTATGAATTCAAAAGTAAAATGCTTAAGTTGGTGATGGGCTCAATGTTTGACATTGCTTTTCACAGATTTACCGATGCTTTCGAAATGCGTGCACATCAAATTTATGGATCTCCGATAACATAATTCATTCAGTTGATATTTTTGCATAATACTGGCTGCATATCATATAGTTACTGCATTTGTAATGACATGAAGTCTGGAAAACCAATGTAGAAAGTTTCATTGGAGAGATTGCAAAATCATTTTCAAAGCATTTTCAACGGCTGCATAACGAATAGTTTTACGATCAAGATTGCCAAAGCGCATTTCTTTATGGATGGTGCTGTGATTTTTGTAAGCGACAGCGAAATGCACAAGCCCCACAGGTTTATCAAGAGAGGCTCCTTTGGGTCCTGCAATTCCTGTTACAGAAACGGAAATTCCAGCGTATGAATGTTTTAATCCACCCTCTGCCATTGCAAGAGCAACTTCTTTTGAAACAGCACCATAGGTTTTTATAAGTTCAGCATCTACGCCAACAAGACGTGTTTTGGCTTCATTTGAATAAACAACAAACCCACAATCGAGTACATCGGATGATCCTGCAATATTGGTGAGGTTTGCAGCAATGAGCCCCCCTGTGCAAGATTCAACAGTTGTTAAAAGCAAACCTTTTTGGCGGCAAGCTTTAAGGACCTCAGCTGCTTGTTTTTCACAAAAATATGTCATTTGGGAATTTGTCCTGGATAAAGGACGCTTACTGTTGCAAAGGCAGCAATACCTTCACTACGACCTATAAATCCAAGTTTTTCATTTGTTGTTGCTTTGATGGAGATTCGATCGGATGAAATGGTGAGTATATTCATAAGATTTTCTATCATTGCACGACGATATAGGCTGATTTTAGGTTCTTCGGCGATCAGTGTAATATCAACATTAGCAATACGACCACTTGCTTGTTTAACAAGATCAAGAGCATGACGGAGAAAAATTTCTGAAGATGCATCTTTCCATTGAGGATCAGAAGGGGGAAAATATGTACCGATATCTCCTGCTCCTTGCGTTGCAAGAAGAGCATCTGTTAATGCGTGAAGAGCGACATCAGCGTCGGAGTGTCCATGCAATTTTTTATGAAAAGGAATTTCTATACCACATAATATGAGAGCTGTTCCTTCTTCGAAGGCGTGAACATCATAGCCATTGCCAGTGCGGACATCAGGGAATATTTGCATTTTTTTCTGAAGATATAAATGTGCAGTATCAAAATCTTCGTACCATGTAATTTTTATATTGTTAGGATCACCAGGAACAGTACGCATAGGAATCCCAAACCATTCAGCGATAGCAGAATCATCAGTGAATTTTTTTTTACCATTTTGTTTCGCTTTTTCATGGGCAGCCAAGATATCTTTGAAGGGAAAACATTGGGGCGTTTGTGCATTATAAAGATGGCTGCGTGGAATTGTTTCTACAACATGATGCGTACTATTTACACGTTTGAGAGTGTCAGAGATAGCAAGAACAGGAAGAACACCTTCTTGGTTGGTGAGGCTGGTATGGATTTTCTCGAGGAGTTTATGTTCGATAAAGGGTCGTACACCATCATGAATATGCACATATTGGGGATTAAAATTTTTAAGTGCATGAAGCCCATGTAAGGTGGATATTTGACGTGTAGCACCTCCTTCAACGATGATGAGCTGTTCTTTAAAATTGGCGACAGCTTGCTCACAGATTTGATAGTCTTCAGGATGAATAACCAAGATAATTGTTGTGATAGCTGGATGCTGTAAAAAACAACGCACAGTATGACAAATAACCGGCTCCTGTCCAAGAATCCGGTATTGTTTTGGAATTTTTTGTGGAGATCCTGCTCGTTTCCCGCGTCCAGCGGCTAATATTATTGCTGCAATAGAAATATTTAATCTCCTTTTATTATTTAGTTTATTGTTTTATGACCATCACTTTTAAATGGCTTTTGAAAAGTTGGGCGTTTTAGATCCGCAAGAGATATGACTGATAATACGTCAAAAAAAGCATTTAATGCTTTTTGAAGTGCAGTATTTAAACCACAGAAATCGATCAATGGACAATGAGATTCTGTAGTATCGAAACATTCTGCCATAGAAAAATTATCTTCTGTTACTTTCACAACATCAGCTACCGAAATTTCTGTTGGGGGTTTAGCCAATTTAACACCTCCATTGCGTCCCCGCACTGTTTGTATAAAACCTGCTTCAACAAGTGGTTGAAGGATCTTAAATAAAAAAAGCTCGGAAACAGCGTAGGCTCTCGCAATTTCTGAAATACGACTGAGAGATTCTGGATTATCTGCACAGTACATGAGCATTCGGAGTGCATAATTTGTCTGTTTAGTTAACCGCATTTCATCTCCTCTCTAACTATCACCGGAAGCATTTTATTTGAAAAATATTTTGAAAATTAAAAGTTCTTTCTCTTTCTGATAAATTATCTCTCTATTTTAAATGCGGTACTGGACTTGTCAATTTTTGTTACAAGAGGTTATATGAGAACAATGGGATAAAGGGTATATAAGCTAATCATGAATACAACATCTGTAATGAATCTCCAAGAGGTAGATCACAATACTTATAACGATGAGTTGTATCGTTTAAGTAAGGTGTATATTTTTTTAGGTATCACAATTATTGTGTTGGCTTTGCTTACAGCGTCTGTTTCATTTGTTATTCTTATTGGATTAACCCCTGTTGTTCCCAGTAGAACTGTAACCCTCATTCTTATAGGGATTAATAGTATTTGGGTTTTAGGGCTTGTGAGCATTGTTTTTTATGAGATGATCCCTATCATTCGTGCATGGCGTTCGAGGCGTGCTGGTTCTCGTCTTCATGTGCGCCTTATTTCGTTGTTTGCACTTGTTGCAACAATGCCAGCTGTTGCTGTAGCTCTTGTATCGGGGCCAGCATTGAATCTAGGACTTGATCGATGGTTTGATACGACAACACGGCAAATTGTTGGTTCTTCTATCGATTTAGCGAATGCATATGCGGATGAAATGCTGCAAAATTTGAAAAATTTGTCCTATGCTATGGCCTTTGCCCTTGATAATAAAAAGCTTTTAGAGCGTAATCCAGCTGAATATAGGATGCAGTTGACCCGTCATGCTATAGGGCGCAATCTACGTGGTGCATTTTTGTTAAGTTCGAGCGGAACTGTTTTTATATCGAGCAATTTTGGTGATGAGGATAAATTGCCAATTCCTCCTTCCAATCTTATTGAGCGTGCAACGAGTGCGAGGCCTTTTTCTTTTCAACCGGGAGTTCATGATTATTTTGGCATTATTTTAAAATTTACTAACATTCCCAATACGTTTTTATATTTGGTACGCGATGTTGATAAAGAAGTTTTATCTGCTTTACGTTTGACGGAAGTCAATACAGATCGTTATCGTGATTTAAATGAAAATCGTCTGCTGACGCAAATTGCATTTGGTATGCTTTATCTGTGTCTTTTTTTTAGTTTATTCTTATCAGCTATTTGGGCGGGTATTGCTGTTGCTGATCGTTTGGTACGTCCTATACGTCTTCTTATTAGTGCTGCGGACGATGTGGCTTCTGGTAATATGGAAGTTTTTGTACCAGTTCGTGCAAGGGATGGGGATATTGGGCAATTATCAAAAACATTTAATTACATGGTTAGTGAATTGAAAAGTCGGCGCAATGAATTGATTGCAGTTCGCGATCAAATTGACGAAAGGCGGCGTTTTTCTGAAGCTGTTTTGTCTGGTGTAACAGCAGGGGTAGCTGGTATTGACGATAATGGCGATATTACAATTATCAATCGGTCTATGGAAACAATGTTCGATATTCGTTCTGAACAAGTTGTTGGCCAAAGTCTTTTATCATTAAGTGCTGAAATTTGGCAAGTTTTTCAACTTGCACGTTCGCTAGAACGAAAGAATCATCGTGAACAAGTAACTTTAAGTGTGGCAGGACAAGAACGTGTTTATAATGTGCAAATTACCATGGAAGAAGATGATGGACAGGGGCAATCTTGGGTTTTAACCATTGATGATATTACAGATCTTGTTGCGGCACAACGGACATCGGCGTGGGCAGACATTGCGCGCCGTATTGCACACGAAATCAAAAATCCACTTACACCCATTCAGTTATCGGCTGAACGTATTCGTAAACGTTACAACAAAGTTATTACACAAGATAAAGAAGTTTTTGAACGATGTATTGATACGATTATTCGTCAAGTTGGAGATATTGGGCGTATGGTTGATGAATTTTCTTCTTTTGCACGTATGCCCAAACCGCAAATGAATGCTTTAGATATACGCGAATTACTGCGTGAAGCATGCTTCTTGATAGAAGTTACACGACATGATATTTATTTTGAGCAAGATTTAGGAAATACACCACTTGTAGGTGCATTTGATAATCGTCTCATTGTGCAGGCTTTTTGCAATGTTATCAAAAACGCGAGTGAATCTATAGATTCAGTTATGCGAGAGGAAACTATTCACGGTCATATTCTTGTACGTTCTTATTGTAAGAAAGGATGTGTGATTGTGGATGTTATTGATAATGGTAAAGGGCTTCCTAAAGAGCAAAGGCAAAAATTATTAGAACCCTACATAACAACACGAGAAAAGGGAACAGGACTTGGGTTAGCTATTGTGCGCAAAGTGATTGAAGATCATGGTGGTTTTATGGAGTTGCATGATGCGCCGAAAAGTTTTTATGAAGGTCGTGGTGCAATGATTCGTTTGATGTTCCCCTCGGATGGGGCTAAGCGTAGTAGTTTTGCACAAGATACAAGTGATAAGATAGGGGAATAGAATGGTGTCAGATATCTTAATTGTTGATGATGAAGCAGATATTCGTGAGCTTGTTGCTGGTATTTTAGATGATGAAGGTTATGAAACACGTGTTGCTTGTAACTCTGATGAAGCCTTAGCACAAATTAGTGAGCGTATTCCGAAACTTATTTTTTTAGATATTTGGTTGCAAGGAAGTCGTCTTGATGGTTTAGCGTTGCTTGATGAAATTAAAACGCGATATCCTGCTCTTCCAGTGGTTATGATTTCTGGTCATGGTAATATTGAGACAGCTGTTTCTGCTATAAAACGGGGGGCGTATGATTTCATTGAAAAACCTTTTAAAGCTGATCGGCTTGTTTTGGTTGCGGAACGGACTCTTGAAAACTCAAGTTTAAAGCGCGAGCTTTTAGAATTACGAAAACGCTCAAATGAGACCTTAGAACTTCTTGGAACATCGACAGTTATAAAGAATTTGCGCCAAATCATCGAAAAAGTAGCACCAACAAATAGTCGTATCATGATTACAGGTCCTTCAGGTGCGGGAAAAGAAATGGTTGCACGTGCTATTCACGCACTTTCGACGCGTTCGAATGGGCCATTTGTTACTATAAATGCCGCAACAATAACGCCTGAAAGAATGGAAATAGAATTATTTGGCAGTGAAATGGAGGGAGGAGAGCGTAAAATTGGGGCATTAGAGGAAGCGCATGGTGGGATATTATATCTTGATGAAATTGCTGATATGCCCCGTGAAACTCAAGGGAAGATTCTTCGGGTTTTGACAGGGCAGACATTTGAGAGGGTTGGCGGTACAAAACGGGTTAAGGTGGATGTTCGTATTATTTCTTCTACGGCGCAAAATCTCGAAAATCTCATTTCTGATGGGCGTTTTAGAGAGGATCTATTCCATCGTCTTTCGGTTGTTCCTATTACTGTTCCACCACTGTCAGCGCGTCGTGAAGACATTCCAGAACTTATACACCATTTCGTTAAAACAATATCGCAGCAGGTTGGTATTAAGCCGCGTGAAATTAGTGATGATGTGATAGCTATTTTACAAACGCATGCTTGGCCAGGTAATGTACGGCAATTACGCAATAATATTGAACGCCTTCTCATTCTTGTGCGTGACGGTGATGGCCCAATAACAGCGGATTTTCTTCCTAGTGAAGTGAGCGATTCTTTGCCACGTATTCAAGTGGACACAGATGAAAGTATCATGGATTTACCGTTGCGTGAAGCAAGGGAATTGTTTGAAAAGAGGTATTTAGTGGCGCAAATTGGGCGTTTGGGTGGAAATATATCGCGTACCGCTGAATTTATAGGTATGGAACGTTCAGCGTTGCATCGCAAACTTAAAGCGCTTGGAGTTTCTTAAGGTTATGCGTGTTATTATTTGTGGAGCAGGACAGGTTGGTTATGGGATAGCAGAGCGTCTTGCTGCTGAAAATCACGATGTCACTGTTATCGATATTGAAACAAGATTAATTGAAAAAATCCGTGATACATTGGATGTAAGAGGTTTTGTTGGTCATGGTGCACGACCTGAAGTTCTTTTAGCTGCCGATGCAGATAAAGCGGATATGTTGATTGCCGTAACGTTATTTGATGAAGTTAATATGGTAGCTTGCCAAGTAGCGCATTCCTTGTTTAATGTTCCCACAAAAATAGCGCGTATTCGTGCGCAATCTTATTTAGAACCACGCTATAAAACGCTTTTTTCTAGAGAAAATATTCCCATTGATGTGGTTATTTCGCCAGAAGTTGAAGTTGGAGAAATGGTTCTACGTCGTATTGCTTTGCCTGGTGCCATAGATGTTCTTTATTTTTGTAATGATGATATTGTTGCGTTAGCCTTAGAGTGTATGGAAGATTGTCCAGTTATTAATACGCCGTTGCGGCAATTAACAGAGCTTTTTCCAGATCTTCGCACAACAGTTACTGCTATTAAGCGTGGTTCAGAATTATTGATTGCGCATTCAGAAACGCAATTGCGCGTTGGCGATATAACCTATCTTGTTGTTGCGCGTGATCAAATGCGTCGGGCAGTCGGTCTTTTTGGCCATAAAGAACAAGATGCTCATCGTATGATTATTGCAGGAGGTGGTCACATTGGTCTTTATGTTGCTCAAGCGATTGAAAAGCGCTTACATAAATTAAAATTAAAAATTATAGAATCAGATAGAGAGAGAGCACTCACAATTGCGGATCAACTTGAAAAAACAACGGTTTTATATGGTAACGTATTAGATCCAGTGATTCTTCAAGACGCTAGAATTGATCAGGCTGATTTAATGATTACGTTAACCAATCAGGATCAGGTCAATCTCTTAAGCGCTATTATCGCAAAAAGATTGGGATGCAAAGCCAATATGGTATTGATCAATAATGTTGCTTACCAAGAATTTAGCCGTGCAGTTGGTGTGGATGCTTATCTTAATCCACATAGTGTTACCATATCGAGAATTTTGCAACAAATGCGTCGTGGTCGTATTCGTGCGGTTCATTCAGTTTTTAATGGGCAGGCAGAAATCATTGAGGCTGAAGTAATGCAAACCTCTTCATTGGTTGGTAAATCATTGTCGGAACTTGGTTTATCAGATGGTTTGAGAATTGGTGCAATTTATCGCAATAAGACAATCATCCAGCTTTCGGCAGATACACGTATTTTAGCTGGTGATCGGATTGTGATTTTTGCTCTTGTTGAGAGTGTCCGTGATGTAGAACAGCTCTTTCGTGTTAGTTTAGAATATTTTTGATCTATTGCCTATGGATATTTGCACTTTTTGGTATAGGGGACAATTGAGATTGGTTGATAGACTTTGTTTATCTTCAATGATCAAAACAGGGCAACGCGTTAAGCTTTTTAGTTATGATAAAAAAATAGATAATCTTCCTGCTGGTGTTGAATTATGTGCAGCAGAAACAATATTACCACGCTCAGCAATTTATCGCCTTGATCCCAATTTTACTGATGATAAACCAAGGTGTACAATTGTTCAGTTTTCGGATTTTTTTCGTGTTATGTTGATGAAATATCAGCAGGGTGTTTGGTTAGATACAGATGTTTACCTCGTGAAACAATTTCATCCAGATCCAGATAAAGTTTGGTTTGCAAAAGAAAATGCTGTAAGAGTAGGTGTCTCTGCACTTTATCTTCCTCCCTATAACCCTATTATAAAAGTGTTTGAAGATTATTGGTCAGGCACAGAAATGATTCCTCATTGGCTTGGTTTTAAACGTCGTGTTTGGAAACCATTTTGGTTGAAGAGGAAAAAAATGCCAATTTTACCAAGAAATCTTGGAGTTACAGTATTTGGTAATGATGGTATTTCGCGGTTAGCCAAACGATATGGTTTTTTTCATCAAGCAAAGGAAAAAGAAACTTTTTATTATTGGACAGGACGAAAAACGGAATATATTTTTGATCCAGCTTTTGGCATTGAACCGCTTACAGATTCACGTTTAATAGGGTTTCATATTCACAGAAAGATGAGGACTACTCAAAAACCTCAAGAAGGGAGTTTTTATCATTGGGCAGTGTCTCGTATTCCTGATGCACATAATTTTTTCAGGTAGAGTTATTATTGCTATTTTAACCACTGGGATTTTAATCTTTCTTAAAAGAGCATTGATTATGGCTTGCCTAACAGAGTAATGTTAGCCTATGGAGAAAACATTGAATGCGTAAAGAGCGATTATTATATGAACGGAAAGTGAAAATATGAGTGATCCAATGAAAACAGCATTAAGCCTTGTGCCTATGGTTATTGAACAAACCAATCGTGGTGAGCGGGCCTATGATATTTTTTCCCGTCTCCTAAAAGAGCGGATTATTTTTATTAATGGTCCCGTTGAAGATGGTATGGCGATGCTTGTTTGTGCACAATTACTTTTTTTGGAAGCAGAAAATCCTAAGAAGGAAATTAGTCTTTATATTAATTCACCTGGTGGTGTCGTAACATCTGGTATGGCAATTTATGATACTATGCAGTTTATTCGCCCTCCTGTTTCCACGCTTTGTATGGGGCAGGCTGCCTCTATGGGGTCGTTACTTTTAACAGCTGGCGCAAAAGGTCACCGTTTTACATTACCCAATGCACGGATTATGGTGCATCAACCCTCTGGTGGTTTTCAAGGTCAGGCTTCAGATATTGAACGACATGCACAAGATATTATAAAGATGAAGCGGCGTTTAAATGAAATTTATGTTCAACATACAGGCCAAGATTATGAGATTATTGAGAGAACTCTTGATCGTGATCATTTTATGACAGCAGAGGAAGCTAAGCAATTTGGTTTAGTTGATAATGTTATACAATATCGTGCAGAAACCGAAAAAGACGAAAAAGATTAAGAGTTTTTATAGAAAAACGCATTACTTTAAAGAAAGAGTTTTGTAAAAATATTGCGAAAAGCAAGAGAAAAATATCTAAAGATAATATGGCACGCAAGTTTTTTTATATGTCTTATAGTTTTCTTTATGAAAGACTTCCTTTGAAAAGACGAAGTATTCATATATCGTGGTGAAAGGAAAGAGAAATGAGCAAAATTGGCAATAGTGGGAACGAATCAAAAAATACTCTCTATTGCTCATTCTGTGGCAAAAGTCAGCACGAGGTGCGTAAGCTTATCGCAGGTCCAACAGTATTCATTTGTGATGAATGTGTAGAGCTTTGCATGGATATCATTCGAGAAGAAAATAAATCTTCTGGGATTAAGGCGCGTGATGGTGTTCCTACTCCGCAGGAAATTATAACAGTTCTTGATGACTATGTTATTGGTCAGCAACATGCAAAGCGTGTGCTTTCTGTTGCTGTTCATAATCATTATAAGCGACTTGCGCATCAGTCTAAGAGCAATGATATTGAGTTAGCGAAATCAAATATTCTCCTTGTTGGTCCAACCGGATGTGGTAAAACTTATCTTGCACAAACATTGGCACGTATTATTGATGTGCCTTTTACCATGGCAGATGCGACCACTTTGACTGAAGCAGGCTATGTGGGGGAGGATGTTGAGAATATTATTCTAAAACTTCTTCAAGCTGCTGACTATAATGTTGAACGTGCACAGCGTGGCATTGTTTATATCGATGAAGTTGATAAGATTTCTCGTAAAGCTGAGAATCCTTCTATTACAAGAGATGTTTCGGGGGAAGGTGTTCAACAGGCATTATTAAAAATTATGGAAGGAACGATTGCTTCAGTTCCTCCTCAAGGTGGGCGTAAGCATCCGCAACAAGAGTTTCTTCAAGTGGATACAACAAATATTTTATTCATTTGTGGAGGGGCTTTTGCTGGTTTGGAACGGATTATTTCAGGACGTGGTGAAAAAACTTCTATTGGTTTTTCTGCTATTGTTAAAGCACCTGATGAACGTTGTGTTGGTGAGATTTTTCGTGATTTAGAGCCTGAAGATCTCATAAAATTTGGTTTAATACCAGAATTTATTGGCCGTCTTCCTATTGTTGCTACCTTGGAAGATTTAGATGTTAACGCTCTTGTGCAAATTTTATCACAGCCTAAAAATGCGTTGGTAAAGCAATATCAACGCCTTTTTGAGATGGAAAATGTTGAATTAGCATTTCATGAAGATGCATTACGGATGATTGCTAAGAAGGCAATTGAGCGTAAAACCGGTGCGCGTGGTTTGCGTTCTATTATGGAGAAGATACTTCTTGAGACAATGTTTGAGTTGCCAGCTCTTGAGGGTGTTCAAAAAGTTGTTATTTCGAGTGATGTAGTTGATGGGAAGGCACGTCCTCTTTATATTTATTCAGAACGTGCGGAAGACAAAGAAAATGTATCGGCATGACATTGTGTGGTATGAGAAGTAGTCATGGCACAATTTGAGGAAGGATGTTTATAGATATTATAGTCATAATGCTTGATTTATATATTCCCAGTCACCACGTCATGGATTGTGGAAAGCTGAAGTTTTTCTAAGAATGGGCTTGTGTAGTGGATAGGATCATAGGCTCCAGAAAGGAGAGTTATGCAATATATTGATGAAAAGACAGATGAAGGAAGGGAAGGGATTTATGCTGTTTTGCCCCTTCGCGATATTGTTGTCTTCCCACATATGATTGTTCCGCTTTTTGTGGGCCGAGAAAAATCAATTCGTGCTCTTGAAGAAACGATGGCGGTTGATAAACAGATACTGTTGGTTACACAGAAAAATGCTTCTGATGATGATCCAAAATCAGAAGATATTTATGATATTGGTACTTTCGCGAATATTCTTCAACTGTTAAAGCTTCCTGATGGAACGGTAAAAGTTTTGGTTGAAGGTACAGCGCGTGCAAAAATTAGCCAATTTTCTTTGAGTGAAGATTATCATCAGGCCTTTGCAACTGTTACGGAGGAACCTAGAGAGAATGATGTTGAGATTGAAGCTCTTTCAAGATCAGTAATTGCTTATTTTGAAAATTACGTAAAACTGAATAAGAAAATTTCTCCTGAAGTTGTCAATGCTATTAGCCAGATTGATAATCCTTCTAAGCTTGCCGATACGATTGCTTCTCATTTGATGATTAAACTTTCAGAGAAGCAAAAGATATTAGAACTATTGCCTGTACGCGACCGCCTTGAACGTGTTCTTTCTTTCATGGAAGGAGAAATTTCTGTTTTACAGGTTGAAAAGCGTATTCGTTCGCATGTAAAACGGCAAATGGAAAAAAACCAACGGGAATATTATCTCAATGAGCAGATGAAGGCTATTCAGAAAGAGTTAGGAGCGGGTGATGATAGTCGCGATGAGCTTTCTGAATTAGAAGAACGCATCAAAAAGACAAAACTCTCTAAGGAAGCACATGAAAAAGCTGAAGCCGAGCTCAGAAAATTACGGAACATGTCTCCTATGTCTGCGGAGGCGACTGTTGTACGTAATTATCTTGATTGGTTGTTGGCAATGCCTTGGGGTAAAAAGTCAAAGATTAAAAATAATTTAGATTTTGCTGAAAAGGTCATGAATAATGAACATTTTGGTCTTGAAAAAGTTAAAGAGCGCATTGTTGAATATTTAGCAGTACAAAGTCGAGCATCAAAAATAAAAGGCCCTATTATTTGTTTACTAGGTCCTCCTGGTGTCGGGAAAACATCATTAGCGCGCTCTATTGCAAAAGCAACAGGGCGTGAATATGTCCGTATTTCATTGGGGGGAGTGCGGGATGAAGCAGAAATTCGTGGACATCGCCGAACATATATTGGCTCAATGCCTGGAAAAATTATTCAGTCTATGAAAAAAGCGAAAAAGTCTAATCCGCTTTTCTTGCTTGATGAGATTGATAAAATGGGACAGGATTTTCGTGGAGATCCTTCATCAGCTTTATTAGAAGTGCTTGATCCTGAACAAAATGGTACATTTATTGATCACTATCTAGAAGTTGAATATGATCTTTCTGATGTCATGTTTATAACAACTGCTAATACGCTTAATATTCCAAGTCCATTAATGGATCGTATGGAAATTATCCGTATTGCCGGTTATACTGAATGTGAAAAAATGGAGATTGTTAGGCAACATCTTTTACCAAAAGCATTAAAAGATCACTGTTTATCTAAAAAAGAGTTCAGCGTGTCTGATGGTGCAATAAGGTCTATTATTCAGTTTTATACACGTGAAGCAGGGGTTCGTAACCTTGAGCGTGAATTAATGAAGGTAGCACGTAAATCCGTTACAAAAATTCTTAAAACGCATCAAAAATCTGTAAAGATTACGGAAGATAATATTAATGATTTCCTAGGTGTTAAACGTTATCATTATAATCAGATTGAAGGTGAAAATCAGATTGGTGTTGTTACTGGGCTTGCTTGGACAGAGGTTGGTGGAGAGCTATTAACCATTGAAGGAGTTATGATGTCTGGAAAAGGCAAGATGACTGTAACTGGGAATCTACGCGATATCATGAAAGAATCAATTTCAGCCGCAGCATCTTATGTACGTTTTCGTGCAGTTGATTTCGGTATTGAGCCTCCGCTTTTTGATAAACGCGATATTCATGTTCATGTTCCAGAAGGAGCTACACCAAAAGATGGTCCATCAGCTGGAATTGCAATGGTGACAGCAATTGTTTCAGTATTAACAGGGATAGCAGTACATAAAGACATTGCAATGACTGGTGAAATTACTTTACGTGGGCGTGTTTTACCAATCGGTGGATTAAAAGAAAAATTACTTGCAGCTCTCCGAGGAGGTATAAAGAAAGTACTTATTCCTGAAGAAAATGCAAAAGATTTAATTGATATTCCTGATGATGTTAAAAATAATATGGAGATTATTCCAGTAAATCACGTGAGTGAAGTTTTGAAATATGCTTTAGTTCGTTTTCCTGAACCGATTGAATGGACAGAGCCTTCCTCGGTACCTGTACCTATTAGTACAGAAAACGAGAATGAAGGAATACAGATTGCACACTGATTCATTAATCTTATTTGCAACCGTGTTTTCTAAGCGGCAGCAGGTCTTTTCGTAGATGTTTGTCTGTTTATTTTGAAAAAAAATAAAAAATTCCGTGAATAACTGTGATTATTGCTAAAAAAACAATGTTTTGTATAAAAATAAGGCTTCTGTTTGCTGTACTTTTCAATAAACTGATCGGTGACACGGTTAAGTTGTGTTATCCGGTAATATAGGGAAAGGAAATATTTTATGAATAAAAGTGAATTGGTTAGTTTAGTTGCTGAAAAGGCAGGGGTTTCAAAAGCACAAGCTGGTTCTGTTGTCGATGCTTTTATCGCTTCTGTAACTGAGGCTTTGGCTTCAGGGGGAGATGTTCGTCTTCCAGGTTTTGGTTCTTTTGAAGTTTCTCATCGCGCAGCTACAAAGGGGCGTAATCCTTCCACTGGTGCTGAAATTAATATTCCAGCGCGTTCTGTGCCTAAGTTTTCTGCAGGAAAAACTCTAAAAGAAGCTGTTAATAAAAAATAATTTGAACTACACTAAAAAAAAACCCGATTTATTTATAAACGGGTTTTTTTAGGAGTTTTTCTACATGTATTTTTCGCGTAAAAATTTATAGCGTGTGTCTGCTTCTTTACTTCAAGGCTATATCCTAAAGGAACATTTTTCAAAGAACATAAAGGCTCATTTTACAGTATTATCCGTGATAGTATAATACGAAACTCATTGTATACCACTGTCTTTACGCTTATGAAGCAACTAACTGATATATTACACTATTTGCTAGCTCCCAACGTTGCAACAGCTTTTGCATATGAGGATCTTTATGAAAGGTGTTTTTCTTATCTTTTGAGGAGCTTTTCCTGATACGTTAATCCCGTTTGTGATGTGCAAAAATAAATAGTTGTGATTGATTTAGCGTAGGCAGATCTGAAATGAGAGATTTTGATGATATCTTGTTCTATTCATCTAATGTCTAGGATAATGAATTATCCATATAAATCAATATTTACCATTTTAAATGGCTTTTTTAGATTTGATAAAGTATGATGTATGTAGAATATGTTTCTTTGATGCTTTCAATAAAATATTGAAGTGTTGAGGTTTCTGTGAATTGTAAGGATTGTTTTCCTTTTATTATGCAAATATATTAGAGTATTTTCGCATGGCAAAAGTGATAAAAATCAATTATTATAAAGAAATTTATATATGTTTGATATCGCTTATGGCTGGAGCGTATTTCATGTCATAATATCCTTCAACTGATTGAAATATTTGAGTTTTTTTGTTAGGGTGGAGGATTTCATTTATATAAAATATCTTTAAAAACTCTTACCCTGTTTAAATAAAATAATAAAAATAGCATGGTGCTTATGTGCTAACAAATGAGTATCATAAAAAGCACTTGAGGACGATTTTCTACGAGAATCCGAGAAATATAGAGTTCTTTTGAACAGGCTGGAAGCATAAGAGTATATTTTCATAAAGGGGAATTATTTTTCTCTGCCAACCACTGAGTACAATCATTTAAGGCTCTGGCAGTTAGTGCTTGTTTTTTTGCTAATTTTTTTTCTTTGCTTGCTAAGCGTTTTCCTGAGTGCTTAACGGAATCTATAGGCGGGAAAAGTCCGAAATTGATATTCATTGGTTGAAAGGATTGTCTTCCTTTTTCTTGTACAACAATGTGTCCACCTGTAATATGATTCAAAAGAGCACCAAATGCTGTGGTTAATGGTGGTAGACAAGGGGTTTTATGGTGATATTCAGCAGTGGCAAAACGCCCAGCAAGAAGCCCTATTGCAGATGATTCTACATAACCTTCACAGCCAGTAATTTGTCCGGCAAAACGCAATTGTGGTCTTTGTTTTAAGCGAAGGGTTTGATCAAGAATAATAGGTGAATTAAGATAAGTATTACGGTGAAGTCCACCAAGGCGTGCAAACTCAGCTTTTTCAAGACCAGGGATCATTCTAAAAATGCGAATTTGTTCACTATATTTTAGTTTTGTTTGAAAGCCGACCATATTATAAAGGGTTCCAAGCTTATTATCTTGGCGTAATTGGACAACGGCATAAGGTTTAACGGTGGGATTATAGGCATTGGTTAGTCCCATAGGTTTCATAGGGCCATGTCTGAGGGTTTCAAGTCCGCGTTCAGCCATCACTTCAATTGGCAAGCATCCATCAAAATAGGGTGTCTTTTCAAAGTCGCGGAATTCTGTTTTTTCTGCATTTTTTAACGCTTGAATGAATGCTTCATATTGTTCTTTATTAAGTGGGCAATTAAGATAATCCTTTCCTGTTCCCTCAGGTCCAATTTTATCATAGCGAGACTGATACCAACAAATGTCTAAATTAATACTATCCGTATAGATAATGGGCGCGATAGCATCAAAAAAAGAAAGGGCTTCTATTCCAGTTATAGTTTGTATTGTCCGTGCAAGTTTTGGTGAGGTAAGAGGACCAGTTGCAATAATAATATGCTGCCAATTCTCAGGAAAGTTTTCAATTTCCTCACGTTCTATTGTTATAAGAGGGTGATTTTCGAGTGCTGTCGTAACGGTTTTTGAAAATCCATCGCGATCCACTGCAAGAGCACTTCCTGCTGGTACTTTGTTGGCATCAGCAGCTTTCATGATCAGAGATTTTGCTAGTCGCATTTCGTTATGGAGAAGTCCTACGGCATTTGTTGAAGAATCATCGGAACGAAATGAGTTTGAACAGACCAGTTCAGCAAATTGATCGGTTTTATGAGCAGCAGATTTTTTTTGTGGTCGCATTTCATGCAAAATAACGGGGATTCCTGATTGAGCGATTTGCCAGCTTGCTTCACTACCAGCAAGGCCACCACCGATAATATGGATTGGAGTATTGAATATCTTTAACATAACTTGTTTTTAGCGAAAGTCACTCTGTATGAAAAGAGTAGATTTTGTTTCTACAATTTATTAAGAGTAATGTGTATTGAGATTTTTTTAATATATTTGTTTGCTTTTTTTCTTTAATTAATGGTATAGAAACGCCGCTTATATAAGGTTACTGGCTTGTAAGTTTGAGCGGATGTGGCGAAATTGGTAGACGCACCAGATTTAGGTTCTGGCGGGAGACCGTGGGGGTTCGAGTCCCTCCATCCGCACCAAAGGAATTTTTGGAGCACGAGAGATGTCTTATGTGTTTGGAGTTCCGCTTCATGTTAGTTTAACACTCAAGTGTTAGAATGTGGTTATTATCAGAGTAGGTTTATCCCTCTCCTTAAGAAAAATGAAGGTTGTTTAATGCAGGTTACCGAGACGCTTAATGAAGGACTGAAGCGCGAAATTAAGATCGTGGTTCCGGCGAGAAATTTAGAAGAAAAATTAAATGAACGGTTGGATCATACCAAGGGTAAGATCAAGCTGAATGGTTTTCGTCCCGGTAAGGTGCCAGCTGGATACCTACGAAAGATGTATGGTAAGTCTTTTATGGCGGAAATTCTCAATGAGATTGTGAGTGATGCGCCCCGTTCTATTTTAGCTGATCGTGGTGAACGTTCAGCAATGCAGCCGCAAATTGATATAGTTGAAGATGAAAAAATTCTTGATGGTACAGTCGATTTTGTTTTTAGTTTAAAATATGAGGTTTTGCCAAAATTTGAAATTAAGAACTTTGAACATATTGAGATTACTCGTGAAATTGCGGCTATTCCTGAGCAAGAGATTGATGATCAAGTAAAGCGTGTTCTTTCTTCTACACGGAATTATTCACTAAAGGATGGTCCTGCTGAAGAAGGGGATCGTGTTACAATAGATTATCTTGGTAAGCTCGAAGGTGTTCCGTTTGAGGGTGGAGCAGATAATGGGGCGCAATTGATTCTGGGCTCAAAGCAATTTATCCTTGGTTTTGAAGAGCAATTAATTGGTGTAAAAGCAGGTGATACGAAAACTATTTCTGTTCGATTCCCTGATAATTATAGTGCAGTGCATTTAGCTGGTAAGGATGCAGAATTTGATATTACCGTTAAAACTGTTTCTCAATCGGATGAGTTAAAAATTGATGATGAAGCAGCACAAAAAGTTGGTTTGGAATCTCTGGAGCGTTTGCGTGAAGTTGTTCGAGGACAAATTGAAAGCCAATATGGTTCAATGACACGTCAAAAAATTAAGCGTCAGATTCTTGATGCTTTAGATGCTGATTATGATTTTGAGATTCCTGAAGGACTTTTAGAAATTGAATTTAATAACATATGGGCCCAAGTTAATGATGATTTAAAAAAGGTTGGGCGCAGTTTCGAAGATGAAGGCGTTACAGAAGAGCAAGCGCGGGAGGAATATCGTGTGCTTGCACAGCGTCGTGTTCGTCTCGGTTTGGTACTGTCTGAAATCGGTATCAATGTTGGTGTTAATGTAAGTGAAGATGAACTAAAAGCAGCAGTTTTTGATCAGGTTCGTCAGTATCCTGGACAAGAAAAAGAGATTATGGATTTTTTCCGTAATACTCCAGAAGCTGTTGCAAATTTACGTGCTCCGATTTTTGAGGAAAAAGTCATTGATCATTTGCTGGCAAAAATAAAAGTTATAGATAAAGAGGTAACAGTTGAAGAGTTGATGAAGGAATATGATGAGCTCGATTTAACTGAAAAAAAGCCGTCAAAGAAAAAATCTGCGGTGAAAGAAAAAGCTGTAGAGAAAGCACCAGCCAAGAAAAAGGCACCTAAAAAAAGTTAATATTTACGAAAACAGAACAAGCCCGATAAGATCGGGCTTTTTTGTAAGATTTTTATTCTAGGCTTGCACTTAGTGTGGTTTTAGATTAGCCATCAGGTGTATTTGGAAAATATTGATAGTGGATTAGAAATGAGCATCGTTGATACGCGCACTCCTGATTCTAAGCGTTTTATTTCTGGAGTTACAGGTGATTGGGAAGTTATCATTGGCATGGAGGTTCATGCGCAAATCATCTCGGATTCAAAACTTTTTTCAGGTGCGTCAACCAAGTTTGGTGCAGAACCAAACAATCATGTATCACTTATTGATGCAGCCATGCCTGGTATGTTGCCTGTTCTTAATCGGGAGTGTGTTCGTCAAGCAGTTCGAACGGGTTTAGGATTAAGGGCACATATTAATTTAAAGTCTGTTTTTGATCGTAAGAATTACTTTTATCCAGATTTACCGCAAGGATATCAAATTTCTCAATTTCGTTATCCAATTGTCGGAGAGGGAAAGATTATCATATCTGTTGGTCCAGATTCGCATGGTCAGTTTGAGGATGTTGAAATTGGGATTGAACGGTTGCACCTTGAACAAGATGCAGGAAAGTCGATGCATGATCAGCACCCAACGATGTCTTTTGTGGATCTTAACCGTGCTGGTGTTGCTCTTATGGAAATTGTTTCTAAACCAGATATGCGCTCAGCAGATGAAGCTAAGGCCTATATGACAAAGTTGCGTACGATTGTTCGTTATTTAGGAACTTGTGATGGTAATATGGATGAAGGGTCCATGCGTGCGGATGTTAATGTATCTGTTCGTCGTCCTGGTGAAAGTTTTGGAACGCGTTGTGAAATCAAAAACGTGAATTCTATCCGCTTTATTGGCCAAGCGATTGAGTATGAAGCACGTCGTCAAATTGCTATTTTAGAAGATGGTGGTGTCATAGATCAAGAAACGCGACTTTTTGATGCAACGAAAGGTGAAACGCGGTCTATGCGTTCAAAAGAGGAAGCGCATGACTATCGTTATTTCCCTGATCCTGATCTTTTGCCGTTGGAATTTGATCAAGACTTTGTGGATTCTTTGGCAGCTGATTTGCCTGAATTGCCTGATGATATAAAAGCACGTTTTGTCAAGGAGATGGGATTAACAGCATATGATGCCTCTATTCTTGTCGCAGAAAAGGCCATTGCTGATTATTTTGAACAAGTAGCTCATGGGCGTGATGGAAAAATCGTTGCCAATTGGGTGATTAATGATCTTTTGGGCGCTTTAAATAAACATAATCGTGAGATTAATGAGACACCAATATCACCAGATCAACTAGGGAGCATTATTGATCTTATTAAAGAAGGAACGATTTCTGGAAAAATTGCGAAAGATCTCTTTGAAATTATTTGGCATGAAGGTGGAGATCCGCGTCAGATTGTAGAAGAACGCAATATGAAGCAGGTAACAGATACAAAGGCTATAGAAAAAGCTGTAGATGAAATTATCGCCAATAATGCTGATAAGGTTGTCCAAGCAAAACAAAAACCTGCTTTAGCTGGTTGGTTTGTTGGACAGGTTATGAAAACTACTGGTGGGAAGGCAAATCCTCAAACTGTTAATGAGTTAGTTAAAATGAAACTTGGCATAGATTAAGTTCTATGGGGCTAGAAGAAAGCCTATAAATGTGATACTTTCCAATGTAGGCGGTGTGGGTGCGCACCTATCGAATGGAGTTATCAATAATTGCAAGCGTCATGATAAGTTGATTCCATAAATATATTAAAAATGGACGAGAAGATGGCTATTTTTTTGAAGCAAATCTTTACATGGTGGAGTGGAAATACCATCAATACACGATTTTTTACATGGCGCAAAGGCAAGCGGATAGGGGAAGATCAGTTTGGGAATGTTTATTATGAGGGGGGAAGGCATAAAGATGGTTATCCCCGTCGTTGGGTTATTTATAAAGATTATTCTGAAGCGTCTACAATTCCACCGGGATGGCATGGTTGGATCCATCATCGTTGTGCGTGTCCACCAACACAGGAGGATTATCGCCCGTATGAGTGGGAAAAGCCTCATGTTGCTAATATGACAGGGACAAGTGAGGCATATCGTCCAAAGGGAGCTATTCCTTACAGTGGTGAGCGCTCTTGTGTGTATGAAGATTATGATGCATGGTCACCTAAAAAGTGAAATATTTTGATGGGTGTGTATTTTTCTTATTTGCACTATTTTATGAAGAAAATTTTTAGATGCGATTGATTTGATGTGATGAAAGTTTTTTTACGTTTGGAATTGAGACGTTTTCCTTATCGTTTTTTCATGGGAGTTGTGGTAGCCTTTTCCATAGTTTGTAGAGTGCAGGCCGAGCGTGTGAGTAATGGCATTGCTATCTTTGCTGGTCTTGATAAAATTACTGGTCAGACGACACTCTTTGAAGTTTCTCTTGGTGAAGTTTATCAATACGGTGCTTTGCAAGTAACGCCACGGGCGTGTTATACGAGCTCCAAAGATGAGCCTACTCATACGACTGGTTTTGTTGAAGTTAATGAGATCACATTAGATAAAAAGGTACGGCGTATTTTTACAGGATGGATGTTTGTAGATAGTCCTGGCTTGAATGCTGTCGAACATCCTATTTATGATATTTGGTTAAAAGACTGTAAACAGAGTTCTCAAAATCTATCCATTCAATGATCTTTTATATGCATGATATATTGAAGATTTTGTTTGTTTTATAATTTTATCTTAAAGCAGTTAAATGCAATTTTAAAAATGAGAGCGGTTAAACTCTGAAGGGGGGATTTATTTAAAAGACAGATGATCTGTTTTGCAATTATGATAGTTATTTATAAAAATATCGCTCTCAAAAGAGGGAACCTGTGTAAATTTATAAGATTTTTTCCTCTTCTGGTAGAAACTTTTCTTTTATTGAGCATATTAAACAACTAAATGATCAAAATTATCTTATCTCTATAAGAGAGATCTAAGACAAATGAATGATTTCAATTTAAGTTTAGTATGCTGCCGTCACTTTGTGGATGATATTTCTTCAATATTCATTTCGTTCAAAATATTCTGTGCGCGATATAAGCGTTTTATACAGCAACATTGATAAGTTAGGTGCAGTAGAGAAATAAGGTTACATTTAAAATAGCTCTATTGTCAAAACTGATACATCTATTTTGGACAAAGGATAATGCGTTTACCAGAAAATATGGGATTTTATACAATGAAAAATAGCAATCACCAATATAACAATATATCATTTTTTCCCAAACAGCCTAAAGAGCCATTATTGAATGTCCCATTTATTATAGTTTTTTTGATTGCACTTTGTTTTTGTATCTATCTTGTTCCTCAATATTTATTTTCTCGCCTACTCTATATTAAAAGTCTTGAGCTTTTTTCATTCATACCAATATTATTTAAAACTGAACCGTTAGCATTTTTCCATACGATTGTTAGTTATTCATTCATGCATAGTAGTTTTCAACATGTTGCGATGAATATGGTTTGGCTTTTGGTTTTTGGTACTCCTTTAGCAAGGCATTTGGGTGGTTTACGTTTTTTAATATTTTGGATGTTAACAGCGATTATAGCTGTGTTGAGTTATTTTGTATTTCACCAAGAGAGTGGGATATCGCTGGTTGGTGCATCGGGTGCAGTATGTGGAATGATGGGAGCTCTTGCACGTTACGGTTTTTCTCGAACCTATTTTGGGAGTAGTACGCAGTATAAAAGATTTTTAAGTCCTTTATTGCCTATTAAAAAAACTTTGCGTTCAAGGAGGGTACTTGTTTTCATAAGTGTATGGCTAAGTGTTGATTTTATCATGGGTATTTCCTCTGTTCTATTAAAAGAAGATAGTGTTCAAATCGCGTGGGAATCTCATATTGGCGGTTTTTTTTCAGGTTTTTTATTGATTGGTTTCTTTGATACTTCGTGGAAGAAATTAAAAACTATGATCTAAGATATTTATGAGCTGCGTAAAGTGCTATTATTGCTGCATTTGAAACATTTAATGATTTAATATTTCCTGGCATATCAAGGCGTGTTAATGCACAAACAGTTTCACGTGTTTTTTTGCGTAAACCTTTTCCCTCTGCACCTAAAATAAGAGCAATTTTTTTTCCTGTTAATGCTGTTTCTAGAGGGTGGTCACCTTCAGAATCAAGACCAAAGCTAGTAAATCCTGCTTTATGGAGTTCTTGGAGTGCTTCAACGAGGTTTCGTACGGTGATATAATGAATAAGCTCCAAAGCTCCAGAGGCGGCTTTAGCAAGCACGCCACTTTCTTGAGGTGAGTGGCGACAAGTCGTAATAAGTGCACCAGCTTTAAAGGCAACAGCAGAGCGCATAATAGCACCAACATTATGTGGATCTGTAATTTGATCCATTACCACGACAAGATCGGTGTTTGTTAATTCAGACAATTGGCATGGTTTAAGGGGGATAGTTTCTGCAACAACACCTTGATGAACTGCATCACTTCCAACAAGATCATCGAGTTGTTTTGGGGAGCATAATGTAACAGGACAAGGTAATTGTGATTCGGGTATATTTAATCGTTTTAAGGCATTAGCAGTGACATAGAGAAAGCTAAAAATTCTTTTTGGATTTTTTAAAGCGGACTGAACAGCATGGATACCATAAAGACGGATTGTACCTTGTTGCAAGGGAGCTGCTTTCTTTTTAGGGCGTGTGGTAGATTGAGAAGAAAAGCCCTTTGCATCGCGATATTGGCGACGTAGACGGGCATAATGAGAATTTTTTGACATTTTTTGTTTCATAGCTTCCTTATAGCGTTTTAAAAGGAGAAATAGATAGACAAAAACTGTAATTTTAAAAATTATTAGTAGGAAATTTGTACAGAATTGTATTTATTCTGTTGACAGATAGGCTCGTAATCGTCATAACCGCTCCACAGCCAGTTTGAATTGAATGGTATCAAATTTTGGTTGTCGTGATGCCTTGTCGCGCAACTTTGCTGATGGAATGGAGGGGTGCCCGAGTGGTTAAAGGGGGCGGACTGTAAATCCGTTGCGTATGCTACGTTGGTTCGAATCCAACCCCCTCCACCATTCATCAAAGGAGAGTTAGTAGGTAGTTATGCGGGTATAGCTCAATGGTAGAGCAGCAGCCTTCCAAGCTGAATACGCGGGTTCGATTCCCGCTACCCGCTCCAAAAAGTTGCTAGTGATTGGGCTTGTGAGTATGATGGAAATATCCTCCCATCATAAATGGGGTGGGTTGTTCATTTGTAAGAGTTATAAGGTTTGGCTGAGATAGCAATCTAGTTTACTTCAGTTTTACAGAGCTGTTTTTAGGTGCTAACACAAGAGAACAGAATAAGAGATTAATGGCGATGGCAAAGAGCAAATTTGAACGCACGAAACCGCATGTTAATATAGGAACGATTGGTCACGTTGATCATGGGAAGACTTCGTTGACAGCAGCGATTACGAAATATTTTGGTGAATTTAAAGCCTATG